>CAZUAL010000181.1:0-8140 GCA_964618305.1 uncultured Dongia sp. | reverse complement strand
ATGAGCGCCAAGGATGCCGGCATTCCGATCGTCGTCATCGATTCCGGCGAGGACCAGGAAGTCGAATGGGGTCTCGACCTCTATGTCGGCGGTGGCTCGGAATATGAGAACGGCAAGCGCGCCGGCAAGCTCATGGGCACCGAAGGTGTCAAGGAGGCCGTGTGCATCAACCACGAAGTCGGCAATGTCAGCCTCGACCAGCGTTGCCAGGGCCTGACCGACGGTCTCGCGGAAAGCGGCGGCAAGGTCGAAGTCCTGGCGACGACGATGGATCCGACGGAATCCGCCGGCCGCGTCGAAGCCTATCTGAGCGCCCATCCGGATGCGACGGGCCTGCTCACTCTCGGGCCAACCGTCGCCTCGCCGATCCTCAACCGGCTGCGCGACCTCGGCACGCTCTCCAAGATGAAGTTCGGCACCTTCGACCTGTCGCCGGACGTGCTCACGGCCATCGACAAGGGCGAAATGATGTTCGGCATCGACAATCAGCAGTACATGATGGGCTATCTGCCGGTCGTGTTCCTGACGACGAAGGCGATGTACGGGACCTTCCCGACCGATACGGTCCGCACGGGTCCCTCGTTCATCACCAAGGACGATGCCGCGACGGTGCTGAACCTCAGCAAGCAAGGCATCCGTTAAATCCAGTGTCCCTACAACTGAACCGGCGGGCTATGATGCCCGCCGGTTTTTTTCTTATCTGCGGGAGTAGTCTCACATGTCTCGATCGATCGGCGTCGGCATCGTTGGAACGGGTTTCATGGGCCAGGCCCATGCCATGGCCTTCCAGTCCGCGCCGCTGATTTTCGGCTCGTCGGTTGGCGTCGATCTTGTCGCCATTGCCGATATCAACCTTGCCGCAGCTGAAGCGACGGCCAAGCGCTTCGGGTTCAAAAAAGCGCTCGGTTCCTGGCAGGAGCTTGTCGCCGACCCGGCGGTGGAACTCATCGCCATCACGACGCCGAACGCACTCCACGCCGACATCGCCATCGCCGCCTTCAAGGCCGGTAAGCATGTCTATTGCGAAAAGCCGCTCTCGGCCGACATGCCGAGCGCCGAGGCCATGGTCGCCGCCGCGAAAGCATCCAAGGGCAAGAGCCTGGTCGGCTACAATTACCTGCGCTCCCCCGCCATCGCCTATGCCAAGAAGCTCATTGCCGACGGCGCTATCGGCCGCGTCACCTATTTCCATGGCATCTGCGACGAGGATTACATGGCCGATGCGACGACGCCTTTCTCCTGGCGCTGCCGGCTCGACACGGCGGGTTTCGGGGCGCTGGGTGATCTGGCCTCGCACCTTGTGAGCGTGGCGCGCGATCTCGTCGGCCCGATTGCCCGCGTCGTCGCCGACCAGAAGACCTTCATCGAGCAGCGCCCCGTTCCAGCCGCCGGCGACGGCACGGAAAAGCGCGATGGCTCGGCCGTTGCCACGACTGGCGAGATGCGCAAGGTGGAGAACGAGGACACCGCCCACGCGCTGGTGCAGTTCAAGGACGGCGCCATGGGCACGCTCATCACCAGCCGCGCCCATTGGGGCCGCAAGGCGCACCTCGCCTTCGAGATCTTCGGCACCGAAGGCTCGATTCTGCTCGACCATGAGCGCATGAACGAGGTGCAGCTCTATACGCGGACGAGCGACGACGCGGCGGCCAACGGCTATCGCCGCATCCCGATCGGGCCGGAGCATCCCTTCTACGGCAAGTTCTCGCCCGCCAAGGGTCATGGCATCGGCTTCAACGATCTGAAGATCATCGAGGTGGCGCTGCTGCTGGAAACGCTCGCCGGCAAGGGCGAGGCCTATCCGAGCATTCCGGAGGCGATGGAAATCGAGCAGGTGCTGCACGGCATCGTCAGCTCAGCCAAATCCGGGAAGTGGGTCGACCTCAAATCCTGATCTGGAAGGCCGCCCCGAGGACTGGACACCAGGAACCGGACACCGGGGCGGCTTTGCCATCCAAAGCTGCGACAAACAGCGGCTTGGAAATGAGAATTAGTGTCGGCAGGATGCGCTGTCGCGCGGGTGCGACGGGCACCGGCCAAGTATCTGATCGACCTGATGATTTCGCGCCAAGACATGCAGCAGGCCCAGGCCGCCGCCCCGAGCCGGCGCCTCAGCGCCTGTGGAAGGGGCTGGCGCGGCATCATCGTCGGGCTCGAGCCGCCGGAACTCGGCCCGCTCGCCTGGGAGGAGCTTGAGCGGCGCCTCCTTGAAATGGGCTTCGTCGAAGGGGCGCGCATCGAAGTGCGCCACGAGGGGCCGGTGGGGCGCGACCCGATGGCGGTGCGCCTCGATGATGCGCTGGTGGCATTGCGCCGCAGGGATGCGGCCGCCGTGCTGGTCGTGCCGGAAAGCTGACAAGGCGCGCCCATGCAGCAGGCAACCGGCATCGCCCTGGTGGGCTGCCCCAATTGCGGCAAGACCGCGCTCTTCAACGCGCTGACCGGCAGCCGGCAGAAGGTCGCCAACTATGCCGGTGTCACGGTCGAACGCAAGGAAGGCCGCCTCATCACCCCGGCGGGCCGCGAGGTGCGCATCCTCGACCTGCCCGGCACCTATTCCCTGCGCGGCCGGAGCCCCGACGAAGCGGTGGCGCGCGACGTGATGCTGGGACAACGCCCGGGCGACGCGGCACCGGACGCGCTCGTCTGCGTTGCCGATGCCACCAACCTGCGGCTCTTCCTGCGCCTGTTCCTGGAACTGAAGCAGCTTGGCTATCCGATGATCCTGGCGCTCAACATGGCCGACATCGCCAAGCGCCAGGGTTATGAGATCGACCTGCAACGCCTGTCCGATGAACTCGGCGTGCCTGTCGTGCCGACCGTCGCCGTGCGCAAGGGCGGTATCGACGGGCTTCTCACCGCCATCGACCGCGATCTGCCCCTCCATGACCGGCACCGTCACGAATGGGCGCCGCCGAGTGCCGCCGAAATCCGCGCGGCGCATCGCGAGGCGGAGCGCATCCTGCGCCAGTGCGCCTTCAAGCCAGGCGACCAGCACCTGACCGCGCGCATCGACCGCGTGCTGCTGCACCCGGTGCTCGGCCTTGCCATTCTCCTTGCCCTGCTCTTCCTCATCTTCCAGGCGGTCTTTGCCTGGGCGGCGCCGGCGATGGATGCGATCGGAGCTCTCTTCGATCTTGCATCCGCGACCGTGCGCACCATCGTGCCGCCCGGCCTTCTGCAGAGCTTCCTTGCCGACGGCATCATCGCCGGGATCGGCAGCGTGCTGGTCTTCCTGCCGCAGATACTCATCCTCTTCTTCTTCATCATCCTGCTTGAGGATTTCGGCTACATGGCGCGCGCCGCCTTCCTCATGGACAAGCTGATGGGTGGGGCCGGCCTGCATGGCCGCGCCTTCCTGCCGCTGCTTTCCTCCTTCGCCTGCGCCATTCCGGGCGTCATGGCCGCGCGCGTCATCGAAAACCGGCGCGACCGGCTGACGACCATCCTGGTCGCGCCGCTGATGACCTGCTCGGCACGCATTCCGGTCTATACGCTGCTGGTCTCGGCCTTCATCCCCGACCGCAGCTTCTGGGGCGGCATCGGGCTGCAGGGCCTCGTCATGTTCGGCCTTTACGCCGCCGGCATCCTTTCGGCACTCATCGTCGCCGCGATCATGAAGCGCCTGGTCTGGCGGCAGATGGCGGAACCCTTCCTGATGGAACTACCGAGCTACAAATTGCCGCGCGCCGCCAACGTCCTTCTGGGCCTCAGGCAGCGCGCCGGCATGTTCCTGCGCCGTGCGGGGACGATCATCCTCAGCCTATCCATCATCATGTGGGTCGCCTGCTCGTTTCCGGCGGCACCCGCGGGTGCCGGCGATCCGGCGATCAATTATTCGCTGGCCGGGATCATCGGGCATAACCTTGCCGGATTCTTCGCGCCGATCGGCTTCAACTGGCAGATCGTCGTCGCACTCATTCCGGGCCTCGCCGCGCGCGAAGTCGCGGTGAGTGCGCTCGGCACCGTCTATGCCGTGAGTGCCGCCGACACGGTGGGCATGGCCCTGCCCAGCATCCTCGCCGCGCAATGGCCGCTGCCGACGGCGCTGTCGCTGCTCGCCTGGTACGTCTTCGCCCCGCAATGCCTTTCGACGCTCGCGGTCGTGCGGCGCGAGACCAACAGCCGCCTGTGGCCGCTCGTCATGTTCCTTTACATGATGGCGCTGGCCTATCTGGCCGCCTGGGGCGCCTATCGCCTGGGCGTGGCTTTCCTCAGCTGAACGCCGGGAACTAGCCGGGGCGGCCGTCGGGGCGCGGCAGCAGCAGGATCGGCAGATATTGCACGCCGAAACTCACAAAGGCGCCCGACCACAGAAGGGCCGCACTTTCAATGAGAGGAAGCTGAAATTCCCCGGTGAGAGGAGCCAGCACGCGCAGCAGGGCGGCAAGGCTCAGCAACAGATAGACCGCCACCGTCCGGCGGTTGGCGACGAGTTGCCGCCCGGTATGGCCAAGAGACGCGCGGCTCATGACGGCGACGATCATCGTGCTGAACGACCCGGCGGTGAGGGCATGAAGCGCCATTGTCGCCGGCAGCAGATCGAACGCGGCGGAAAGACCGGAGAGGATCAATCCCACCACCAGCCAGCCATAGCCGAGATGGAGCACCCAGACCAGCGGCACGGACCAGGTCTTCCACCCCTGCCAGCGCATGTAGCGCACGAGGTTGCACAATCCGGCAGCAAGCGCCACGGCACCGGCGATCGCGCCCGGCAATTGAAGCGCAGTCGCCGCGAGATTGGCGACGAGCGAAAGGATGGCGGCGATATCAAGCGCGCGATTGCCTTCGATCACGAACGAGACGCCGGCCATCTTCATGCCGCCCTGGGTGAAGGCCGGCACGATGCGGCCACCGATGATGCCGATGAGCAGCGCAAAGACCGCCACGGCAACTTGCAGCGCCCAGCTGCCGGAGAGGGAGGCGAAGCCCCAGCCATCGAAATGGACCGCGCTGTTGAGGGCAGCGAGCAGCAGCAGGATGGCGACGAGAATACCGTTGCGTCGGCCGTTGCGGATGAGGATGCCGGGACCAAGCACCAGGGCCAGC
The DNA here is from genome assembly GCA_964618305.1 of uncultured Dongia sp. GTDB lineage: Bacteria > Pseudomonadota > Alphaproteobacteria > Dongiales > Dongiaceae > Dongia. The sequence continues at coordinate 3,091 of CAZUAL010000181.1, read as the reverse complement.
AGCGGCAGGAAGGCGATGTCGATGCCGGCAAAAAGTCCCGGCCACGGCAGATACGAAGCTATCCGGCCCGCCATCCAGACACCGACCAGCAGCATCAGGCGCGGCCCGCGGATGGCCGCTGCCCCCGTCCAGTTCGGCACCGCCGTCAGCATGAAACCCGCGAGGGCGGCGACGGCGAAACCGAAGAGCATCTCGTGCCCGTGCCAGAGATTGGCCGGCATGGCCGGCTGCCAGCCAACATCGCCGCGCCAGAGGCCGACCCAGACGGGAACCGCGATGGCGGCGTGGAATGCCGCCAGCAGGAAGAAGGGACGGAATCCGTATTCGAAGAGAGCGATCCGCCGCGTGGATTGCCGCTCCTGCTCGATCTCAACCAATCTCGCGCCAGCCATCTATTGCACCAAGGGGGAATGCGCCGCTTCCATGTCGAAACCCTCGATCTCGGCGGCGCCGGCGAGAAGCAGCAGATATTGCCGCAGGGCCATGCGATAGGATTGCCGCCGCAGATGGGCCTCAATTTCGCTCTGCCAATCCTCGAACTGCGCCGGGTTTCCCGGCAGCTTGCGGTCGAGCTTGATGATATGAACGCCGTAGCGTGTCTCGACCGGCAACGGGCATAGCTCGCCGGGAGCGAGGCTGAAGAGATAGGTCTCGAATTCGGGCACCGTCTGCCCGCGCGAAACGAGTCCCAATTGCCCGCCTTGGTCGCGCGACGGGCAGGCGGAATGCGCCTGCGCCAGTTCGGCAAAGCGTTCCGGCGCCGCCTGAAGGCGCGCAATGAGGTCCTGCGCTTTCAGAAGGTCGGCCTGACGCTGCGCCGTTTCATCCGCCGGCGAAGCAAACAGGATGTGGCTGGCGTCATAAAGCTCCGGCTCATCGAATTGCCGGCGGTTGTTGTCGAAATAGCGGCGGCAGGTTTCTGCATCCGGCTCTGGCGTCTTGATCTCCGCCTCGAGGAGCCGGGCGATGCGCGGATCGTCACCGATATCATCATCCGCCATTTCCTCCGCGCCGAGCCCGCGCCGAGCCGCCTCGGCGGAGAGCAGCCGCCGGACGATCAGCGCCTGGATGGCGAGGTGCCGCGCCTCGGCGAGACTCCCTGCCGGATGGTGCTGCATCTCGCGGGCGATCTCGGTCTCGGGAATCTCGACACCGTCAACGCAGACGCGCTCCGGCATCTCATCCTGAGGCAGGACGCCTGCCTTGATCTCCGCCTTCATGACAGTTTCTTCGCCGAGCGGCGACGCACCACCTGATAGGGCCGGAGCACGTAGAAGACCGGCGCGCTCCAGATATGCACGAGGCGGCTGAAGGGAAAGAGCAGGAACAGGGTGAAGCCGAGGAAGAGATGCGCCTGGTAGACCCAGGAAAGGCCTGCGATCTCTTCGGCATTGATACCGCGCAGGGTGACGAGGCGCTGGCAATATTCGGCGAGCACCAGCATGACACCGCCATCCGCGTGCTGGGCGGAATAATAGATCGAGATGAGGCCCAGCACCAATTGCGCCCAGATCAAGAGGACGATGGCGATGTCCATGCGCGACGAGGTGGCGCGGATGCGCGGATCGGTCAGGCGGCGATGAATAAGGATGGTGAGGCCGATGAAGCAGAGCGTCCCGAAAATGCCGCCCGCCACCATGGCGAGGAGCTGTTTCTGCTCGACCGTCACGAAGAGTGTATAGACCCAATGCGGCGTCAGGAGCCCGACCGCGTGGCCGGCCATCAGCAGCAGGATGCCGACATGAAAGAAGTTCGAACCCCAGCGCAATTGGCTGGCCCTGAGCATCTGGCTCGACCCCGACCGCCAGGAATATTGCTCGCGGTCGAAACGCACCAGACTGCCGATCAGGAAGACGCTAAGCGCCGCGTAAGGATAGATTCCGAAGACGAGATGATAGAGATACTCAGTCATGCCGCATCTCCCTTGCGACTGGGCGTGGCATTTTGAGCGTTCATGCGGGCGACCATCGCGCTGGCGCGGCCGCAACCTGACTCGCTCGTTGGATCATTGTCTGGACCGAAGGCCACCGCCTGCTCTTCCCAGGCACGGTCGATGGCTTCCGGCGTATCGTCGCGGGCCTCGCGCTCGACACCATCGGTCTTCAAGGTCTTCAAGCCGGCGATATCGAGGAGTGCCGCGATCAGGACGGCGTAGGAACTGTCGCGCCGCACCAGCTCGCGGTGCAGGTTCTGCAGGATCGGCCCGACATCATTCAAGCCGGCTTTCGCCTTTTCGCGCGGCAGGATCGAGAGATATTCGAGATACATCGGCAGATAGTCCGGCAATTCGCCGTCCTGCTGGAAGAGCCCAGCCGCGGCATAAATGTCGCGTAAGTTCACCATCGCCATGCCGCGATCGCGCGATTCGCCATGCACATGCTCGAACAGATGGAGCGATGCCTGGCGCGACCGGTCGAAAAGGCCGACATAGTTTTCCTGCAGTTCGATGAGCTCGGTTCCGGCCAGCGACGAGGTGAATCGGAACAAGCCGTTCTCAGTGGAGAGGCCCAACTGTCCTTCGGCGTGGATTGCCTGCTGCAACTCAGGCAGTGCCGCCACCAGATCGGCCTCTGGATAGGTGAGCAGCCAGCCGATGGAGCGCAAGGTGAGATTCGGTGCGGCTTGCATCATACATTCTCCTTCGGTGCCTTGGCTTTCGGCTTCTGCCCGAAGAGGCTCGCTGTGGTGGCGCCGTCCGAACAGCCGTTGCCGAAGGAAAAGCCGCAGCCGCCACGCAAATCGAACGTGTTCTCTGCATATTCGCGGTGCGTGCTGGGGATCACGAAGCGATCCTCGTAATTGGCGATGGCGAGATAGCGATACATGTCGTCGATCTCGGCCCGCGTGAGGCCCACCTGCCCGACCACGTCTAGGCTCTCCTTGCCCTCGACATGCCGGTCGCGCATGAAGGCGCGCATCGCCATCATGCGCTTCAGCGCCAGCTCAACCGGCTTTTCATCTCCGGCGGTGAGCAGGTTGGCGAGATACTTCATCGGAATGCGCAGCTTGGAGAGATCGGGCAGCGCCCCGTCCCAGCCGATCTTCCCCGCTTCTGCGGCACCCTGGATCGGCGAGAGCGGCGGTATGTACC
>CAZUAL010000180.1:5717-8169 GCA_964618305.1 uncultured Dongia sp. | reverse complement strand
CTCAACTTCCTCGACCAGACCGGCGGCCTCTGGGCCAAGGGTGCGCTCATCGGCAAGGTCGGCAGCGTCTTCACTTCGTCGGCGACGCAGCATGGCGGCCAGGAATCCACCATCCTGTCGTTCCACACTACCTTGCTGCATCATGGCATGGTGATCGTCGGCCTGCCTTACTCGTGCGCCGCACAGATGGGCGTCGATGAAATCAAAGGTGGCTCGCCCTATGGCGCCAGCACGATCGCCAATGGCGACGGCAGCCGTCAGCCTTCGGAGCAGGAACTCGGCATGGCGCGCTTCCAGGGCGAACATGTCGCCAAGATCGCTGCCAAGCTGAAGTAAGCCGCACCGGTTACGGGATGCAGAATGGCGCCGGTTTCGACCGGCGCCAATTTTCTTTTAGGGCATCTCGTCCGGTGACGGCGGATCAGTTCAGCGCCGAACGGCGACGCGTCATCCGCGCCAATCTCTCGCGCGGATAATCTGCAACTACTTCGACAAGCTTCAGCAACGCAGCCGAAATGCCGTTCTTCTGGGGCGCGACGACGGCGCCATCGTCGAGTGTTCCGCCGAGGACAAGCCGCGCCGCCAAAGCCGGGTCAAGATCATTGGGAAGTCCCATGATCCAGGCCAGGAGCTTCATCTGCACGGGTTCGTGCGCCACGCGGTCGAGCGCCGCCAGAGACGCACGCAGTTCGTCAGCATTGCAGGTTTGATAGGTAGCAAGAGTCATCATCAGCCTCCGCCGGGCCCGCCGCCCGGTCACATGAGTTACATCGGATGATGGCAGGTCTCCTGGCTTGCGGATCTCGGCGCCCTGCCGGCCTTCCCGGAATGCAGCATTCCAGTGGCTCGTTCGGCGGGCGCTCACCGCTCACAGTTGCGGGGGCAGCCGCGGTCTTGCACCGCGTTCCCTATTATTCCCTGACCCTTGCGGACCGCGGGAACCATCAGGCCGCAAGCTAGTGCAGCGACGGGCAAAAGGCAAAGAACGAAACGCCGCGCCATTGCTTCCTTCCCAACCGTTCAAAAAGCGACACTTTTCATTCCCACCTTGACACGGATCGGCCCATGCGCCATATCGGCCGTGGGCCACGCTCCCCCAACGGAGCGCTAGCGTTTGGAAGGAACGCCATGACCAGACCGCTCCAGCGGCCGATTCGGCCGCTATTTTCGTCGGGACCCTGCGCAAAGCGCCCCGGCTGGAACCCCACCCTCCTCGACAATCGCGACCCCAAGACGGCGACACTCGGCCGCTCGCACCGTTCGAAAGCCGGCAAGGACAGACTTGCCGCCATCATCGAACAATCGCGGCGCATCCTCGGCATCCCGGCCGATTATCGCTTAGGGATTGTCCCGGCATCGGACACGGGCGCCGTCGAGATGGCGCTGTGGTCGCTGCTCGGCCCCAACCCCATCACCGTGCTGGCTTTTGAAAGCTTCAGCGACGAATGGGCCGGCGACATCATCAACGAACTGCATCTGCCGACCAAGGTGCGCCGCGCGGAATATGGCGCGCTCCCGGACTTATCGGACATCGATCCGGCGGACGATATCGTCTTCGCCTGGAACGGCACGACATCCGGCGTACGCGTGCCGAATGGCGACTGGATCGCCGACAACCGCACGGGCCTCACCATCTGCGACGCAACATCGGCCGTCTTCGCCATGGATCTGCCGTGGACGAAGCTCGATGTCGTGACCTGGTCGTGGCAGAAAGTGCTGGGCGGTGAAGGCGGGCATGGCATGCTGGCCCTGTCGCCCCGCGCGGTCGCGCGCCTGCAAAGCCACAAGCCGGCCTGGCCGCTGCCCAAGATCTTCCGCCTGACCAAGAATGGCAAACTGATCGAAGGCATCTTCAAGGGCGAGACCATCAACACGCCGTCGATGCTGTGCGTCGAAGACCAGCTCGATGCGCTGAACTGGGCCGAGGAAATCGGCGGCCTGCCGGGCCTCATCGCCCGCAGCGAAGCCAATGCGCGCGAGATTGCAGATTGGGCGGCCAAGTCGGATTGGGCCGATTTCCTAGCTGTGGACCCGGCGACAAGGTCGTGCACCAGCGTCTGCCTGCGGATCAAGGATCAATGGTTCACGTCGCAAGACAAGGATAGGCAGCAGTCAGTCGCCAAGGACATCGTCGGCCTGCTGGAAAAGGAAGGGGTCGGGCTCGATGTCGGCGCCTATCGCGATGCACCGCCGGGTTTCCGCATCTGGTGCGGCGCAACCGTCGATCGCGCCGACGTTGCCGTCCTTCTGCCGTGGCTTGACTGGGCCTATGCCATCGTCAAAGCCAACGCCGCACCCATCGCCAAGGAAGCCTGATCATGCCCAAAGTCCTTATCTCCGATGAATTGTCACCCGCCGCCGTGCAGATCTTCAAGGAGCGTGGCATCGAAGTTATCGAGAAGACCGGCATGAAGCCCAAGGAACTCGCCGCCATCATCGGCGAGTTCGATGG
>CAZUAL010000180.1:0-5707 GCA_964618305.1 uncultured Dongia sp. | reverse complement strand
GGTCCTTGGTGCCTTCGATCTTCAAGTCGGGGCGTTCGATGGTCTCGCCGTCCGGTCTGCCAGCAAAGTGACTGCCGATGTCATTGCCGCCGCCAAAGACCTGAAGGTCGTCGGCCGTGCGGGCATCGGCGTCGACAATATCGACGTGAAGGCGGCAACCGCCCGCGGCATCTGCGTCATGAACACGCCGTTCGGCAACAACATAACCACCGCAGAGCATTCGGTCGCGATGATGATGGCCCTCGCCCGTCATATTCCGGAAGCGAACGCCTCGACCCATGCCGGCAAGTGGGAGAAGTCCCGCTTCGTCGGTGTCGAGCTCTACGCCAAGACGCTGGGTTTGGTCGGTTGCGGCAATATCGGCTCCATCGTCGCCGACCGCGCACAAGGGCTGAAGATGAAGGTGATCGCCTACGACCCCTTCCTCTCCCCTGAACGCGCTGTCGATCTTGGCGTCGAGAAGGTCGATCTGGACGGCCTGCTGGCCCGCGCCGACTTCATCAGCCTGCACACGCCGCTGACCGACCAGACCCGCAACCTCATCGACAAGGCGGCGCTCGCCAAGTGCAAGGCCGGTGTCCGGATCATCAATTGCGCCCGCGGCGGCCTCATCGTCGAGGCGGATTTGAAGGCGGCCCTCGATACCGGCCATGTGGCGGGGGCGGCCCTCGACGTTTTTCCGACCGAGCCGGCCACGGAGAACATCCTCTTTGGGCACCCCAACGTCGTCTGCACGCCCCATCTCGGTGCGTCATCGACCGAGGCGCAGCTCAATGTGGCAATCCAGGTGGCCGAGCAGATGTCGGATTTCCTGCTGCACGGCGCCGTCACAAATGCGCTCAACATGCCGTCGGTCACGGTCGAGGAAGCGCCGAGGCTCCGGCCCTATATGAAGCTTGCCGACCAGCTCGGCGCCTTCGCGGGCCAGGCGACGGAAACCGGGATCATGAAGGTGATCGTCGAATATGAGGGCCAGGTCGCGGCACTCAACACCCGCCCGCTCACCGCGCTCATCCTCCAGGGATTGCTGAAGCCGCTTCTCTCGGACAGCGTGAACATGGTGAACGCCCCAATCGTCGCCAAGGAACGCAATATCGATCTGACCGAGGTGAAGCACGACCGCGAGGGGGACTATCACACCCTGATCCGCCTGACCGTCCAGTCGGAACGCTGGTCCCGCTCGATCGCCGGGACCCTCTTTGCCGACCAGCGCCCGCGGGTTGTCGAGATCAAGGGCATCAAGATCGACGCCGAACTTGGGCCCCACATGCTCTATGTGACCAATGACGACAAGCCGGGTTTCATCGGGAAGCTGGGGACCCTGCTGGGCGACAATGGTATCAACATTGCCACTTTTGCCCTGGGCCGTTCGGCGCCGGGCAAGGACGCAATCGCATTGGTTGAGATTGACGGGCCGATTCCCCCTGTTCTCCTCAAACAGGTCCAGGGTTTGGCACAGGTTCAGCAGGCCAAGCATCTGGTCTTCTAAGGAGAAATAGCCATTTTGTGACAAGCGGTTGGCGTCGCCAAACTGCCTGAATGGGGCAGTTCGAGCCTTGCGGTTAACCTATTATTATGATTTGATCCTCAGTTGAACGGTTTTGCCGGAATCGGGGGCCTGCACGATAGGCGTGCGGTTTGGCTGCCGGCCAAGTTTTCAATTGAAGGGGTAGTCGCATGAAGAAGATCTTGTTGCCCGTACTGGGCGCCCTCGCCTTGACCGCCTGCGCTGTCGAACCGCAATTCGATACGCATATGCAGGTGTCGGGCCTTTGCGGCAATGCCGAAAAGGCGATGACGACCCTCGCCGGCGCCAAGACGGCGACTGCCGACGCAGTCTTCAAGGGCGACGCGGCCGTTGCCGTGGACCCGGCGGTCGCCGATCTGCTCGGTGGCGACTATGTCGATGTCGCCGCGGCGGGCGGCACCGCCCCGACGCTGGACTACTGGCGCCATTCGGAACTGCGCTGGAATGATTACGACGCCGCCTGCATCGGTGCCCGCGCTCCGAAGTCCTGATTTCGACGCGCATTACTTTCGATACGAGGCCGCCGGAGAGCATTCTTCGGCGGCCTTTTTCGTCCCTTCTTGCCTTTACGGCAATTGTCGCAAATTTTCTCTTTATCCTATTGATTTTACTGTAATATTTCTGTGCGCGGCTTTTCTGCGAGCGAAGTGAGTGGTATTCTTTGGTTACCGACTGAAACGCTCCGGATAGACCGGTGGAGCCGCACATGAACGCTAGCAAGCTCATTCTGATCGCTGGCCGGAACCCTGTCTTGGCGCAGGAACTGGACGAGATGCTCTGGCCAGCCGGCTATGAAGCGCGCCAGATGACCGCGATTGAGCTCGGCATCCTCGACATCGAGCGCTTGCGCCGGAATATCACAGCCCTCGCACCGGCGCTGATCGTCAATACGATCGGCTACAGTTCGCCCGACTTGGCCGAAAGCCACCGTGTTATGGCCCAGGCGCGGAGCCATTGGTCGGTTGGTGACCTTGCTGAGGTCGCTGGCGAATGCGGCATTCCGCTACTCCACCTGTCCTCCGACCAAGTCTTCGCCGGCGACAAAGGCAGGCCCTATCTCGAAACTGACCGTCCCGATGCTGTGAGCGTCTTTGGCCAGGCCATCGCTGCCGGCGAGGCGGAAGTGGGCGCGCATTGCGCCGACTACGCCATTCTGCGCACGGGCTGGCTGTTCGGCGCCAAGGGCCACAACATGCTGCGGACGATGCTCTCACTTGGGCGTCGCGGCGGCCGCATTCATGTCCCAAACGATCACATCTCCGGCCCCACACCGGTGCGCGAACTCTGTGCAGCGCTGCGACGTGTTGGCATGGCCCTGATCGAGCGGGAACTCTCCGGCGGAAGGATCCTGCATTTCGCGGGTGCGCCGGCCGCGACCTGGTTTGAATTCGCGGGGCATGCCTTGAAGCAGGCAGCGCCCTATCAGCCGCCCGCCGAACTCATCCCCATTACGCCGAACCGCTTCGGCGTGACCGGTGCACCGGCACGCCGCACGGAGCTTGATTGTACGAGCAGCCGCGCGCTGCTGCAGCTTGAGCGGCCGGATTGGCAGCGAGCGTTGGAGAACTGCATCGAGGAAATCTGCCTCGCGGATCAACGAGGAACGGACGCGGCCTTTCTGAACCTGCTCGAACCCGTCACCTACAGGCAGTTCGTTTCGGAAGAGAGCCGGCGCGGTGCCCTTCCATTCGGCACGACCACCGACCGCCGGCGAGCCGCCACCTGAAGGCGCAGGGCAGGATCGATCGATCCGGCCCTCCTCTCAGCATTTCAATCGCTGCACCTCAATCGGCGCTGGCAGGAAATGCCGGCAACCTCTTCACATCCGATGCGTCGTGCTGCACGACAAGGGTGGCCTTCAAGGTCTTGGCCAAGTGCTTTAGCCGATCCATGGATGCCAATGAGTCCGACCTGTCCTCATTGAAGGGCGGCACGCCGTTCACCTTGAACTGCTCCTCGAAATGAACGACATCGCCGCTCAATAGCACCGGTCCGGTCTCGGCCAGCCGCACCAGCAGCGCATAGCTGCCGGGCGTATGACCTGGCATTGATAGCATCATCACCGATCCATCGCCGAACACGTCCTTGTCACCAGCCTCGGATTCAAGCGGCGCGCCATCTTGCAGCCAGGGTTTCAGATGTGCCGGAACCGCGGCGAATGGCAATGGATCGCTTTTCATCGCCGCCAGGTCCGGCGCGCCCATCAGCAGCTTTGCCTTCGGAAATGCGGCGGCCTGTCCGGTATGATCGAAGTGATAGTGGCTGATGCCGACAAGCCCGATCTGGTCCGGCGTCAGCCCGAGCTTTTCCAGCTGTGTTGTCAGCGTCACCTTCAGGGTTGGCGCCATCGGCGCTTTCGGATCCAGGGGGGCGTTGAGGAGTTCCGCCGGCAATCCCGTGTCCCACAGCAGATAGTCAGCATCGTGCTTGATCAAGTAGCAGCTGTCCGTAAGCGTCCGCGTCTTGCCCGCATAATCGTAAGTATCGGAAAAGGCGCTGAGGTCCTTGACCAGGATGCTGCCGCAATCGAGCCGCCACAGTTTTACGTCCGCGGCAGAGGCCGGTGACACCGCCGCCAGCAATAGGACGCCGGCCAATCCCGCCAAGTAAGACTTCATTTCATTCCTCCAGTCGATTTCAGGTCGGAAAAGGATGCCCGTCCTGGGGGAAGCAGATGCGCCGGAAATCATCAAAATATGTACCGGAAACGCTCAATCCGCATTTGCCGCCCGGATCGAAGCCGATTTAAGCTTCCTCCCATGAACTATCCGAACCAACAGCAGGCTCTGCGCCAGCAGCTACTGGCCCGGCTCCGCCCCTTCGCATCGCCGGCAACCGGCGTTGGCGGCCAACCCGGCATGCACCACCACGGCAGCCAAGTGTTCACCTATTGCTGCTTTGCCGCCGAGCGCATCGCCGCCTTCGAGCCGCCCCATGCCGTGATCGGCATCGTCATCAGAGGCGCCAAGGAATTCTGGATCGGGGACCATGGCAATCGTTACACGGCCGGCCATGTCTTCATCTTGCCCAAGAATATCAAGGTTGATGTGGTCAACATCCCGGACGAAAAGCATGGGCTCTACGAATCGCTCTGCGTCCAGGTTCTTGATGTGCCGCCAGCTCTCGCCATCAGCGAAACGCCCGCCGGCGATCGGCGGCATTTTGATGGCGAGGTCAAGCTGACGTCGGCGCTTGTCGACGCCCTGAGCCATGCTGCGTTGACCCTTGCCGATTCCGATCAAGCTGAGGCGATTGCCAGGCATCGGCTGAACGAAGTGCTTTTGCTGCTCCGGAACGATCCAGCGGCCCGCCCTCTATTCGATCTGACCTTGATCGAATGTGTCACACGGATGATTGCGGCGGACCCGACCAGCGACTGGACCGCACAGAGGATCGCTCAGAAAATCGGCGTCGGCGCCTCGACCTTGCGCCGCCGCCTGACACGGAACGGCACCTCATTGCGCGAAGTCCTGGCCGGCGCCCGCATGCGTGTTGCCCGCAACTTGCTGGAAAGCGGCCAGGCCAATATCAGTTCCGCGGCGGAGGCTGCCGGCTATTCGTCGCGATCGCATTTCGTGCGGCGATACCGCAGCATCTTTGGCGCGGCACCTAGCGAACATCGCGCGCGCTGAGACTCTCAAAAAGAAAAAGGCCGGCGCATCGCTGCGCCGGCCTTTCGCTTGCATCGAGGTCCAGGCTTAGAACAGGCCTTCGACTTCAAGCTTGTCGTTGAGGCGGATATGGTTCGCCGACGGGACGCGGGGCAGGCCCGGCATCGTCATGATCTCGCCGCAGACGACGACGATGAACTCGGCGCCGGCCGACAGACGGATCTCGCGGATCGGCACCACATGGTTCGACGGCGCGCCCTTGAGGTTCGGGTCGGTCGAGAAGCTGTATTGCGTCTTGGCCATGCAGATCGGATAGTGGCCGAAACCCATCTTCTCGAACTCGGCGAAACGGTCACGCACCGCCTTGTCGGCGATGATGCCCTGCGCGCCATAGAGCGACTGGGCGATGGTGCGGGTCTTGTCCCACAGGCCCATATCGTCCGGGTAGAGCGGCTTGAAGTTGCTCTGACCGTCGGCGAGCTTCACCACGGCATGAGCCAGCTTCTCCGTGCCTTCCGAACCCAGGGCCCAGTGGGTGCACTCGATCGCTTCCGAACCGAGTTCGGCG
>CAZUAL010000179.1:0-8201 GCA_964618305.1 uncultured Dongia sp. | reverse complement strand
GCGCTGATCGCCATCCGACGCGGTGACGGTGTATTGCTTGACGCCACTCATGACGAATGGCCGGTAAGGAAATTCATCAGGCGGCTTGCCGGCTGCGTGACAGCCAATCGAGCAATTGTTCGGTAGCCATCAGATAGACGCCGATCTGCGCCAGTTCGTTGAGGCCGATATCGGTGGCGCCCGATATGGCATCGGTCGCCAGGACCATGCGGAAGTCGCGATTGGCAGCGGCATAGACGCTGGAACGCGGCGAGGTGGAGAAGTCGGTCCCGCAGATGACGATGGTGCTGATGCCCAGCGCCTTCAGATGTTCCTCGACCGGTGTCTGGAAGAAGGCCGAGAGGCGCGGCTTGTAGCCGATCCATTCCTTGGGGCCCACTTCCTGCAGCTTGCCCTCGAGCAGCAATTCGGGCTCGATGCGCTGTGCAGATTCACGCTTCAGCTCGTCGATGAGTTCACAGCCCAGCGTGCCCGGCATGACGATGCGCTGGCCGGCTTCGATCTGCGCGCGGTGGCAGAGATCGACATTGGAACCGTTACAGCGATAGAGGCGCACCATGTGCACGATGGGCGCGCCCAATTGCCGGAAGGCCTGCGTCAGGCGCTGCATCTGCGGAACGGCCGCCACCGACCCGGCAACGGCAGCTGGTCCATTGGAGAGCACGAAATCGCGTTGAGCGTCGATGGTGATAAGAGCCACTCGATCGCGTTCGGGCGACAGATAATCTTGCATTCCGTCAACTCGCCTTGTTGCAGCGGTCTGGCCGCCACCACCCCACATGCCCGCCCGGCCTGCCTTATTGGCTTGTTGCCCAGGGGCGGAACACCCCCCAATTGGGATGAGCCTGGACATTGCCAAGCCATCTGCGCCGGACCCTAGCCAAGGCATTGGTGACCGACAAGCCCACCATATTGCATGGCGATGCCGCCATCGGTGCATTCCTTGGCTCTTGCCTTTTGGCATGATTTGCGGACCGGAAATTCCTGGCCGCGCGATCACCGGCGCGGAAGCCGCCAGCCCTTCGACTAGACCGGATAGTTTAGCGCCCTGCCGTTAATCCTGGTCGTCGTCGGCGCCCGACTTGGCATGCTTGCTCTCCTGCTGCCGCTTGGCGCGGAGCTTCTCCCAATATTCCTGCCGCTTCAGCAATTCGCGTTCGAAGCCGCGCTCAACCGGGCGATAGAAGCGCTCGCGCCGCATGCCATCAGGAAAGTAATTCTGACCTGAAAACCCATCCTCGGCATCGTGGTCGTATTCGTAGCCGGCACTATAGCCCAGTTGCTGCATCAGCTTGGTGGGCGCGTTAAGGATATGCTTGGGCGGCATCAGGGAGCCCATGGCTTTGGCCGAGCGCCGGGCGCTGTTATAGGCCTTGTAGGCGGCATTCGATTTGGGCGCCGTGCCGAGATAGATGACGACCTGTGCCAGGGCCAGCTCGCCTTCCGGCGAGCCCAGCCGCTTGTAGGTATCCCACCCGGCAAGGGCCTGGGTAATAGCCTGCGGATCGGCCAGCCCAACAACCTCGACGGCACAACGAACGAGGCGGCGGGCGATATAGAGCGGGTCCTCGCCGCCATCCAGCATGCGGGAAAACCAATAGAGCGCCGCATCCGTATCTGACCCGCGCAGTGACTTGTGGAGCGCGGAGATGAGGTTGTAATGCCCCTCCTGCGCCTTGTCGTAGAGGGGCGCGCGGCGCTGCACGGCTTGCGACAGCCCGGCGGGATCGAGCTCCACCTCGGGCGGCAGGCGGAAGAGCTCTTCCGCCAGATTGAGAAGGTAGCGCCCATCGCCATCGGCCATCTCGAGAAGCGCCTGGCGTGCTTCCGGGTTGAGCGGCAGGCGGAAACCCATCAGTTCCTCGGCGCGGGCAAGGAGCTGCTCCTCCGCCGCCGCATCCAGCCGGTTGAGGACGAAGACCTGGGCGCGGGAAAGAAGCGCTGCGTTGAGCTCGAACGAAGGATTCTCGGTCGTCGCACCCACGAGCACGATGGTGCCGTCTTCCACGTAAGGCAAGAAGCCATCCTGCTGGGCGCGGTTGAAGCGATGGATTTCGTCGATGAAGAGGAGCGTTCCCTGCCCCATCCGCCGCCGCTCGCGCGCTGCCTCAAAGACTTTCCGCAGATCGGCAACGCCGGAGAAGACGGCGGAGAGAAGCTCGAAATGGAGATCGACCCCATCCGCCAACAGCTTCGCGAGCGTCGTCTTGCCGCATCCCGGCGGCCCCCACAGGATCATGGAGGAGACCTGCCCGGCTGCCAGCATGCGGGTGATCGGCCCGTTGGGCCCGATCAGATGATCCTGGCCGACGATGTCACTGAGTTTCTGCGGACGCAGACGGTCGGCGAGCGGCCTGGGTGCCTGAGATTCGAACAGCCCGCTCAAGGTCCTGTTCCCCTCAGTCCAACTCGAAGGTCTTGACCTTGCCGTCGCGATTGACGGTGATCGACCAGGGTGCCGGTGTCGATTCCATGATGCCCGCCAAATCGCCGGTCGAACCGATCTCGTGGTCATTGACCTTGAGGATCACGTCGCCATTCTCGAAGCCGACACGGTCGGCAATGCTGCCGCGCTTGATCTTGGCGATGGCAACACCCTCCCAGACGCCGATGCTGAGATCGTCGGCCGCGGCAGGCGACAGGTTGATGACGAGCGCGCCGGAGAGCGGCTGGCGACCTTGCAGCAAGGCCTCCTCCGGTGCCGGCTTGTCGGGTGGTGCAATGAGATCGACCGGCAGGTCAAGCTGCTCGCCACGGCGGATGAGATTCAGCGTGGCCTTCTCGCCGACCGGCAATGTCGCCAGGCGGAAGCGCAGGCCCGCCGGATCCTCGACCTCGCGGCCATTCACCCCGACAATGATGTCGCCCGGCTTCACGCCGCCAGCCTCGGCCGGGCCATCGGCGTAAAGCTGCTGCACCACCACACCGACCGGGCGCTGCAGGCCGAGGCTCTGGGCGATGTCATTGGTGACCGCCTCGCCGGCGGCACCGATCCAGGGACGGACCAGCTTGCCGCCATTGCCTTCCGCCTTCACGACCGCCGCCACCATGTTGGCGGGGATGGCGAAACCGATTCCGATCGAACCGCCGGATTTCGAGAAGATCGCGGTCGGAATGCCGACAAGACGGCCATCCATCGAAATGAGGGCGCCGCCGGAATTGCCGGGGTTGATGGCGGCATCCGTCTGGATGAAATAGCCGAAATCGCCGATGCCCGTATTGGTGCGCGCGACGCCCGAAACGATGCCGGACGTGACCGTCTGTCCCACACCGAACGGATTGCCGATGGCGATGACGAGATCGCCCACTTCGAGATCGTCGGAATCCCGCAAGGCCAGCACCGGCAAGGCCTCGCCCTTGGTATCGACCTTGAGCAAAGCGAGATCGAGCCTTTCTTCCGCTGCCACGATCGTTGCCGGGAATTCGCGCTTGTCGCTGAGGACGACGCGGATCTGGTCGGCGCCGTTGATCACATGGTTGTTCGTGACGATGAGGCCGTCCGGGCGGACGATGACGCCGGAACCGAGTGAGCCCTGCACCCGCTCGCGCGGCTGGCTGAACTTGAACTGGTCGCCGAAGAACTGCCGGAAGAAGGGATCGTCGAAGAAGGGGGAGGTCTGCCGTTCCTTCACCACCGTGCGCGTGTAGATGTTGACGACGGCGGGACCGGCGGACTTCACCAGCGGCGCGAAGGTCAGGTCGATCTGCGCTTGCGATTGCGGCACCGTCTCCTGAGCCCCGGCGGGAAGCGGCGTCAGCAAGAGAAGCGCGAAGAAGGCAGCCCAAATCGTTTTCATGAAGTGCCTAGCGTCCCGTGTCCTGAATTCGACCGTCATGGTCGGCGAAGGCCGACCACCCATGACTTTCTTTGCCAGCAATCTCGCCCCGCGCCAACAGACTCGTGGGTGGTCCGCCTGCGCGGACCATGACGAAAGAGGGGGCGAAAAGCCGCTGCCATTAGATGATAGCAAAAAGGGCGGCCCGCAAGGCCGCCCTTTCGCCAGTCAATCCTTGGCTGCCGCTTAGGCCGCTTCGGCCTCGCCGGCGCCCTGCTTCGGGCCCGAATCCTGGCCCTTGGCGCTGACGTCGCGATCGACGAACTCGATCACGGCCATCGCCGCCATGTCACCGTGGCGGAAGCCCGCCTTCAGGATGCGGGTGTAGCCGCCGGCGCGGCTCTTGTAGCGGGTGGCCAGAGTGGTGAGGAGCTTGTCGACCAGCTTTTCGTCCTGCAGCTGCGCGATGAGCTGACGACGGGCGGCGAGGCCACCCTTCTTGCCGACGGTCACCAGGCGCTCAACGATGGGGCGCAGGTCCTTGGCCTTCGGCAGGGTCGTCGTGATCTGCTCGTGCTTGATCAGCGCCTGCGAAAGGTTCATGAACAGCGCCTTCCTGTGGCTGCTGGTCCGATTGAGCTTACGGCCCTTTACACCGTGACGCATGGTTTCGTCTCCTTCACGTTTCTGGCCTGCAACCTCGTGCCGGCGAGGTTTTCCTCGGCGGCGGAAGCAGATCCGATGGCAATCCCAGACCGGCGCAAAACAATGTGTCTCAGGCGCGGCAGGGGCGGGTCACCATGACCCAGTAACCGGGCCGGCTTTTGGCCGGCCCAGCCTTAATCTCAATACGGCCCGGTCTTAATACGGTTCATCCAGGCGACGGGCCAGATCCTCAATGTTCTCTGGCGGCCAGTTCGGGATTTCCATGCCGAGATGGAGACCCATCTGGGCGAGAACTTCCTTGATCTCGTTGAGCGACTTGCGGCCGAAGTTCGGCGTGCGCAGCATCTCGGCTTCGGTCTTCTGGACCAGATCGCCGATATAGACGATGTTGTCGTTCTTGAGGCAGTTGGCCGAACGCACCGACAGTTCGAGCTCGTCGACCTTGCGGAGCAGGTTGCGGTTGAACGGCGGCTCGGCGGCGGTCACTTCGGAAACGGCAGCGGTCGGCTCTTCGAAGTTGATGAAGAGCTGCAGCTGGTCCTGCAGGATGCGCGCGGCGATCGCCAACGCATCTTCCGGGGTGACGGCGCCGTTGGTCTCGATCGAGAGCGACAGTCGGTCATAGTCGGTCACCTGGCCGACGCGGCTGTTGTCGATCTTGTAGGCGACCTTCTTGACCGGCGAGAAGATGGCGTCGACCGGAATGAGCCCGATCGGGGCATCTTCCGGACGGTTGTTGGCGGCCGGGACATAGCCCTTGCCGGCTTCGACCATGAACTCCATCGAGAGGTTGGCGCCCTGGTCGAGGGTGCAAAGCACGAGATCCGGGTTGAGGATCTCGATGTCGTGGCCGGATTCGATCTGGCCGGCCTTCACTTCGCCCGGGCCTTGGGCCTTCAGACGCATGCGCTTCGGACCGTCGCCGCCCATGCGGAGCGCGATCTGCTTCACGTTGAGGACGATGTCGGTCACGTCCTCGCGAAC
This sequence comes from uncultured Dongia sp., assembly GCA_964618305.1. Lineage (GTDB taxonomy): Bacteria > Pseudomonadota > Alphaproteobacteria > Dongiales > Dongiaceae > Dongia. The sequence continues at coordinate 2,775 of CAZUAL010000179.1, read as the reverse complement.
ACCCGGGATCGAGCTGAACTCGTGGAGCACGCCGTCGACATGGATCGCCGTCACGGCAGCACCCTGCAGCGACGACAAGAGGACGCGGCGCAGCGCGTTGCCGAGCGTCAGGCCAAAGCCGCGCTCAAGCGGTTCCATGACGAGGGTGCCGGCGCGCTTGCCGTCACCGGCGGCGTCGAACTTCTTGTTCGCCTTGATCAGTTCGGTCCAGTTTTTCTGAATCACGGGGTCGCATCCTTTCCAATAGTCCGGCCGGGAACCATTCTGTCGTACCCGAACCGGCGATCCGATTTTGCTGTGGTCCTAAAACGCGCGTGGCGGGAAGCGAAGCTTCCCGCGCACGTCGCGGTCGGTACCGGCGATCGCCTGCGAAGGCGGGACGCCGGAACGCGAATTGCTTAGACGCGGCGACGCTTCGGCGGGCGGCAGCCGTTATGCGGGATCGGCGTCACGTCGCGGATCGACGTGATGGTGAAGCCGGCGGCCTGCAGGGCGCGCAGCGCGCTTTCGCGGCCCGAACCCGGACCCTTCACTTCGACCTCGAGGGTCTTCACGCCATGCTCCATCGCCTTCTTCGCGGCGACGTCGGCAGCGACCTGGGCGGCATACGGGGTCGACTTACGCGAACCCTTGAAGCCCTGCGCGCCGGACGAGGCCCAGGCAACCGTGTTGCCCTGGTCGTCGGTGATGGTGATCATGGTGTTGTTGAACGACGCATTCACGTGGGCGATGCCCGACGTGATGTTCTTGCGCTCGCGCTTACGAACGCGACCCGCCTGTGCAGCTGCTGCAGCTTTCGCCATTTTATCGTCCGATCCTTGAGATTACTTCGTCGCCTGCTTCTTGCCGGCGATCGCGACCGCCTTGCCCTTGCGGGTGCGGGCATTGGTGTGGGTGCGCTGGCCATGGACCGGCAGGCCCTTGCGATGGCGCAGGCCCTTGTAGCAGCCGAGATCCATCAAGCGCTTAATGTTGATTGCCACCTGGCGGCGCAGATCGCCTTCGACCATGTAATCCTGGTCGATGGTTTCGCGGATCTTACCGACTTCGGCGTCGGTCAGCTGGTGGACGCGGCGTTCGGCCGGAATACCGACCTTCGCGCAGATCTCGCCAGCCTTCTTCGGGCCAATACCGGTGATGTAGGTCAATGCGATGACCACCCGCTTTTGCGTCGGGATGTTCACGCCAGCAATACGCGCCACGTCGGCTCTCCTTAAATCATGCGATCAACGCAAGTCGAAACGCCCGAACCCCAGGGTTCAGCCGGGTGGGTCGAGAAGCGGCGCATTATATGGCGAAATGCCCGCCCGTCAACCGTCCGGCCGCATTTGCGGCGATTCTATTTTATTAACGAATTCAAGGCATTACGCCTTGATCTTCGTTAAGACCCGCTCGATCTGAGTGGTGACTTCATCTAGTTCAGCCATGCCGTCCACCTGGTGCAGCAGTCCCTTAGCCTTGTAGTAGGGCAGAATCGGGGCCGTCTGCTGGCGATAGGCGACCAGCCTGGCTTTGACCGTCTCGGCGTTGTCATCCTTGCGGCGGGTGAAGTCGGTCCCACCGCAGGAATCGCAAACGCCCGGAACCTTGGGTTTCTGAAATTTGTCGTGATAGCCGGCGCCGCACTTGGCACAGGCATATCGGCCGGAGATGCGCTCGACCAGCGCGTTCTCGTCGACCGCGAGCTCGATGACGCCGTCGATCTTGGCCTTATGGTGATCCAGCATCTCGTCGAGCGCTGCCGCCTGGGCTTCGGTGCGCGGAAAGCCGTCCAATACGAAGCCGTCCTTGCAATCCGGGCGCTCGATGCGCTGCTCGATCATGCCGATGACGATCGCATCCGGCACGAGCTGGCCGGCTTCCATCAGCTTCTTCGCCTCGACGCCGAGCGGCGTGCCGGCGGCGACTTCCGCCCGCAACATGTCGCCGGTCGACAGCTGAACCAGATGATGACGGTCGTAGAGCCTTTTGGCTTGCGTCCCCTTACCCGCGCCTGGCGGGCCCAACAATATCAACTTCATCCGCGCCGCCCCCTCAGCTTGGACTTCTTCAACAGGCCTTCATACTGATGCGCCAGCAGATGCGAATGGATCTGCGCCACCGTGTCCATCGTCACCGAGACGACGATCAGCAGGCTGGTGCCGCCAAAATAGAACGGCATGGCATAGTTGGCGATGAGAACCTCCGGCAGAGCGCAGATGACAGCCAGATAGGCGGCGCCGATCACGGTGAGGCGGGTGAGCACATAGTCGAAATAGTCGGCCGTGTTCTTGCCCGGACGGATACCCGGCAGGAAACCGCCATGCTTCTTCAGATTCTCCGCCGTCTCTTCCGGGTTGAAGACGATCGCCGTGTAGAAGAAGGCGAAGAAGACAATGAGCAGGACATAGGTCGCGATATAGAGCGGCTTGCCGTGGCCGAAATAGGCCATCGCATCCTGGAGCCAGCCCGGCGTATCGGCGCTGGTACCGTAGAAGCCAGCAACGGTGAGCGGCAGGAGCAGGATGGACGAAGCGAAGATCGGCGGAATGACGCCGGAAGCGTTGAGCTTCATCGGCAGGTGCGAGGATTCGCCGCCGAACATGCGGTTGCCGACTTGGCGCTTCGGATATTGGACGATGAGGCGGCGCTGCGCGCGCTCGAAGAAGACGATGCCGGCGATGACCGCAACGGCCAGGATGGCGAAGATGGCGACCGTGAGGCCCGAGATCGACCCTGCCCAGAGCTGCTCAAGGAGCTGGCCCATGGCGCTCGGCAGGCGCGACACGATACCGG
>CAZUAL010000178.1:0-8285 GCA_964618305.1 uncultured Dongia sp. | reverse complement strand
AGACGACAGCACTGCGGTCAAGCTGTGGAAGGCTGGCGAATTGGACACGACGGCGGATGTTCCGACGGCGCAGATCGATCAGTTGAAGGAAGAGTTCGGCGATCAGGTCCATGTGTCCGCCTCAACCGAGACGAACTATATCAGCTTCAACATCACCAAGGCGCCGTTCGACAACATCAAACTGCGGCAGGCTCTCTCCATGGCTATCGACCGCGAGACGCTGGTCAACAAGGTGGTGAAGGGCGGCTATGTCGTCAATTACGGCTATGTCGTGCCGATCCCCGGTTATGACGCCCCCAAGGTGGCCGAAGCCGGCATGAGCAAGGAAGATCGTGTCGCAAAGGCGAAGGCGCTCTATGCCGAAGCTGGATTCGGTCCAGACAAGCCGTTGTCTGTGACGATCGAGTCCAGCACGAACGATGCCTACAAGAAGCAGGCCGAAACCATCGCCGTCATGTGGAAGCAGGTTCTTGGTGTCGATGCCAAGGTCAATGCGCAGGACAGGGACGGCTGGCTGGCCGCCTTCAATGCGGGCGGCTGGGATGTCTTCAATGACAATCTGATCGGCGACTTCCCGGGGCCGGAGACGTTCCTTGCGTATATGGATCCACGCGCCGAGGTCGGCTATCACTGGAAGAGCCCGGAATTCGAGGCTGCTTTCGACAAGGCCATGCCGCTCACGGATCAGAAGGAGCGGTGGAAGGTGCTTGCCGAGGCGGAAAAGGCGCTGCTCGACTATTATCTCACCGCGCCGATCGCTTCGAGCCCGAACCGCCACCTGGTCAGCAGTAAATTGAAGGGGTGGGTGGACAATCCGGGCGATCTGCATCCAACCCGCTTCATGTCGGTCGAGTAAGCGAAGAGGCCGGGTGGCGAGGGACGCGCTGCCCGGTCTTCTTGCTCGGCCCTGTTGCTGACGATGTTCACCTACGCCATCCGCCGTGTCATCGGCGCCATCCCAACCCTGATCGCGCTGGCCGTGATCAGCTTCTTCATGATGCGTGTGGCGCCGGGCGGGCCGTTTTCCGGCAATCGCAGGGTGCCGGATGAAATCCGCGCCAATGTCGAGCGAGCCTTCCATCTGGATGAGCGGTTGTGGATGCAGTTCGGCCGCTGGATATGGGGCGTGCTGCATTTCGACTTCGGCCCGTCGATGAAGTATCGCGACTACAATGTGTCGGAACTCATCGCCATCGGCCTGCCGACATCGCTTGAGGTCGGCATCTGGGCAATGATCCTCTCGACGATCGCCGGCTTGGCGCTGGGCATTGCCGGTGCATTACGCCGCAATACAAGCATCGACTACACCGCCGGCGCCATCGCGATGGTCGGTCTTGCGATCCCGATCTTCGTGATCGGTCCGGTCCTGCAATTGACGCTCGGCCTCGACCTCCGCTGGCTTCCCATCGCCGGTTGGGACGGCAGCTGGCAATTCAAGGTCCTGCCCATCGTCACGCTGGCGCTTCCCGGCATCGCCTATGTTTCACGCTTGATGCGGGCCTCCATGATCGAAACGCTGCGCAGCAATTATGTGCGCACGGCGCGGGCCAAAGGTATCGGCGCGCGGCGCACGATCGTGGGGCATGCGATGCGCGGGGCGATCCTGCCTGTCGTTGCCTATCTGGGTCCGGCAACGGCCGTCACCATTACCGGTTCCATCGTCATCGAGCAGATCTTTCAGATCCCCGGAATCGGCCGTTATTTCGTCGAAGGCGCAACCGGGCGCGACTACCCGCTGGTGATGGGGGTGACGATGTTCTATGGCGCCATCGTCATCGGTGCCAACATCCTCACCGATTTGCTGCGCAGCTGGCTGGACCCGAAGGTGAGCTATGAGTGATGTGGCAAAGATCGGCGATTTGCCGGAACAAAGGCGTGGGCTTTCCCTGTTTCGCGCATCGCTGCACCGTTTCACCCAGAACAGACTGGCGGTTCTCAGTCTCGGCGTCCTGGCTCTCATCGTGGTCGCTTGCTTTGCCGGACCCTATCTGATGCCGTTCTCGCTGGACGACGCCGATTTCGACAATATCTCTGCACCTGTCAACCTATTCTCGATCCATCCATTCGGAACGGATGATCTTGGGCGTGATCTCCTCCTGCGCGTTCTCGATGGCGGCCAAGTCTCACTGGCGCTGGGGTTCTTGGGAGCGATCGCCTCCGTCCTCATCAGCGTTGTCTACGGTGCCGCCGCAGGCTATCTCGGTGGACGCGTCGACAGTCTGATGATGCGGGCCGTCGACATTCTGCTCAGCGTCCCCTTCATGTTCCTGGTGATCATGATCAATGTCAGCCTCGGCGATTGGCTCGGCATGCGCAACCTGTCGCTGTTCATTGCCGTCGTCGTCACTCTTTGGCTGACCCCCGCCGTCATCGCCCGCGGCCAGGCGGTGAGCCTGCGCAACCGCGAGTTCGTCGAGGCGGCGCGGGCGGGTGGCATGAGCTCCTGGCAGATCATCTGGCAGCATGTGGCGCCCAACTCGATCAATGTCGTCATCGTCTATTCGAGCCTGCTCGTGCTTGAAGCGATCCTGACGGAGAGCTTTTTGTCATTTCTGGGTATCGGCGTTCAGGCGCCGGCGGCTAGTTGGGGAACGCTCATTTCCGACGGAGCCAAGAACCTGGAAACGGATGCGCGGCTGCTGCTGCTCCCCGGTGCCTTCCTGGCGCTTACCCTGTTTTGCCTCAACTACATAACCGATGGGCTGCGCGATGCCTTCGATCCCAATGAGCGCTGATGCGACGCAGCCGCTGCTGGCGGTCGACGGATTGAGCGTCCGCTTCAAGCTGCCGCAGGGTTGGGTGACGGCCGTCGACAATGTCGATTTCAAAGTCGAGCCCGGTGAAATCCTCGGCATCGTCGGTGAATCCGGCTCCGGCAAGAGCCAGATTCTGCTCTCAATCATGGGGCTTCTTGCCAGCAACGGTCGGGCGGACGGAAGCGTGCGGTTTCGCGGCAACGAGATCCTCAACCGGCCACCAGCGGAACTCGACAGCATCCGCGGCTCGGTCATGTCGATGATTTTTCAGGACCCGATGACCTCGCTCAATCCCTATATGCGGGTGAGCCAGCAATTGACCGAGGTTCTGACCGCGCATCAGGGCATGTCGGAGGCGGCGGCGCTGAAAGAGGCCACGGAGATGCTGGACCGGGTGCGCATCCCCGAGGCGCGCCGCCGCATCTCGCTCTATCCGCACGAATTCTCCGGCGGCATGCGCCAACGCGTGATGATCGCCATGGCGCTGCTGTGCAAACCAGCGCTGCTGCTGGCCGATGAGCCGACAACGGCGCTCGATGTCACGGTGCAGGCGCAGATATTGGAACTGATGGCGGAGTTGGCGCGCGATATGGGCACGGCGGTTGCCATCGTGACGCACGATCTCGGTGTCATCGCCCGCCTCTGCGACCGTGTGCTGGTGCTCTACGGCGGCCGGGTCATGGAAGAAGGGGCGATCGACGGCGTTTTCCATGACACGCGACATCCCTATACGGCGGGTCTTCTGGCTGCGACACCGCGCCTTGACGAGGCGACGCATGGCGAACTCGTCACCATTCCCGGCCAGCCGCGCGCGGCGATGGGCGATTTGCCTGGCTGTCCGTTCGCGCCGCGTTGCGCGATCAAGGCCGATCTCTGTGCGACGACACCGCCCCTGAAATCGAGCGGCACCGGCCATCGCCTGGCGTGCCACATGCGCGAGGTGCGGGCATGAGTGAGGCCCTGCTCAAGGTCGATGACCTCAAGGTGCATTTCGCGATGCGGGCGGCGCACCTCCTTGGCGGCAAGAGCGCGCCGGTCCGCGCGGTCGATGGCGTGTCGCTCGATCTCAAGGCCGGCGAGACGTTGGGCATCGTCGGTGAATCAGGCTGCGGCAAGACCACGCTCGGCCGCGCCATTTTGCGTCTCATCGAACCGACCGAGGGCCAGATCCTGTGGACGGGGCAGAATCTCCTGGCGCTCGACGCGAAAGACATGCGTGCGGCCCGGCGCCATATGCAGATCATCTTCCAGGATCCGCTGGCATCGCTCGATCCCAGGATGTCGGTCGAAACCATCATCGGCAAGCCGCTCAAGATCTTCCATCCTGAACTTGGCCGCGCCGAGATTCGTGCCCGTGTCCTCGCGACGATGGCGCAGGTCGGCCTCTCTCCGGCGATGGCCAACCGGTTTCCGCACGAATTTTCCGGCGGGCAATGCCAGCGGATCGGCATTGCGCGGGCCATCATCCTGAAACCGAAGCTCATCGTCTGCGACGAGCCGGTCTCGGCGCTCGACGTCTCCATCCAGGCGCAGATCATCAACCTGCTGATGAAGCTGCAGCGGGAGATGGGTGTCTCCTTCCTCTTCATCTCGCACAATCTCGCGGTCGTGCGGCATATCAGCCATCGTGTCATGGTGCTCTATCTCGGCAAGGTGATGGAGATCGCGGAGCGCGACGATCTCTATGCGCGGCCCCTGCACCCTTACACGCAGGCGCTCATTTCCGCCGTGCCAATTGCCGACCCGCGGGCCGAACGCGGCCGGTCGCGTATCCTGCTGGAAGGGGAATTGCCGTCGCCGATCAATCCGCCGGCCGGCTGCCGTTTCCAGACGCGTTGTCCGAAGGCCAGCGATCTCTGCCGCCGCGCCGAACCGCCTCTCTCCGACTACGGGAACGGGCATCTGGCGGCCTGTCACCACATTGACCGGGTGCCGTGATGAATGAAGTCGACCTCTCGGCCTATGACGGTTTCCTGGATCGGCTGCTTGACTTGCCGACGATCTATTCAGCGGGTCTGGCACCCGACGGCACGATGCTTGCCTGGATCTGGGCAAAGCTTGCACCCACCACCCAGCTCTGGGTCCAGCCGGCCGACGGCAGTGCGGAACCCCGGTGCCTGGTCGATGACGGGCGGGATTGCGACTATTTCACCTGGAGCCGGGATGGCCGCTCGCTGATCGTCGGGCAATCGGTTGGCGGCGACGAGCGCATCTCGCTGCTGCAGGTGTTTCTCGACCAACGCCCACCGCGTCGCCTGACGCCGGAGGCGCCGGATTTCTATATCCATGGCGGACAATTGCTTGCCGACAACCGAACGTTCGTCTACGCGGCCAATGTTGACCCGGACAGCGGCGAGGAGACGGAGGCGGCCTTTGTCTATGTGCATGATATCGAGAGCGGCGCCAGGAGAGTGATCGCAAAGCCGGAAAAGGCGGCCTTCATGTGGCCGCTCGTCTCGCCCGATGACAAGCTGGTGCTCTACGAACGCCAGGATCTCGATCCGGCCGGTACGCAGCTCTGGCTTGCCGCCGTCGATGGCAGTTTTGACCGAGAGATCGTCGATGTTGGCACCAAGGCGAAGGTGGATGGCGCCTGGTCTCCCGATGGCCGGCATGTGGTGCTGGCGGCGGAAGGGAAGCCGCACCGGCGCATCGGCTTGTGGCATCTGGCAGATGGCGGGACCGATTGGCTGATCGATGATCCGGCGCGCAATGTCGAGGATGCGGTCTGGCTGAAGCGCACCGAGCAGATCGTCATCGAGGAAGTGCGCGCGGCGCGGACGCATATGTCATTCCTCGATCCGGCCAATGGAAAGGAAGTTCCGTTCACGCCGGGGGCTGGCACCTACGACCCGATCGGGCTGACGGCCGACGGGCATTGGATCAGCTGGCATTATGACGCGCAGACGCCGTCGCGCCTGCTGCGTCTCGATCGCGCTTCGCCCTATCGCGTCAAGGGACAATTGGCCGAACATCCAACGCGTCGCGCGATAGATGCCGCCGAATTGGGTGCGGCCGAGGATTATCGCTGGCGCTCGGTCGACGAGCTGGAAGTCCAGGGCTGGCTCTATCGTGCCAAGGCACCCGTGCGCGGGACCATCCTGCTGGTTCATGGCGGACCGACACACCATGACGAAGACGCGTTCGATCCGGAAATCCAATATTATCTCGCCTGCGGCTTTCATGTCCTGACACCCAACTACCGCGGCTCGACCGGCTTCAGCCTGGCATTCCAGGAATCGATCAAGGTGCAGGGCTGGGGCGGATTGGAGCAGGAGGATATTCGCGCTGGTGTCGAGGCGCTTATCCGCGACGGAATAGCGGCCAGAGGCAAGGTCGGTATCACCGGCACATCCTATGGCGGCTATTCCTCCTGGTGGGCGATCACGCACTTCCCGGTCGAGATCATCGCTGCGGCGGCACCCATCTGCGGCATGACGGATCTGGTGGTCGATTACGAGACGACCCGGCCCGATCTGCGGCCTTATTCGGCAGAGATGATGGGCGGCTCGCCGGCAACGGCGCCGCAGCGCTTTCACGACCGTTCGCCCATCCACTTCGTCCAGAATATCAAGGGCAAGCTCCTGATCGTCCAAGGGGAGAACGATCCCAACGTGACACCGCAGAACGTGACCGATGTGGTGCGGCGCCTCAAGGCGGGCGGCACCGAATACGAACTGCTGACCTTCGACGATGAGGGTCACGGCATCGCGCGCCCGGCCAACCAGCGCGTCCTTTTCAAGCGCATCGCCGAATTCTTCGCACGGGCCTTTCAATGAACAACCGGTTTGACGAACTTGCGGCGCGCTGGTCGCGCTATCCTATCATCTGGTCGCCTCATGTGTCGAAGGACGGCAAATGGCTTGCCTGGTCCTGGACCGGGTTGAGTGACACGGCGAATGTCTGGATCGTGCCGACAGACGGTTCCTCGGCGCCGCGCCGCCTGACGGATGGCCGGGATCATTTCTACGTCAATGGCATCGATGCGGACGGCTCACGGCTCATCGTATCGCAGGGTAAGGGCGGCAATGAACATGACCGGCTGTTCCTCCTGGAGCGCGACAGCGGCAGACTCACCGCGCTGACACCGGAACAGACGGACCATTACGTCTTCGGCGGTGCGTTCCACGCGGATGGAAGGTCGATCCTCTTTACGGCCGACTTTGACTATGAAAGCGGCCAGGGGACGGACGGATCGTGGCTCTACGTGCAGAATCTGGAAACAGGTGCGAGGCGCGTCATCGCCAAGGCCCATTCCATTGTCGACCGCCCGCCGGAGATCAGCCCGGACGGGAGCCAAGTCCTCTATCACCGCGGCGACCAGCATCCGGCGGGCACGCAAATCTGGCTTGCCGACTGGAACGGCGTTCAGGACCGTGAAATCTTCAACGCAGGGGCGAAGCTGCGGGCCTACGGCCATTGGCTCGACGATGCGCGCGTGCTGATCCAGGCGGAAAGCGAAACCCATACGCGGATCGGCGTGCTCGATATTGCTTCACGCAATGTGGACTGGCTCATCGACGATGCCGCCCGCAACATCGAGAATGTGGTCGTCGGCGATGACGGACGTAACGTCATGCTGGTCGAGTTTGCCGGCGGGTGCCTCAAGCCGTCGCTCCTCGACATCGTCACCCGCATTGAGCACAAGCTGCCGCAGGACCAGCACAGCCTGCTGCCGCTCCACCAGACGGCAAGCGGCGAGTGGATTGTCGAAGCCTATGGTTCGGCGAGGCCCCACGCCTTCATGCGGATCGATCCGGCCAGCGGCAAGGCGCAAACGCTGGCTGTCTCCGGTACGATCGACGAAGGCCGCCGTCACACGGCGGCGCGCGACTTCCGCTGGACCTCGAGCGATGGGCTGCCGATCCAGGGTTGGCTCTACGAGCCGCAGGGCGCAAGCCGCGGCCTCATCGTCTGGGTGCATGGCGGTCCCACCTGGCACAGCGAGGATTGGGTCAATCCGGTGGTGCAGTTTCTGGCGGGTGCCGGCTTCACAGTACTCGATCCCAACTACCGGGGCTCGACCGGTTTCGGCATTCCGTTTCGTGAATCGATCAAGGTGGATGGCTGGGGCGGTCGCGAGCAGGAGGATATCCGCACCGGGATCGAGGCGCTCATCGCCGCGGGCAAGGCGCGGCGCGGCTGCATTGGCGTTGCCGGCCTGTCCTATGGCGGCTATTCGTCCTGGGTGGCGATCACGCGGTTCGGCGATCTCGTCGACGCGGCCTGCGCCATCTGTGGCATGTACGAACTCGGCATCGACTATCACAATACGGAAATGCCGCACGGCCGCGCCTATAGCGAGGAGATGATGGGGGGCACGCCGGAAGAGCATCCGGACCGCTATTTCAATGCCTCGCCCCGGAACTTCGTCGACCGTATCAAGGGGCGCCTGATGATCGTCCATGGCCTCAGCGACAGCAACGTCTCGCCGACCAATACCGAGGGGGCGGTGAAGGATCTGGACGCCCTCGGCATCCCGTACAAACTGCTCACCTTTCCCGATGAGGGCCACGGTATCTACAAGGC
>CAZUAL010000177.1:492-8316 GCA_964618305.1 uncultured Dongia sp. | reverse complement strand
CCGGTGGGGAATTTCACCCCGCCCTGAAGACGTATTGACCCGGGCAACATGGCAGGGATGGTGCCGCTGCGTCAAGCAAGGCTACCTTGCCGCAACCGAAGATAAACTCAAAACAGCCGGCCTCAGAACAAGCGGCCTTGGCCCTTCTCGATATCCAGCAGGAAGCGCTTGGCGGTGAGACCGAGATCGCTTGAATAGCCGCCGAGCTGGGCGCTGCCCACGACCCGGTGGCAGGGAATGATGATGGCGATGGGATTCTGCCCGCAGGCGGTGCCAACCGCCCGCGCGGCGGTATAATCGCCGCCGCCCAGCGATGTCGCGAGATCCCCATAGCGCCGCGTTTCGCCATAGGGGATGCGCAGCAGCATCTCCCACACCTGGCGCTGGAAATCAGATCCCGGATACGTGAGCGGCAGGTCGAAACTGATCAGCCGCCCCGCGAGATAGGCATCCATCTGCTTCCTGGCTTCCTCGGCCAGGGCTGATGGCAGGATCACTTTCGGCTCGATCTTGCGCCAATAGCATTGCGTCACGGCCTCATTGTCGCAGCGTATCTCGATCCAGCCGATCTTGGTGCGGATCGTGGCGCCGACCGGTATCCCTGTTCCTGCCGCTGGTTCATCGCTCACCGGTGCCAGCCCTGCACCTGCTTCACCAGCGCCTCGACATGGGCGGGCGGCGTTTCCGGCACGATGCCGTGGCCGAGATTGAAGACGAACGGTCCATGGCCCCAGGTATCGAGAATCTTCGCCGCCGCATCGCGCATCGGTTCCCCGCCGGCAACGACCAGCTGCGGATCGAGATTGCCCTGGAGCGCGATGCGTCCCTGCAGCTGGGTGAAAGCCCAATCGAGCGGCACGCTGGGATCGAGGCTCAAGCCATGCATGAACGGGTTGCGCGCGAAATCAAGATAGCCTGCCCCGCAGCCACGCGGGAAGACGATGAACGGCACTTCCGGATGCGACATGCGCACGCGGTCGACGATCGCCTTCATCGGCTGAAGGCTCCAGCGCAGCAGGCTGGCATGGTCGAGCGCACTCGCCCAGCTGTCGAAAATCTGTATGACTTCGGCACCCGCCTCGATCTGGGCGATGAGATAGCTTGCCGTCGCATCGATGAGCAGGTTCATCAGCCGCTGGAAACTTTCCGGGCGCTGATAGGACCAGGCCTTGGTCTTCGCGTAATCGCGCGACGAGCCACCTTCGATCATATAGCTCGCCACCGTCCAGGGAGCCCCGGCAAAGCCGATGAGCGCCGTCTCAGGGGGGAGGGCAGCCCTGATCCCCGACACAGCAGCGTAGACCGGTTTGAGGCGCGCATGGAACTGATCCATGGCAAGGCGCGCCATGTCATCGTCATTGACGATCGCATCCAGAAGCGGACCGCGTCCTTCCTCGAAGCGCAGATTCTGACCCAGCGCATGCGGCACGACGAGAATATCGGAAAAAAGGATCGCCGCATCGAAACCAAAACGGCGGATCGGCTGCAGCGTCACCTCCACGGCAAGATCCGGATTGTAGCAAAGATCCAGGAACGATCCCGCCTTCGTGCGCGTTGCCCGGTATTCCGGCAGATAGCGCCCGGCCTGGCGCATCAGCCAGACGGGCGGCCGCTTCAAGGTCTCGCCCTTCAAGGCACGCAGCAGCAATTTGTCGCTTGTTTGCATTTTCCGGTCCGGTCCTTCCGGCGCTTCAGTTCGGCTCAAGGCCTCTTCCTACAATTCTTATATATAAGACTCTAGGTGGAAGATGATGATGTGCGGTGAATCATGAGAATCCCCGATCTTGGATTCCTGTCCTCAGTTGGCTTCCGGATAAGGGGTTCCGCACGCATCCGACGCCGTAAGGGACAAGCCTGTGGGCAGTCTATCCGGTTCTGGGTGCTTTGTGTCCTCTGCCTTGGCGCGGGAAACGGCTCACCGCGCCATGAGGGGGACTGGGATAAGGATCGGCGGAACTGAGTGAATCCTGTGGATGAATGGGAAACTTGCCTGTCATCCACCTTATCCACGGGATTCGACCTCTTTCCGTGCCGGTCTTGTCAGGCGGGAAAAGCGGTGCCATGAACTAGACTGAAACGTGGATGGATCGGCAGGGTGCTGCTTATCCACAGGTTTTGCGGCACTTATCAACCGCAGGCCTGTGGAAAGGGCGCGACCCGGGATCGATCCCTCGGTCAATGGGTCATTCAAGCGATGTCCGACAGCAATCCGACGCAGCAATTGCATCTTCATCTCGTTTCCGATGCCACGGGCGAGACCTTGAACAGCATCACCCGCGCCTGCCTGGTGCAGTTCGAGCGCGCCCATCCGATCGAGCATCACTGGACCCTCATCCGCACCACCGGGCAGATGGACAAGGTGCTTGCCGGGATCGAGGCGCATCCGGGCCTCGTCCTCTTCACCGTCGTCAATGACCGGCTGCGGCAGCATCTCCTCAACGGCTGCCGCCAATTGGGGGTCAAGGTGGTGTCGGTGCTCGATCCCATCATGGGAGCGCTTACCGACCATTTCGGCCAGGCCGCGCGCGGCCAGTCGGGACGGCAGCACGCGCTCGACGCCGAATATTTCGACCGCATCGCGGCGATGGATTTTGCCCTCACCCATGATGACGGCCAGTCGGCCCGCACCTATGAGGAAGCGGATGTGATCCTCATCGGCGTCAGCCGCTCGTCGAAGACGCCGACCTGCATCTATCTCGCCAATCGCGGCATCAAGGCCGCGAACATTCCGCTTGTGCCGAGCTGTCCGCTGCCGCCTGAACTTTTCCAGCTGAAGAAGCCCTTGGTCGTGGGTCTCACCAAGGATGTGAATTCGCTGGTGCAAATCCGCCGCAACCGGCTTGCCATGATCGCGAAGGACGAGGAATCCGATTACGTCGATCCGCAATCGGTGAAAGAGGAAGTCATGCAGGCACGGCGCCTTTGCACCGAACATGGCTGGCAGATGATCGACGTCACCCGCCGCTCGATCGAGGAAACGGCCGCCACCATCATCCAGATGCTTTCCGAACACCGCGATCAGATGGCGGCCGAGCGGACCGCCGACAAAGGCGCATGACCGCGTCCCTCATTCTGGCATCGGGGAGTGCCGCGCGCGCCAAGATGCTGCGCGATGCCGGTGTCCTGATCGAGATCCGCCGGCCCCATGTGGACGAGGATGAAATCAAGGCAAGCTACCGGGCGGACGGTGCCGACGCGGTCGATACCGCCATCGCGCTGGCTGAAATGAAGGCGCTGGCCGTCAGCCGCAAGGCGATGGAAGCGGAACCCGGCCGCGTCGTTCTCGGCGCCGACCAGATGCTGGAATGCGACGGCATCTGGTTCGACAAGCCGGCCGATGAGAAGGCGGCACGGGCACAGCTTGCGGCTTTGCGCGGCCGTGCGCATCACCTCATCAGCGCTGCCGTGCTGGTCAGGGACGGAGAGCGCCTGTGGCACCATGTCGACCGCGCCGAGATCATCATGCGCGATTTCAGCGATGCTTTCCTCGACACCTATCTGGGGGAAGTGGGTGATGACGTAACCGGCTCGGTCGGCGCCTATCACCTGGAAGGACGGGGCGCGCAGCTGATGAGCCGCGTGCGCGGCGATTTCTTCACCGTGCTGGGGCTCCCCCTTCTCCCCGTCTTGGCGATCCTGCGCACCCATGGCATGTTGGCCGAATGAACGTCCCTTTGACCCATAGCGGAAAGACACTGGTCGCTGGCGTGTTCGGCTGGCCGGTCAGCCATTCGCGCTCGCCGCGTCTCCATGGATATTGGCTCGCGAAATACGGGATCGACGGCGCCTATCTGCCTTTCGCGACCAAGCCAGAGGATATCGCGACGGCGATCCGCGCGCTTCCCAAGCTCGGCTTCCGCGGTGCCAATGTGACGCTGCCGCACAAGGAACGGGCGCTCGACGCGGTCGATCAGCTGAGCGATGTCGCCAGGCGCGTCGGTGCGGTGAACACGCTGATCGTGCGTGAAGACGGCAGCATCCACGGCGACAATACGGACGGCTTCGGCTTCGTGGCGCATTTGAAAGCAAGCGCCCAGAAATGGCGCGCTGGTGAAGGCAATGCCGTGATCCTCGGCGCCGGCGGTGCCGCGCGCGGCATCATCGTGGCGCTTCAGGATGCGGGTGTGAAGAAGATCGTGCTCGCCAACCGCACGGCGGAACGGGCGGAAGCGCTCGCGAAAGATTTGGGTGGCGGCATCGATGTCACCGGCTGGGATGATCGCGCAATGGTGCTCAAGGATTGCGGGCTTCTCGTCAACACGACGCAGCTCGGCCAGGCCGGCCAGCCGCCGCTCGATATCGACTTGAAGCATCTGCCGCGCGAAGCGGTGGTCGATGATATCGTCTATGTGCCGCTGGAAACCGAGCTCCTGAAGCAGGCCAAGGCGCGCGGCAACGTCACGGTCGACGGCATCGGCATGCTGCTCCACCAAGCACGCCCCGGCTTCAAAGCCTGGTTCGGCAAAGAGCCTGAAGTCGATGCCGGCTTACGCGATTTCGTGCTCGCCGGATAAGGTCGTCGGCGCGCCGCTGATCGTTTCCACCATCGCGGCAATGGCTGTTTCCTGCTTGAGCCCGCTTTCTTGCGTCAGCGACCGCCAGGTGGAGAAACTCAGGGCGAGGTGCAGCAGGGCACGCTGCTTTTCGTTCAACCCGTCGCCGAGCACATTCCCGATTGCCGCCATAGGCGGGCCCATGCGCAATGCCACGATCTCCCGCGTGGGTACGTGGAACTCGGCATCGCGCAGCACGCAGGCGGCCAGAGCCGCGTTGCGCGCGTACCAGCCGTAAAGTGCACCGAGACCCATGGCGAGGCGCGCGCGCTTGTCGGCGATGACGCGCCAATCATCGGCGTCGGGCAGTGGGTCGCGTTCCAGCGTCAGCCCCGAGCAGGCCATGTTGAGGCTGTGCTCATCGGGAAAGTGCGCATAGAGCGTGTGGCGCTGCACCCCGGCCTTCTCGGCGATCATGCTGAACGTCGAGCGGGCGGGGCCGATGCTGGAATGGAGCTCCACCGCGGCCTCGACGATGCGCTTCCGCGTCTCAGCTGCCTGTTCAGCCCGCTTTTTCTGCTGGTAGGGGCGCTTGCTCGCTGCACTCATATTCATTGCACACGTCTGTATTTTGAATATTGACAAGGTAGCATCATATTAGATACACAGCGGCGTGCAATCAATTAGGAAATAGCCTGGTAGCACCAGCTGCTCCAGGCCCATCTGCAGGAGACATTCCCATGGAAACAAAGATTTACGAGATCGCCGACGGCATCTACCGCCTCTCGACCCATGTGCCGAACATCGCCCCGCCGGCGGGTTTCACCTTCAACCAGTTCCTCATCAAGGGTGAAGAACCCTTCCTCTTCCATACCGGCCCGCGCCGCATGTTCCCCCTGGTGCGCGACGCGGTCGCCAAGGTGCTCCCGCCCGAGACTCTGCGCTGGATCAGCTTCGGCCATGTCGAGGCGGATGAGTGCGGCGGCATGAACGAGTGGCTGGCCCTGGCGCCCCGGGCCGAAGTGGCGCACGGCAAGACCGCCTGCTTCGTTTCGTTGAATGATCTCGCCGACCGCGCCCCGCGCATGCTGGAAGATGGCGAAACGCTTGATATTGGTCAGGGCAAGCGCGTGCGCTATCTCGATACGCCCCATGTGCCCCATGGCTGGGAAGCGGGCCTCGTCTACGAAGAAACGAGCGGCACCCTCCTTTGCGGCGATCTCTTCACGCAAGTGGGCGACGGCCCGGCCCTCACCAGCAGCGACATTGTCGGCGCGGCCATTGCGGGCGAGGACATGTTCCGCGCCTCGAGCCTCCACCCGAGCCTTGGGGCCACGCTCCGCCGATTGGCGGCCTTGAGCCCCAAGAAACTCGCCCTGATGCACGGCCCCAGTTTCGAAGGCGACGCAGCTGCGGCGCTGCTGGCCTTGGCCGATGATTACGACCGGCGCGGTGGCCATGTTCATTAAGAGGCCACCCGATCAAAACGTGGCGGCAACCGAGTGCGCTTTCGCTTGGTGTGGACGCGTGTAGTTTGGCCAAAATTTCCTGAGGGCATCTTCCGGCAGCGCCGCTGTCGGCAGCGGCTTCGGCAGGAGAAATCGAAGCATCCCGGAGTTCAGTCGGAAGGAATGGCGCTCGGTGACCGCTGCATGAGCCTCGCATAGACGATGAAACCAAGCCTCCGCGAGCTGCATGTCACTGGGAGAAAACCCTAGTGGATAGACAAATAGTTCGCTCTTGCGGCTGCAGGGTATTCCCAGAAAGATGGTTGGTATATGCAAAGCCGTGGGCCACGTTTTTCTGTCCCACGGCATGAGATCGTGAAAGCACTTGGCCTCGTCACCGCGATCGAATTCGATCTGGGCCACCATGGATAGCGGCAGCAGAATGTCCTTGCCGAGGTCGTAAGACGCAATACGCAAGTCACGCCGCGTGGAACCGAGATAGATGCTCGCCTGAGGAAAAGCCAAGGCTACGCCACTCTCGGGCACGAAAGCGTGTCGTCGTCCATCACCGAGACTGCGTGGCTGCCGGCGCCGAAGCAACGCCAAACCGAGCCGCGTCTGTAGGAATCGCCCCCAAAGCAGCAACATGATGACCGCGACATTTGTCACGCTCAAGCCGGCGAGGAAAAATCCCAGAACGCCGGCAACGGGTTGGTCAAACCCTGCATGTTTGTTCAGACCGGCGGCGATGGCGATAAACAAAGGAATGAAGGTGAAGACCAGCAACAACCCGAGCAACTGAATGCGTAACCGAAGCAGTTTCAACCAGATCATGGAATCTCATCATTGCGCGAAAGTGGACGAACAAAAGTGGAGCGCGGTACGTGGCAAGTATCGTCTGGTGGATCCAGGAATTCTCAGAACCGCCCGTCAAAATTCATCAGCTCGCCATTGACCCAGCCCTGGGCCACGGCGATGGCGCCTTTGCGGTTGAGGACGACGCCTGAATATCCGGGCCGCGCCTTCTGGGCGCGCAAGTAAGAGAGGATGAAGAGGTCGCGCCATGCGGCAGGCACCGTTCCGCGCCACAGCGTGGCATTGCGCCAGCAATCCTTGAAACCGGCATGGGCGGTGGGTGTCGCGGCCAAATGATCGCAAATGGCGCCCACGGCCTTCTCCGCATTGCCGGCGTTGGCGACGAAGGTCTTTACTTGCGCCAAACCAACGCCCTTGAGGCCGCCATTCTGTGTGACCAGGTCGAAGAACCAGCAGAAGTCGCGCTTGGTTTGTGGCGCCGCGCCGCGCGATGCGGCCCAGTTGGCGGCCAGCCTTTCGGCGGAACGCGCCACGGCCATCGAAGCCCGCATCTGTTGCGCCACCATGGGGGCGGAGACGAGGAAGGCCACCAGCTCGGTCTTCACCTCAGGCTTCAGGCGTGTCCCGTTTTGCCAGCCCCGCACGATGGCAAGGCCCGCCGTCTTGCTCCCGGTGCAGGCCCGCCAGAACTCAGGCCCGAAGCGCGGCATCGCGGCCCGGACCGCCGTCTCGAAATCACCCGTTGTTTCCAAGGCCGTTGCCTGCCAGGCTTCGTCGACCATGTCCGCCTCCCGGATTCCAATTCCATCCGTGCATGTGGGCAGCGTTTCGCCTGCCTGTCAGAAGGGTTTGAAAAAATGCGGTCAAAATCTACTCTTGCTTGCAGGCTGTCACAACGCGGTCGAGGCAGCACGCTGCCGTCCGATCTTTAACAGATTGTTTTTGCTGTCACTTTCGCTGGTTGATTATACCCCCGGCCCCCCCTATCTTGCGCCGCGACAGACATCCCCCGAATTCGTGGCCAAATGACCGATCTCGCGCAGATCCGCCAGTTCTCCCTCGTCGCC
>CAZUAL010000177.1:0-482 GCA_964618305.1 uncultured Dongia sp. | reverse complement strand
ATATCGACCACGGCAAGTCGACCCTCGCGGACCGGCTGATCCAGGCGTGTGGCGGCCTCACCGACCGCGAGATGACCGAACAGGTCCTCGACAATATGGAGATCGAGAAGGAGCGCGGCATCACCATCAAGGCGCAGACCGTGCGCCTGATGTACAAGGCCGACAATGGCGAGACCTATCAGCTGAACCTCATGGACACGCCGGGCCATGTCGACTTCGCCTATGAGGTCTCGCGCTGCCTTGCCGCCTGCGAGGGCTCGCTGCTTGTCGTCGACGCATCCCAAGGTGTTGAGGCGCAGACGCTCGCCAACGTCTATCAGGCAATCGACCATCATCATGAGATCGTGCCCGTCCTCAACAAGATCGATTTGCCGGCGGCCGAGCCCGACCGCATCAAGCAGCAGATCGAGGACGTGATCGGCATCGACGCTTCCGAAGCGGTCGAGATCTCGGCGAAGACCGGCCTCAACATCAAGGGTGTC
>CAZUAL010000176.1:0-8319 GCA_964618305.1 uncultured Dongia sp. | reverse complement strand
CATGATGACGCAGCACGTTCCCGTCTTACTTCATGAAACGCTGGACGGCCTGGCAACGCGGGCGCTGCGTCCTGGCGACCGCGTGATGATCCGAAGCGACGGGATCAATTGGGCGACGGTTCTTGGCGAATACAGCTACTCCACGGCTGAAATCACAGTTGCGACCGCCGCCATAACGACTGATGCGCACGGGCTGGGCGGTGTCCCCGATCGGATCAAGACAATCATCCGCTGCAAGGTTGCGGACCTGGGCTACAGCATCGGGGATGAGGTGGAAGTCGCCTATGCCTTCTACAACGGCTACGAAAGCAACAACGTTCAGGTCTATGCGAATGTCACCAATCTTCGGGCAACTCAAGGTGTTACCCGCTGGTGGCTCGCGCATGCGACGACGGGCGTTGTCACCGCTATCACGCCGGCCAGCTGGAAGATGGTGATCAAAGCCTGGAGAAAATGATGCTGGGGCGGCACTTGCGCGACTGAAGCAGATATTGACCTGCGACGTCGCAATTGCCGCGCGCCCTTCGATCAAAACAGCCAGTCAGCACTTCAATGAAAAGGGGTGAGGTTTGTCATGGGTAGTTTGCATGAAACATCGCAGGCGATCGGTCGCCTGCAGGCCAGTGTCGAGAAGCTTGAGGCGGCTGTCGAGCAACTGAGTGTGCGCATCGATGAGCTGCAGCGGCTGCGATGGCTGATGATCGGCGCCCTCGTCGTTCTGTGCGGTCTTTCCGGCGCCAGTTCCGCCTGGGTTTCCAAATTGATCGATCTGCAGGTCTGAGGAGGTGACAGATGGCAGTTGAGAACGGCATCCGGCAGAGCGTGCTGGCGTTGGGGAGCATCAACAAGGCCTGGGCCGCCGCGGTGGCGGCGCCCTTGGCTGACTGGCTGGTCGGCATCGCGGCTGATCAGCTGTGGAGCAAGTGGCATATCGCGACGCCCGACAGCGCGGAGATGGCACTCGCATCCCTGGTCGTCGGATTGATCGTCTATTGGGTGCCCAATCTGCCGGCGGCAACCAGCGATGCTGCGGTGGTGCCACATGAATAGGATTGGAAATGGTGGCGGCCGAATCCTGCTGGCGATGCTCTTCCTAATCCTTGTTACGGCCGGTTGCAGCGTGCAGAGACCATCAGCCGAGATCTATTCAAGGCTTGCCGCCGCGAACCTGATGGCGGGAACGCTCGCCAAAGGCTTAGCGGGAGCTGTCGAAGCCGGCGCCATCGAGCCCAATAGTTCTCGCGCGATCGTCGCGGCCAAGACACTGGATGCGGTGGAAATCTCGCTCGATGCCGCGGGTGAGGCTCTGCGCGGCGGCTTGCCGCAGGTCGCGGACGAGCAGATCGGCGCCGCCCAGTCGCAGCTCGACACTTTGGTGCCGCTCGTCGAGATAGGAAAGGGAGACGCGCCGTGAACGCAGCAACCATCGCCATGATCATTCAGGGTGTTGCCGATCTTGCGCCCTACGTCGCCCAATTGGGCCATCTTGCCGCCAAGGCCCGCGCCGGCGGCGCCGTGACAGAAAGCGATCTGCGTCAGGCCGAGGAGGCGCGGCGGCGGGCCTTTGCCGCCTTGAGGACAAAATTGCTGACCGATGGTGGTCCGGAAGGCGGGGCTAAATAGCCATTGCCGCTCGGCGCGCTGTGAAATATTGCCTCGGCCGGAAACATCCTTTAATGACGAGGCTCGAAACCAAGAACCTGGGCGGCCAAACCGACGTGATGGACCATCTCGATCAGCTTGAAGCGCAAAGCGTCTATATCCTGCGCGAGGCTTTCAACCGGATTGAAAAGCTCGGCATGCTCTGGTCGCTGGGCAAGGACAGCAACGTCATGGTGTGGCTGGCCCGCAAGGCGTTCTTCGGCCACGTTCCCTTTCCGGTGCTGCATATCGATACCGAGAAGAAATTTCCTGAAATGTACGCGTTCCGCGAACATTATTCACGGGAATGGGGCGTCAATCTGATCGTGGAGAAATGCCCGCCGGTGGAAGCGACCGATCCGACCTTGCCGCCGGCAGCGCGGTCGGCGGCGCGCAAGACTCTGGGGCTCAAGGACACGATCGCAAAGTACGGCTTCACTGGAATCATTGCCGGCATCCGGCGTGACGAGGAAAGCGTCCGGGCCAAGGAGCGTGTCTTCAGCCCACGCGGCGAAAGCGGTGCCTGGGACTTCCGCGACCAGCCGCCTGAATTCTGGGATTATTTCAACACCGACCTCCCGGCCGGCACCCATCTTCGCGTGCATCCCCTGCTTTCCTGGACCGAGGTCGACATCTGGCGCTACACGCAGCGCGAAGGCATTCCCACGGTCGAGCTCTACTTCGCCAAGAATGGCAAACGCTATCGCTCGCTGGGCGATCACGACATCACATTCCCGGTCGCTAGCGATGCCGCGACCATCGCCGAAATCATCGCCGAACTGGAAGCGACGCGCACGCCTGAGCGCGCCGGCCGCGCGATGGACCGTGAAACGGAAGACGCTTTCGAGCGCCTGCGCGCTGCCGGGTACATGTGATGAGCGGGGACAGCAATCAAGCGCGGGAATTGATGCGCATCGTGATCGTCGGCCATGTGGACCATGGCAAGTCGACACTGGTCGGGCGTCTCTTTCACGATACCGGCTCGCTGCCTGAGGGAAAGTTCGAGGCCATCAAGGCGATGTGCGATCGGCGCGGCATGCCGTTCGAATGGGCCTTCCTGATGGATGCCTTTCAGTCGGAGCGCGACCAGGGCATCACCATCGACACCGCGCAAATCTGGTTCAAGACGGCGCTGCGCGACTACACGATCATTGATGCGCCGGGACATCGCGAGTTCATCAAGAACATGATCACCGGCGCCTCCAGCGCCGAAGCGGCGCTGATGCTGATCGATGCCGGGCAGGGCATCCAGCAGCAATCGCGCCTGCACGCCTTTCTGCTGAACCTGCTTGGCGTCAAGCAGATCGCTGTCCTGGTCAACAAGATGGATCTTGTCGGGTTCGATGAATGGCGCTTTGCGGAGATTTCCCGCGACTATAGCAGCTATCTGGGATCGCTTGGCATCCAGGCCAACTACATCATTCCGCTGGTGGCGCGGGACGGCGACAATATCGTCGACCGATCAGCGCGGATGGCTTGGTACAAGGGGCCGACTCTGGTCGAGGCGCTCGACAGTTTCCGGCCCTCAGCGCCACTTTCCGCCTTGCCGCTGCGTTTCCCCGTTCAGGACGTTTACAAGTTCGATGATCGCCGCATCATCGCGGGCCGCCTAGCGAGCGGAACTTTGCGGGTCGGTGATACGCTGCTCTTTTCGCCCAGCAACAAGACGGCGCGGGTCGCCTCGATCGAAACCTGGTCCGCGCCGGGGCTCAATTCCGTCGAGGCAGGCCGCTCGATCGGCGTCACGCTTGACGAGCAGCTCTTCATCGAGCGCGGCGAGATCGCCAGTCATGTGGAATCGGCGCCGATCGAGAGTCACGTCTTCAAGGCCAGACTATTCTGGCTCGGCAAGGAACCGCTCCGTCTCGGGCAAGCACTTCGCCTGCGCCTGCAGACGCGCGACATCAATGTTGCGGTCGAGCAGATAGAAGCCATCTTCGATCCTGAGACTTTCACCGCGCGACCTGGTGAAAGTGTCGTCCGCAACGATATCGCCGACGTGGTCCTGAGATCGGCCGCCTTGCTGGCCCTGGATGCGGCGGACGTCAATCCGAAGACTGGTCGCTTCGTCCTTTCCGATGGCCGCAACATTCTGGCGGGCGGCACAATTTCGCTCGATGGTTATCCGGACCAGCGGCGTCTGGTGACAGTGCGTTCCACCAACATCACGGAAGTGGCGCACGGCGTCACGGCCGAGCAGCGGAACCTGCGCAATGGCCATCAGGGCGGCGTATTGTGGCTGACCGGCCTGTCCGGCGCCGGCAAGTCGACCATCGCCATGGCGCTGGAACGGGAACTGTTCCGCCGAGGCTTCCATGTCTTCGTGCTTGATGGAGACAATGTGCGCCGCGGCCTCAGTGCCAATCTCGGCTTTTCGCCCGAGGATCGCGCGGAGAACATCCGCCGCATCGGTGAAGTCGCTGCGCTCTTTGCCGAGTCCGGCCAGATTGTCATCACCGCCTTCATCTCACCTTATCGGAGCGATCGTGACCGCGCGCGCCAGGCGGTGGCGCGCGCGATGCCCGCCGGCGAAGATGCTTCCTTCCACGAGATTTATGTGAAGGCGGATCTTGCCACATGCGAGCAGCGCGACCCCAAGGGCCTCTACAAGAAGGCGCGCGCCGGACAGATTGCCGATTTCACAGGTATTGATGCCCCATATGAGCCGCCGGTTGCGCCTGAGCTCGTGATCGACACGCAGAATCTTAAAATCGACTCCGCCGTCGACCTAGCTGTGCGCTATGTCGAAAGCCGCTTCCGGAAGGTCTGAACGGCCCGCGGCATTTCATTAAGTTATTGATAAATAATATGTGTCTGTGACAGATCAGATATACCCGCGCGCCTAGGATTGATTCGGCTTGCGTCCCCTTTTGGGTCCGCCTAAGTTACTCATGATAACGATAAATTAACGTTTGCCTGAAGCAGCATCATTGAGTGTTTCAGGCAATCGTCGGGGGGCCAAGTCGTCTTGGTCCGGTACGTGTCACGCGCCAGTCGGCGGCGGCCATGCGGGGGTAAGCGGATGGCGGTTGAGCGAGGGGCGGCTAGGGTCAATTAAGCGTCCTACCGTGGGGATGGGATCGTGGTAACCGGAAGAAACCTTCACAAATTGTCTGTCCGTTCTTTCGGGTCGCGCGTTGCTGCGACCTTCTCCAAGCATTTTTCGCCGCGCGAACTCATCGTGCGCAGCGATGGCAAGATCAAATATGTGCGCCTGTCGACGCGCAGCCAGCTTGTCGGCGCGACGCTGATCGGTGGCATTGCCATCTTGTCTCTCGCCACATCCGTCGGTTTGGCGCTTCAGCAGGTGACCCTGCATGGCCGCGACATTGCCGTGCGCGAAGCAGAAGGCGCCTATACCGGTCTCCTCGCCGAAGTGGCCGACTATTTCGACCAGTTCAAAGGCAGTACGGAGAAGCTCGGCGACGACGAGGCCTATCTGCTGGGTCTCTCCGGTGAAGATGCCGGGATGCGGGGCGGGTTGCGTTCGATCGCAACTCAGATCGAGGGGCCGGCGCCGCTCGACGGCAATACCAGCCGGAAGGTCGCGGGCGAAGATCCGCTGCGGACCAAGCTGCGCGAAGCGCTGAAGAATCGGCTGCTTGCGTTCGACAGCGATCTGAAGCGCATTGCCGCGCGCAATCAGTCGCTCACCAATCAGATTGCCGATTTGAAGACGGAAATCCGTGGTGTTGAAGGCGAACGTCGCCGTATCGCCGCCGAGCGTGACGAGTTGACGGCGCTCCTGGATCAGAGCCGCCAAAACAACAGCAAGCTTACGTCTGATGTCGCCGACCTGACGGACCGGCTCAACACGCTGCGGCGCGATCATCAGGCGGCGACCGAGCAGGTGGCGAGCCTTAGCGCAAAGGTTTCGTCGCTGCAGAACGAGTTGCAGGTCGCCCAAGCGAACAATGCCGATCTTACGCGCCAGGTGGCGCAGACCAAGCTGGCGCTTTCAACCGTCATCTCTCAGCGCAATACGTTGCAACTGAGCCGGTCGGATCTCAGCCGCACCATCGACGAACTGCGTGACAAGGTCGCCTCCGTTCAGGAGAGCCAGGCCAATTTCGTGGCGAGCGTCACGGAGCGCACGCGCAACAGCCTCGAAGAGATGGAAAAGACGCTGCAGATGACGGGGCTCGACGTGGAGAGCCTGATCACAGCGGCCGAACAGAGCGGCATCGGCAAGGGCGGTCCGTTCATTCCGGATCCCGCTACCGGCGCGGACGAGACCGAGCAGAAGCTGCTCGCCAACGTGGCGACGCTTGATGACGAAGTCGCGCGCTGGGAGAAGATGCAGGTCGTGCTCCGTTCGGTGCCGCTCGCAGCGCCCGTCGACCATTATTACATTTCCAGTGGCTTTGGCGCCCGCGTCGACCCGTTCAACGGGGAACGGGCCCGCCACGAAGGCCTGGACATGGTCGGAACCCTGCGGTCGGATGTCCTGGTAACAGCACCCGGGACCGTGATCTTTGCCGGTTGGCGCGGGAATTACGGCCGGGTCGTCGAAATCGACCATGGTCTTGGCATACATACGCTTTATGCCCATCTAGATTCGGTTGCCGTGAAGGTCGGGGATGTGGTGGACTATCGGCAGCTGGTCGGCAAGCTCGGGTCATCCGGGCGGTCGTCCGGCCCGCACTGCCACTACGAGGTGCGGTACAACGATAAACCGCTCGATCCCATGGGCTTTCTCAAGGCAGGTCGCTATGTTTTCAAAGGTTAATAAGTCTGGTCAGCCGACGACGGTGCATGATTCCCCGCGCCCCAGCGTCAAGGCCGGCATCCCCTCGATCATCAGTGCCGATCTCCGCATCACCGGCGACCTGGTGTGCAGCGGCGACGTGCAGATCGACGGTTGGGTTGAAGGCGATATCCAGTCGCGCAACATCACCATCGGCGAAGGCGCCACCGTTCAGGGCGGCCTGCAGGCTGAGTCAGTGCGCATTTGCGGCCTCGTCAATGGCGAAGTCCGCGCCGACATGGTTGTCCTGGAGAAGACCGCGCGCGTGACCGGAGACATCCTCCACAAATCGCTGGCGATCGAGCAGGGCGCCTATCTCGAGGGCATGTGCCGTCGCACCGACACGCATCCGGTAACCGCTGTCGCGGCACCCGTTGTGGAGCCGGTGAAGGAAAAGGAACCGGCGGTCGAGAAGAAGGCCGCGACCGCCTGAACCGGCGCGCGCTCACGTTACAGCGCGCTCACGTCATGGGCGCTCACATTCCGAATTCAAGCAAGCGGGTCGCCCCGGTCGGCGGCCCGCTTGATCATTTCCGGGTCGGCATTGCCGCCGGAGCAGATGATTGCGACCGTCTTGCCGGCAAGGTCGCCGCGCATACCGAGGGCAGCCGCCAGGGCCGCAGCGCCACCCGGTTCAACCACCAGCTTCAAGTGACGCTGAGCAAAGCTCATCGCATCAAGGACCGAATCGTCGCTGACCACGCGCGAGCCGGCGAGAAGTTTCTGATGAATGGGGAAGGTCAGCGCCCCCGGCTTCTCCGCCATGAGCGCATCGCAGATTGACGGCTTGTCCGGCTTGTTGGCAAGGCGCTCCCCGGCCGCGAGCGAACGGGCGAGATCGTCAAAGCCGGCTGGTTCCGCGGCAAAGACCTGAGCTGACGGGTAGGCATCCTTGATTGCCAGAGCCACCCCGCCGACCAATCCGCCGCCACTGCACGGCGCCAGCACGACATCCGGCTTCAGACCCAAAGCCGTGGCTTGCGCCGCGATCTCGAAGCCGGTCGTTCCCTGGCCGGCGATGATAAAAGGGTCGTCATAGGGCGGCACGATGAGGCCGCCGTCGCGTGCCGCGATGGCGCGTGCGATCGCCTCCCGATCCTCGCTGTGACGCTGGTAGAGGACCACTTCGGCGCCATAGCCTTTGGTGTTGGCAACCTTGATTGCCGGCGCATCGGACGGCATGACGATCGTGGCCTTGAGGCCAAGCAGCTTGGCGGCGGCAGCGACACCCTGGGCGTGATTGCCGGACGAGAAGGCGACGACAGCCTTGAGGTTCGGGTCTGCGGCCTTCCCGGCGAGCAGCCGGTTGCAGGCGCCGCGGAATTTGAACGAACCCGTCAGCTGCAAGGTCTCGGCCTTGATGAGCAGGCGAAAGCCGAGCCTTTCACTCACCAGCGGATAATCGAGGAGCGGTGTTACGACTGCCCGGCCCCTGATCCGCTCGGCCGCCGCTCTGACATCGGCCGCGCTTGCGGCCAGCCCAATCTCGGTCACACCTATTCCCCCAAATAGAGCCGCCCCTAGTTGATAGCGGGGCGGTTGAGATCTTCCTCGAGCGCGATGCGTGCGCCGTTCTCCGAAAGGCGGCTCCGGTAGATTTGCAGATTTTCCATCACACGCTGCACATAGTTGCGCGTTTCCTCGAATGGAATGTTCTCGATCCAGTCGATCGCGTCGGTGTCCGGCCGGCGGGGATCGCCGTAGATATACATCCAGTCGCGCACGCGGCTTGGGCCCGCATTGTAAGCGGCGACCGCCATGATGTAGGAGCCGCTGAAGCGGTCGATGAGCTTGCCAAGATAGAGACGGCCAAGATTCACATTGAGGACAGGATCCCCGGTAAGGCTCTTTTCCTGACGCTTCTTGATACCGAGTGCCTAGGCGAGCGGCCGTGCCGACGCGGGCCTCAGCTGCATCAGGCCGCGCGCGCC
>CAZUAL010000175.1:0-8407 GCA_964618305.1 uncultured Dongia sp. | reverse complement strand
AAAGCCGTATATCTGGCCCTTCTCGACGCGCAGCGAGATATCGTCGACGACACGGTTGCCGTCGAAGGACTTGACCAGGCCGGCAACGTCGATGACGGCGCTCATGAACCCGCGTCGGCCGCTTTGCGCGCGTCAACCGGTTGGCCGGGATGCCATTGGAAATCGGGACCCGGGACTGGCCGCGCCTCGACCAGGAACACGAGCTTGGCACGGCTGGTGTCGCTATAGATGACCGGTGGCGTGTATTCGGCCGTGGCGGCGATGAAGTCGATCCGGGCGGTGAGGCCCTGGGGGCAGCCATCGCAACTGACGCTGAGAACATCGCCGATCCGGTAGCGGCTGATATCGGGCTCCGGTACATAAAGCTTCAGCTTGATGTTCTCCGGCGGCAGCAATTGCAGCACCGGCGCACCGGCATCGACCTCCTCGCCCAGGCGGAAATAGACATCCTCGATGCTGCCGGCCGCCGGTGCCACGGCTTTCCTTTCATCGAGGGACCATTGCGCCTCGGCAAGGGCGGCGCGGAAGGAATCGACGGCCGCTTCCTGCGCGGCGATCTTATCCGCGCGCGCCGGCAGTTGCGCCGCCGCGAGGCGCGCCGTGAATTCGGCGATGCGGCCGCGATCCTCCAGGATGGAGGCTTCGGCGGCATCGAGATCCTCAGTGCCGACAATGTTGTCCTTCACCAACTGCCGGCGGCGTTTGACGCGGGGTTCGGAGAGCATGAGCGAGGCACGCGCCGCTTCGAGCTGCGCCTCGATGATGGCGAGTTCCTCGGGCCGCTCGCCGCTCCGGAGATCGGCCAGAATCCGCTCCGCTTCGGCCAGATCGGCCTTGGCGCCGTCGAAGCGCGCCTGTGCCGCGGTTGCATCTAGGGCGAAGAGCGGCGCTCCCACCGCGACCCGGTCGCCGCGCTTGACCGGCAGGTCGACGATACGGCCGGAATCCGGCAGGGCGGCGTAGACATAATCTCCCTCGACATAGCCGAGGAGATGGTCGTCGCTTCTGTCACCGCAGCCGGCGATGGCGAGGCCGGCAAAAAGCGCAATCCAGCAAGGGGCACGCATGGGATTCTCCGGTCGGGTGCGCCTTTCAACTCAGTCGGCGCGGGGAGGTTTCAATGTCCGTGCCGCCATACTATAAGGTCATCGCCAGCCGGCTGGAAAGCGCGGCCAAGGCGCGCAGCGTGGCGGGAAGGGGATTGCCGTGACGACAAATCAGAATCATCTGGGCCAGCCGATCGGCTTCCCGGTTCCCAATTGGACCGCCCGGCCGAAGCCGCCACGCGCAGCCATCGACGGCCGCCTTGTGCGCATCGAAATGCTCGACGCGGCCAGGCATGCCGCCGATCTTTTTGCGGCCAATTCGGCTGACAAGGAAGGGCGCAACTGGACCTACATGCCCTATGGCCCCTATTCCGAAGAGGCGCCCTATCGCGACTGGGTCGGGCAGATGGCGCAATCGGAAGACCCGCTGTTCCACGCCATTGTCGATGTGGCCAGCAACAAGGCCGTGGGAGTCGCGAGCTATCTCCGGATCGATGCGCCGGTCGGCGTCATTGAAGTCGGGCATATCAATTATTCACCTGCCCTGCAGCGCACGGCCGGCGCGACCGAAGCCATGTTTCTGCTGATGCGTCGGGTCTTCGACGAGCTTGGCTATCGCCGCTATGAATGGAAGTGCGATGCCTTGAACGCCCCCTCCCGCGCTGCCGCCGAACGGCTGGGTTTCGTCTATGAAGGGACCTTCCGCCAGGCGATGATGTACAAGGGCCGCAACCGCGACACAGCCTGGTATTCCATCATCGACAAGGATTGGCCGAAGATCCGGGCCGTCTATGAGAGCTGGCTGGCAGCCGAGAATTTCGATGGCGATGGGCGGCCGCGCCGGCGCCTGTCGGAGCTGATGAAGAGCGCGCTCGGCTGAATTCCGCCGGTCACGCCATGCGGGACGGCAGCTTGATCGTTCGGCCGTCGACGGCGAACTTGCCGAAGCCTTGATGATGGATGGTGCGCGGCTGCTTCACAGCCGGATCGCGCCAGGCCTTCACCACTTCCAGGATGAAGAGGTTATAGGTGCTAACCAGCCGCGTATCGACGACGCGGCATTCAAGATTGGCAAAGCACTCGACGATGAGCGGCGCGGCGACGATCCTGCCCTGGCGCGGCGTCAGCCCGAAGGCGGCGAACTTGTCCTTGTCGCGGCCGGAACTATTGCCGATGGCGACGACCTTACTGGCGAGCGATGCCGCCGGAATGGCGATGACGCATTCTTTCGTTCTGCGCAACGCCGCGTGCGAGAAGTCGCCCGAACTCACAATGCAGGCGATGAGCGGCGGCGTAAACTCGACCATCATGTGCCATGACATGGTCATGACATTGGCGCGGCCCTTCTCGGCGGTCGTCAGCAAGACGACGGGACCGGGCTCGATCAGCTGATAGACCTTGGAAAGCGGAAGGTCGCGCAAGGTTGAACCTCCGGGAAAAAGCGGCGCTGCCGGTCACGACCCTCATTCGCGAGGACAGACTGGCAGCGCCGGAATATTTCCGCCAGAAGTTACAGCCAGAAACGACTGTCAGAAACTACTGGATGAGGCCTTCGGCCTTGAGCGCGGCCTGAACCTTCGGGCGCGCGGCGACGCGGCCCATGAAGGCGCCGAGATTGGCGTAAGGGCTGAGATCGAGCCCCACATATTTCGCCCAGTTGGTCACGGTGAAGAGATAGGCATCGGCCACCGTGAAGGTGTCACCCATCAGGTACTGCTTGCCGGCAAGCTTCTCGTCGAGGAAGGCATAGCGGCTGGCGAGATTGGCTTTGACCAGCGGCTTGTAATCGTCCGGAGTGGTCGGCGTGAAGAGCGGGCTGTAGCTCTTGTGCAGTTCCGAGGTGATGAAGTTCAGCCATTCCTGCAGCTTGTAGCGCGCCTTGGTGCCGTTGCCCGGTGCCAAGTGGCTTGCCGGGGCGAGGTCGGCGAGGATCTGCGCGATCACTGGACCCTCCGTCACCACTTCCCCATCATCCAGCACCAGCGTCGGCACCTGGCCCTTCGGGTTGATGGCGCGGAAGTCGGAGCCGTCCTCCAGCTTCTTGGTCTTGGTGTCGACCTTCACCAGCGTCACGTTGAGGCCCGCTTCGAGGGCGGTGATGTGCGGGGAGAGCGAGCAGGCGCCCGGGGAGTAATAAAGTTTCATGGCAATTCTCCTGAGGAATCAGACCTGTCAGGTGGGGGCGACAGGTCGACGCATAGATATATGCATGTGCATATATTGTCAATATCCATGCGGGTGCATATATTTTGGCCATGGAAGCCGCCCAAAATATGCCCGCGCCACCGGCACCGCCCGCCGCCAACGAACGGAGCATCTGCCCGTTCGTGGTATCGGCCTGGGCGCGCCTGTTGCAGGTTGCGCCGACCCTGCTCGCCAGTGTCGAAGCCGATCTCAAGACCGCTGGTCTGCCCCCCAGCCAGTGGTACGACGCGCTATCGGGCCTCGAGCGCGCCCCGCTCACCGAAATGATGCCGAGCGAGATCGAGCGGCAGCTGCTGCTCACCCAATGCACCACCTCACGCCTCATCGACCGGCTGGTGGCCGAGGGCCTCGCCCAGCGGGTCGTGCACCCGGAAGACAGGCGGCGCCAGATCATCCGTCTGGCGGAACCCGGCCGCGCCCTCATCAACCGCATGTGGCCGGTTTATGCCGAAGCGATCGAACGCCATGTCGGACGGAAGCTCGACGGCGCCGACGCCCGGGTCCTCATCCGGATCCTTGAAAAGCTGGCCTAGCTTTGCCAAAAGCAGCCGCCATTGCTATAAGCACCGGCGACGTCCCCGTAGCTCAGCAGGATAGAGCGCCGGTTTCCTAAACCGTAGGTCGGAGGTTCGAATCCTCTCGGGGACGCCAAACTGCCATGAAACCGATAACTCCTCTTAAGACTCACTAAGAATCCGAATAGTTCGCTTACCTGGCGAATGGAGCGATTTTTGAGAGGTCAGATTAAACCTGCTGGGAAGCCTACGTGCTGTCCGCAGTGGTTTTATAGATTCTGTGTGTTTGCGTTAATTCACGTACATACTGGCTGATTTGCTGGGCGCCCGTACGGCGATAGCCTACGTCCGATGCCTAAGTTGGCGAACTGCCAATTGAAAATAGGGGAGTCGCATGTTGATGCACACGCTAGGTGGCCGATAACGGAGGTCTCGACGAAGCCTAGTGGGGGGCGTTGCCCAATGCGGCAAGAGCCGAATTTCGCCCAAACAAAAGTCCAGGTAGGCCCGCTGACATTTTGCTGGAAGTGGGATTGAGTTTACCGTCTGCCAAGAGCTGGATGAGAAGAGGCAAGGTGACCTTGCGCTCAGATGCCATGCGCCGTAGCTGCGGCCAGGTCACCAAAGGATCCGAATTTGCCGCCTTGCCAGAACTTTCATAGGCCTTTTCAAGTTCCATGAGAAAGGCCTCCACCTTTGTCCGGCTGGCAAATCGGGCTCGTTTGTCACTGCCCGCCACTCCGGTAGCGAAGATCCCGCTGTCCAGGACTTCTTTGATCTGTTTCTTTACGTGGAGGCCAAGTAACTGGCCCATGGTCTTTCCATTGCAGATCTCTGACTGAGCCGCCCGAACCACTTCAAGCTCGTCGCCTGCCACGAATTTTTGGCGCCCTTTTCTCTGCAATGAAAACAACTTCTTAATTCTCCGGAAGCCATTGGGCGAGGCGCCCAATGCTACCCGCGCATCTTCTAAGCTGCTCCGCCGAGTATCGGTATCCTCCGGCCGATAGTCGTCTACTGAAATACCAAAGCGACGAAAGCAATATGGCGTAAGAACTGAACGAATAGTCGCGCCATAGCTCTCCGTTGGTGCTCGGCGCATTGCAGCATAACAAGAGCCGAAAACGTACTTGAGATTCGATGCTTGGTCACCATAGCCATCCGACAGAGAATCCAGGATGGCCACAAATGACCGTGGCCAATCCAGTGCCACCTCGTATCCAAGGCCGATGAGTTCATCTGCATGCTGCCAGGTCATGGGCCGACCCTTTCCAGGTAGAAGGCCTTTCGCTTCACAGGCCATCCGGCCCAACAACGAGATGAAGTCGACAGCCTCTTCTAGCGGCATGCCTTTAAGGATCGCGGGGCACTCGCAGTCTTCCAGGGATGCGCTAAAAACACGTCCCAGGAAACCCGCACACCTTGCTGCGAGCTCACTGCTGCCCATGGCCTCCATGGTGCTGAATCCTGCTCCGCACGAACAGGTATCTAGGCCGGGACGAGACCAATGTGCCCGTGAGGAGCAACTCGGACATCTTTGGAGTAGCTTGACCTGATGAACGAAACAGACCTTGACGAATGCCAGATTCCAGCTCTCGCGATGATACTGACCTTCGTTAAGGCAACCTGGACACCACCGCATGGAAAAAGTGTCCAGGTAGTGACGAGAGATGAGATGGCCGCGGACGAGCACCTTCTTTTCCTTGCGGCGATGTTGCATTGCCTCCAGCTTGGCACCAACATCTCCCAGCGCTGCAGCTAGAACAGAGATATCTGCCGTGGGAACCGAGCGGACATCGGCAGGTAGATCAAATTGCTGGATGAACGCAGCAACAGTCGGCATGCCGATCACCGCAGCATGGCGCTTGAGATACCCAAGCAGGCTCTCATCCACGTAAGGCATTGAGCGGATAGGCAATACGCTAGCGCAGGAAGACGAGAACATGGTGGTCATTCGATTCTCTATGCCGTACGCTACCGTTTCGACGAGTCACGCCCTTCCTTGTCGGAAGACCCATCTAGCGCGCCCTGATAGACAGGAGCGCGTGCCGCCCGGAACGGATTCTCGGGGTTATCGCTCCACATGGACAATTTTGCATAAGCATCGGACAGGAGATCCTTGTCGATGCAAGTCATTCCCTTCTTCAACGCCATAAGAAGCGCTTTTTCGAGCAGCATTTCCAGATGCCCCATGGAGCCACGAGATGCAGTGTGCAAGCGCTGAGGCATATCACCATCGATCAGCTTGCTCGATTTCGAAAAGCCGAGTGCATCCTCGAACTTCTGAAGAACCGCGCAGAATCGGTTGACTTCCTGCTTTGTGGCATATGCGAATCGTTCCAGCCGAATGATCTCAAAGCTCCGGCCACGCAATTGTTCATTCACCTTGAGAATACCTTCGACGCCGCGCGTGCCAGCCAGAACAATCGAGAAGAGCCCGCGATTGAGCAGGTTCTTAAAGGAATCACCAGCCTCGTAGATGTATCGATGCTCGCCCCGGCTGCGATCGATAAAATGCTGACCTTCATCGAACACAATGGATTCGACACCACGCAGAACAGCCTGCGCTTCAAAGCGCTGGCGAATAGCATGTGCTGTACCTCGACTGGGAGCGGGATCGCCAACGGCCGACGCAAGGCGTTCAGGAACGTCTTTGCCCGTCACCTTTTCAGGAACGTCGATCTTTACGATCGGCATCGGCTGGATACGAATTCCGTTCTTGACGATGATCTCACGCGGCTTGGCCGTAACCACCTTGCTGTATTTGGTCAGAACCGCAGTCTTCCCAACTCGGGAAGGCCCGACGAGAACCACGCAGCGGCTCCCGGATGCATGCCTACCATAACGATGATGATCGATAAGGGCTTCGACCGCTTCATTGGCAGCAGTATACGGAATGTAAGTTTCGCGCAGGCTATCAAGGCGCCCTTGAATCTGTTCGGGTGTCATGTTCATGAGTACGTAAACTCCTTGTTGAATTCGCTCGACGAATCGTCAAGCAGTTGTGAAACTTCATACGCGTCATGCTCCGGAATCGGACTGACGATGGCTTCCGTATCCTTTTTCTTTCTGGTCTTCGTGGCAGTAGTCGTCTCTCTTGTCGGCGAAATAGCTTCTCTCGATTCATACGCCTCCGATTGCGTCGCGGGGCTATCATCTGAGCCGACATGCTGCGTAAACACTTTGTTGTATCGCGGAACATCGAGCCCAGAGGTTCCTTTGAGCTTTCCTCCTCTGCCTGCCTTCTGAGTAGCGAGGTCGATTTTTTCCTGGAGTTCTCTCTCTGCTCGGCAAAGAGCTCGAATATCAGTCACCTTGTCGCCATTGATGGCGGCGATGCGTTTGTGAATATTGTGACGGTAGAGAGTTTGACGATTAGCGTACTCGCGGTCGACGGCAGGAATCGGGTAGTAAGTAAGGCTTTTGGGGTCAAAGATTTCGATGGTTCCGAGATTGGAAGGATTGAAACGGACCTGCCACTTGCGCGGGGCGTCAGGTTGCCGCAGAAGCTCCTGAAGGACTTCAGGGTCGTTGTATTTCAGCGAATGCAGCAGAACGCCAGAGTTGGAGATGGCTCGTTGATCAAAGCCACCAAGCAGCGGCCGCAGAGTCGCCAAACTTTTTGCCATTGGTGGGGGTCCGATCTCCTCTTCGGAAGTCTTCCAAGCATTTGCGGGCGTGTCGTTAATCCCCGAGTGGATGTCCTGATGATAAATGTCGACAATCCATTTGTGGATCAGCCCAAGCAGCTTCTTCATCGTGATGCGGGCCTTCTTTTCGGAATCGTAGTCTCCTCGATCTTCAGGGTTCGACAACGTGGTGCCGGGCAATCGATGAATGAGCTGATCCTGGAGAGTGCGGAAGAAGCGCTCCACAACACCTTTGTAGTGAGGCTGCCGACCAGGCATGTAATCGATATCGATGTTGAGAGTTTCGCAGATGGCCGTAATAGCTTCGCTAAGGAATTCTCGTCCATTGTCGAAGATCAGGCTTGCGGGAATACCAAAAAACGGCCAGTCGTTCACAATGTCGTCGTATGTAGCTTTAAGGTAGGACTTCTGAGTGAAGGCGTGATGCAGGCAATGTGCCACAGACATCGAACTAGGGACTTCGAAACCGAGGTAGAATCCGAGAACCGCGCGAGACCTATGATCAATAGCGACTGTGAGGGTTGGGCGACCCAGGACAACGCCTGAATCTTCGCAAACGACGATCACATTAAGCGTCGTATGGTCAACCTCGACCCTCTGAAGGATGCGATCAGTGACGATGCCTTTCTTGTAGACACGATACCAATTGTCAGCCTTTTTCCGCCCGTACCTGGCGACACGAACCTCATACGGGTCCATGCTACGAATGTAGCGACCCACCGTTGACAGTGATGGTGACCTAAGCTGACGATCGAGGCTTCGCTCATCGTTCAGTTGATTGATTTGATCCACGATGATCCTGTGAATTCGTTTCACAGGAACCCTTTCTCGCTGCAGATACCTGGCCTTCACCGTGTTATTGATGATCACGAAGACATCATGGGGTAGCTGCTTTGCGCGAGGACCACGTTTATAGGTTCTTGGCAGGAGAGCTCGAATGTCGCTATTGGCGTACTCATAGAGTCCGATCCAATCGTAGACGGTGCTAATG
>CAZUAL010000174.1:0-8431 GCA_964618305.1 uncultured Dongia sp. | reverse complement strand
CTTCTGGATGCTTCTCGTCCTTTGCATCGTAACCGCGCTTTGGTTCGCCTTGCGCCAGGAGGAAACGCTGCCGCTGGAGCGGCGGCGGCCTTTCTCTCTGGCCCGGATTCTGCGCGCCGTGATCGAGACGGTCCGCCACCGCGTCGCGCTGGGTTACATGACGGCGACCGGCCTGGTCTTCGGCGCCTTCATCGGATATCTCGCGTCGGCGCAGCAGATCTTCCAAGACATGTACGGGATGGGAAAGCTGTTCCCGATCTGCTTCGGCACGCTCGCCGTCACTTTCGGCGCGGCGTCATTGACCAACGCGAAGTTCGTCATGCGCTTCGGCATGCGCAAGCTTTCGCACACGGCGCTGCTTTGTCACACAATACTCTCGATCGCATTCGCGATATTCGCGCTGTTCGTGAATGGTCAGCCGGCGTTCTTGGTCTTCATGGGCTACATGATGTGCGCGTTCTTTCTCATCGGCCTGCTGTTCGGCAATTTCAACGCCATGGCGATGGCGCCGCTCGGTCACATTGCCGGTGTCGGCGCCGCGGTGATCGGGGCGATGACGACTTTCATCTCGGCCGGCTGCGGCGCCGTCATCGGTCATGCATTCCAGGGCACGATCCTGCCGCTGGCGATTGGCTTCGCTATCCTCGGCCTATTGTCGTTGATCGTGACGCGCTGGGCCGACAAGGGCCACGCGCCGTCCGCGGAATAGCTCACCCTCAGCGCTGGGCGGTCATCCGCATCATGGTTGGTGAAAGGTCGTAGGACCTTTCTGCTTGATACACTGGTGTCTCGCCGCCCAGATGGCTCGAGAACAGCGTGAAATGCGTCACCTCGAACGGCTCGGAGCGGAAGAGGTTATGCATCGCAAGATATTGCTGCATCTTGTGGGGCGGCGGGTCTTTCGGGCGCGCCAGGGTCACATGCGGCTTGTAGTTCTGCCCGTCCGGCGGCAGGCCGGCGCGGACGACAGCTGACTCGATCTTGTCATGAAGGTGCATGAGGGCCGGTTCCTTCATCACGCCGGCCCAGACGGCGTTCACCCGACCGCCACTTGCAAACAGGCCGACTTCCGCCAGTTGCAGCGTAAATGACGGTGCCCTGATGCCGGCAAGCGCCGCATCGACATAATCCATGTCGCGGCCGTCAAGTTCGCCGAGGAAACGCAGGGTAATGTGGAAATTCTCGGGGGGAACCCATTTCGTCGTCGGCAAGCCACCGCACAACAGGCGCAATTGCCAGCGCACCTGGTCGGGCAGCGAAATGGCCACGAAAAGGCGCATCACTCACCTGCCGAATAGAACGAGCCGAATCGGCTCGACGTCAATCATAGCATGACCAGCCATCCGAGCCACCGACGCGCGTTGCCGGCACTTTGCTGGTTCAGGGGCAGGGATAGGTGTGCTCCTTGTTGACGGCGTCAATTTCATCAATAATTTCAGTGGATAAGGTGATCTTCGCGCTGTCGATATTGCTGCGCAATTGCGCCAAATTCGTGGCGCCGATGATGTTCGCGGTGACGAATGGCCGGGACGTGACGAAGGCGAGGGCCATCTGGGCCGGATCGAGGCCGTGGCGGCGGGCGATGGCGACGTACTTCTCGACGGCTGCCTCCGCGATCGGGCCACGGTAGCGGACGAACTGGTGAAACCGATTGAGGCGGGCGGTGTCCGGCGCCTTGCCGCCGATATACTTGCCCGAGAGGATGCCCATGCCGAGCGGCGAGTAGGCGAGGAGGCCGCAATCCTCGCGCATCGCCACCTCCGCGAGGCCCACCTCAAAACTGCGGTTGAGCAGGGAATAGGCATTCTGGATGGATTGCATCCTTGGCAGGCCAAGCCGCTCGGCTTCCGTCAGCCAGCGCATGGTTCCCCATGCCGTCTCGTTGGAAAGACCAATCAGCCGGATCTTGCCGGCCTTCACCTGGGTCTGCAGTGCCTCGAGTGTTTCAGCGAATGGCGTGAAGGTTTCATTGGCGACATGTTGGTAGCCGAGCCGGCCCGCACCATTCGTCGTGCGTTCGCTCCAATGCAGCTGATAGAGATCGATATAATCCGTCTGCAGCCGCTTCAGACTGGCATCGACGGCGGCCTGGATGTTCTTGGCATCGAAGGGCAGCATTCCGTCGCGGAGATAGGTGAGGCGCTTATCGGGTCCGGCGATCTTACTGGCAAGGACAATCTTGTCGCGTTTGCCGCGCGATTTCAGCCACGTGCCGATGATCCGTTCGGTGGCTCCATAGGTCTCCTGCCGCGGTGGCACGGCGTACATTTCCGCCGTGTCCCAGAAATTGACGCCTTGATCGAGCGCATAGTCCATCTGCGCGTGACCATCCGCCTCGCTGTTCTGCTCGCCCCAGGTCATCGTCCCAAGGCAGATGGAACTCACTTTGATATCGCTGCGTCCGAGGCGGCGGTATTCCATTTTTCCCCCCTGTCGATCGGTTTTAAAGGAATAGCGTCAAGACGCCCGTATAGGCGTAGAGACGATCATGGCTGATTTCGCCATTGGCGAAGAAACCAGTGAGCGGGAATGCCCCGAGATGTTCGGCGATCAGGCGCGTTTCGGCCGCGTCCTCGCCGAAGAGGCCCGCACCCCGCGCGATGCAAGACACATAGAGACCGCCGCGCACCGGCCTGTCGAGGCGCTGTTTCAATCTCTTCAGCATGCGCTCGAGATCCGCGATGGCGGATTGGCGGTCGCGCCGCGCGAACATGATCTGGCTGCCGGTATCGGCATTGTCGCCGATGGCGAGCCATCCCTTGTTCGTATCGACGCCGATGATGTTGCGCACCAGATAGTCACCCGTATCCGATCCTTCGACGGGCAGGGCGGCGAAGATGAAGCCGGGCACCTTGCGCAGGTCACGCGCGAGGATGTCACCAATCTCCTCGCGGAACACGTCAAGCGCTGGACGATGATCGATCTCGATCACGATATTGTCCTGCGCCGCCGTTATCGTATGCGCCGGTCCAATCGGTGAGCATCCCTGGCTGAGCCCGGTCATGATCGGCACGTCGGCCGCCATCAAGGCGCCGGAAACGCCGCCTTCGCCGACTTGGCCGGCGACCTGCGGGAACTCGGCACGCGATGAACTGAGACCGCCGATCAGGAATAGCCCCGAATCCTTGCTGAGATATTGCATCTGCACCGGCAGGTTCGTGGCGCGTGGGTCGGCATGGATGATCGCGACCCCGGGATGCGACGCCTTTTGCCAGGAATCGATGGCGCGCAAGCGGCTGCCGATGCCGCCACCGCTTGCCTCTAGCAGGCGGAACCCATCCGCCGGAAAACTGCCAACCATGATGCTGATCGCTGGCTCGTCGAGATTCTCCTGTGCCGACGAGTGAGCGGCCTGACCCAGGATCGCGATCCCGACCGTGCCGATCCATTGCTCGACACCGGTTGCCAAACGCAACCGATCGACGATGGATTGGAAATCGCCGGACAGGTGATCGGTCACATAGACGAATCCGAGGGCATCCTTGCCAGGCACTGGGCCAAGCTGTTCCAGGCAGCGCCGGGTGATATCGGCCCAATGTTCGCCGCTGGCATGCGCGGCAACGAAAGCTGCACTCATGGCGCAAGAGCATCCAATTGTTGCAAGACGGCGGGGAGAATGTTGCCGATGATGATGGCAACACCTTCCTTCGTCGGATGCAACCCGTCCGGCTGGTTCAATTCGGGCTTCGCCGCGACCCCTTCCAGGAAGAACGGATAGAGCGGAATCCCATACTGCTTGGAAAGGTCGGGGTAAATGGCGTCGAACCGGTCACGATAATCCTCCCCCATGTTCCGGCCGGCCAGCATGCCCGCCAGCACGATCTTTGCGCCGGATTGCTGGATCCGGGCGATGATCGCGCCGAGATTGGCCTTGGCCTGGTCAGGGTCGAGGCCGCGCAGCATGTCGTTCGCCCCCAGTTCAAGGAGGACCAGATCAGGCTTCTCCGCCAGCATCCAGTCCAGGCGCGAGAGGCCGCCGGCCGTGGTATCCCCGGACAATCCGCCATTGATAACGGTGACGTCGCGCCCCATCTTTCGCAGGGCTTCCTGCAGTTGCGGTACAAAGCCGTCGCCTTCAGGAAGTCCATATCCGGCCGTCAGGCTGTCGCCGAATGCCAGAATTTTCACATTTGCCGCCATGGCGGCGCCATGGTTGCCCATGAGAAGGGCGGCCGCGAGACTGAAGGCTGATAAGAGTTGCTTAAGCATGAAGGGACCGGACCGAGGCATGATCGAATTATCGCAAGTCGCCCTTAAACTGGGAAGTGCGGCCGGTGAGGTCAATATTCTTAATGGCATAGATTTGTTGATTCCGGCGGGTGAGAGCGTCGGCCTCGTCGGCCCCTCCGGTTCGGGGAAGACCAGCCTCATGCTGCTCCTCTCTGGGCTGGAAAGGGCCAGTTCCGGGCGTATCCGCGTAGCGGATGCCCAAATTTCAGGCATGAGCGAGGATGCGCTGGCGCTGTTCCGGCGCCGCAATATCGGCATCGTCTTTCAATCATTCCATCTCATCCCGACGATGACGGCGCTTGAAAACGTCGCGGTGCCGCTGGAGCTTGCTGGCGAAGACGGAGCATTCGTGGCGGCGGAAGCAGCCTTGCGCGACGTGGGCCTGCATCATCGCCTCCACCATTATCCCTCCCAATTGTCCGGCGGAGAGCAGCAACGTGTCGCCCTGGCGCGGGCCATTGCCCCGCGCCCCAGGCTGCTGCTTGCGGACGAACCCACTGGCAATCTCGATCAGGAAACCGGCTCACGGATCATCGAGCTGCTCTTCCGTCTGCGCGAACAAGTGGGGGCGACCTTGCTGCTGATTACGCACGATCCTCTCCTGGCGCGGCGGTGCGACCGGGAGCTTCGTATGGCGGATGGGCGCATCGTCGGTGATGAAAGGCGCACCGCCTGATCATGCGTCAATTCATGCTGGCTTTGACCTTTGCCCGTCGCGAGCTGCGCGGCTCGTTCCGCCGCTTTGCCGTCGTCATCGCCAGCCTTGCCCTGGGGGTCGGAATCATCGCCGGCATCGGCTCGCTCTCGCAGGCGATCGAAGCGGGGCTCAGCCGCGATGCCAAGATCATTCTGGGTGGCGATGCCGAGTTCCGGCTCGCTTATCGCGAAGCCAACCCGGAAGAGCTTGCAGCACTCGCGTCCGGGGGCGCCCTTTCGCATGTCCTTGAAATGCGGGGCATGGTCAAGGCAGCCAATGGCGACCGCACGCCGACATTGGCCGAGGTCAAGGCCGTGGACGGTGTCTATCCCTTGTACGGGGATATCGGATTGGAGCCGTCTCAGCCGCTGGCGGCCGCCTTGTCGAAGGGCGCCGACGGCATTTTCGGAGCCGTTGCCGAGCAGGCGCTGGTCGAAAGGCTGGGACTCAAGATCGGGGATATGCTGATAGTGGGATCGGCCCACTACCGTCTCACCGGCATGCTCACGGCCGAGCCCGATCGTGGCCTGCGCGGATTCTCGTTGGGCCCCCGGCTGATGTTGAGCCCGCAGGCCATCGCGGAATCCGGCCTCATGCAGCCGGGTGCGCTCGTCTATCACTCTTACCGAATTGCCTATCGGCCGGGCATCGACGGACAGGCGTTCTTGAGCGACCTGCGGGCAAAGCTGCCGAAGGCAGGCTGGCGTATCCGTGATCTCGGCGATGCCGCGTCAGGCGCCAGCCGCTTCATCGACCGTACCGCCCAGTTTCTCAACGTTGTCGGCTTTGCCGCGCTGCTGATCGGCGGCATCGGTGTTGCCAATGCTGTCCGCGCGTATCTTGAAAGCCGGGCGCGGTCTCTCGCGGTTCTGCGCTGCCTCGGCGCGACCTCACCGTTCCTGTTCGCAACCTATGGCCTGCAGATATTGGCGATGTCGGGTCTGGGGCTGATCGGCGGACTGGCAATCGGTTCCATTCTGCCGTTCGCGATGCAATCGATCCTTGGAACTTTCGGTCTGCGCATTCTGCCGGGGCTCTATTGGCAGCCGCTGGTCTTTGCGGCCTTGGTTGGCCTGCTGACGGCAGCCTGCTTCTCGCTGCTGCCCTTGCTTAGGGCGCAAAGGATCAGGCCGGCCCAGCTCTTCCGGGCCCTGGCCCTCGATCTTGGCGCCGTTCGCCGCCTGGACGCCCTGATCGTGGCGCTGGTCGGATTGGCACTGACTGCCCTTGTGTTGCTGGGGTCGAACGACCGCAAACTCGCCGCATGGTTCGCGCTCGGGGCCGTGCTCTCTCTGATCCTGTTCAGGCTGCTCGCGGCCGGCATCCGGCGCGCCGCAGGACGTTTACGCCTGCAGGCCCAGAAGGCCGGCTGGCGGCAATCCATTCGCTTTGCACTCAGTGCCATCGCCCGGCCGCAGGCGCCGGCGGCAGGCATCGTCATGTCGATCGGGCTCGGCCTCACCATCCTGGTTGCCGTCGGTTTGATCCAGCGCGGCATAACGCACGATATCGCCGAGACGCTGCCGGCCCAGGCGCCGAGCTTCTATTTCATCGATATCCAGCCAAATCAGCTCGACGCCTTCGTGGCGGATGTCGCGGCATTTCCGTCGGCGAGTGGGCTGGAGCATGTCCCCATGCTGCGCGGCAGGATATCCGCGATAAAGGGCACGCCGGTCGAGCAGGTGAAAGCGCCGGAAGAGATTGCTTGGGTGTTGCGCGGCGACCGCGGGATCACTTGGTCGGCCACGCCGCCGCCGGGGGCGAAGATCGTTGACGGTTCCTGGTGGCCGGCCGACTATAACGGCGATCCTCTGATTTCGCTCGACGCCGAGACCGCGCGCGGGCTGGGCCTCAAGGTCGGCGACGATCTGACGGTGAACATTCTGGGCCGCGAAATCAGTGGCAAGATCGCCAGCCTGCGGGAAATCGACTGGTCACGCCTGGATATCAATTTCGTGATGGTTTTCTCGCCAGGGCTCATTTCGGGGGCGCCGCAGACCCATATAGCGACGGTGCGGGTCGATCCCGACCGCGAGAGCGCACTTGTGCGGGATCTGGCCGGGAAGTTCCCCAATGTCTCCGCCATCCGTGTCAAGGAAGCAATCGCCACGGCAACCCGTATTCTTGATGCGGTCAGCTGGGCTGTCCGCGCGGCCGCCGGTTTGGCGCTTGCCGTCGGTGCCTTGGTCCTGGCCGGTGCCATGGCCAGCGGGCAGCAAAAGAGAATCTACGAGGCCGTCCTCCTCAAGATGCTGGGTGGTACGCGGCGTGACGTCGCCGCGGGTTATTTGCTGGAATTCCTCATCCTGGCCGGACTGGCCGCGAGCCTTGCGCTGGGTATCGGCAGCGTCAGCGCTTATCTCTTCCTGGACCTGGTGCTGGAGACGGGATGGGTGCTGGATTGGCCGCTGATCCTGGCGACGCTTGCGATCAGCTTGAGCCTGGCGGTCGGTTTGGGATTTGCTGGCTCCTGGCGCGCTTTGAGTGCCCGCGCGGCTCCTTACCTCAGGAACGAATGAGCGCTATTGCGCGGCGCTGGATGGCGCGACGGGTGGCCAGGAGTCAACAGTGAGGGCCCGGGACTTGAGCGCTTCTTCCGGTTCCGCCTCGACGAGGACGGCCATTAGCGTCGCGTGCAGGGTCTTCAGGCGGGCTTCCGTTTCCACCTTCAAGCCGAACTGGTCCTTCACATAGAAGACGTCGACGGCGCGGTGACCGAAAGTCGAGACCTTGGCGCTTGAAATCTGCAGGTTCAGCTTTGTGAGCGTCGCCGTCAGATAGTAGAGCAGGCCGCGGCGGTCGCGTCCGTTGACTTCGACCACCGTGTGGGTGGCGCTCGCCTTGTTGTCGATCAGGACGCGGGGAATGACCGGGAAGTTGCGGGCAGCCGGATTGGCGAGCGGCGGCAGATCCTGCAGCTGCGCCAAAGTCTGTTCCGGTGACTCCAGGACTTTCGTGACGGTCGCGGAAAGCTTGGCAAGGCGTGCCGGCCGGTCAAACGCACCACCCTCGCTGTCCTGCACGAAG
This sequence comes from uncultured Dongia sp., assembly GCA_964618305.1. GTDB lineage: Bacteria > Pseudomonadota > Alphaproteobacteria > Dongiales > Dongiaceae > Dongia. The sequence goes on along the minus strand of CAZUAL010000174.1, from coordinate 477 downwards.
AACGTGTCGAGCGCCTTGCCGTTCCGCAAGGTGACGATCCGCGCATCGACGATGCTGGCGCCGCACAGTGCCATCGCGCCCGCCAGCTGCGAGAAGAGACCCTGCCGGTCGGGTGTGTAGATCGTGACCTCGGTCATTGCCCGCCAGCGATCGACATTGAACTCGACGGATAGCGGGCGCTGTTCCGCCTCGGCAGCTCGGATCATGCGCGCATGACGGCCGAGGGCAGCCGGAGGGAATGCCAGCCAATAGGCGGAATGGCCGCGGGCTGCATGGACGGTGACATCTTCGTCCGACCAGTCGGGAAGTTCCTTCTTGAGGAGGTTGACGACGGACGCGGCCCGATCCTCCTCGTTCGTGTTGAGGCCGCCCATCATCTGGTTCTGGGCGCGGGTATAGAGTTCACGCAGCAGCTGCGCCTTCCAGCCGTTCCAAGTCTTCGGCCCCACGGCGCGAATGTCGGCAACGGTGAGGACG
>CAZUAL010000173.1:0-8441 GCA_964618305.1 uncultured Dongia sp. | reverse complement strand
CTTTCTCTAAGAGCGTCTCTTTTTGAAAGCGCGATTACTTAATCTTCGCTTCCTTGAAGGGCACGTGCTTCTTCACGACCGGGTCGTACTTGTTGAATTCGAACTTCTCGGTGGTGGAGCGCGGGTTCTTCTTGGTGACGTAGTAGTAGCCCGTGTCAGCGGTGCTGACGAGCTTCACAAGGATGGTCGCTGACTTGGCCATGGCCGTCTCTCAAAAGTAAAATGCGTGTCGCTGCAAAAGGATGGCGCAAAATAGCGGGGAAACGCCGAAAGTCAAGGCTTCCGCATGGCGCTCAGGCGCAGGATATCGCCCCGGTAATTCAATAACTTAGCTGCCTCGGCGCCGATCGGAATGCCGCTTTCCCAACGCCGCAGGGCGGTTTTCAGCACATATTCGGTGACGTCGACGAGGTTCAGGGTGCCGAGGCGACTGGCGGGAATCCAGGCCAATTCCTCCAATTCGCCGTTCCCGGTGAGGTTTCCTTGCGCCAGGGAGCCGTCGCAAAGGAAGAAGCGCGTGTTGAAGCGCCGGCGCGAGGTGGCCGGGGTGATCGCCCGGCAGAGATAGTCGAGGGCGCCGTAATCCGGGGCGAGGCCTGCTGCCCGGCAGGCGTCCCAAAACGCCCCTTCCGGGGTCGATTCCGGACGCCTCAGCACGCGCCCGACCAAGAGGCCCGTCTCCTCGAACGTCTCGCGCAGGGCGGCGTTCATATAGGCAGTCGCCGGGCGGTTGCCGGCAAGGAGCGCCACGACCTGCGGGTGGGGTTCCGTTTCGGATGGGCCGGGCAGGGTGTCGGCAGCATCCACCCGACCGCCGGGAACGACATGGATGCCGGGGAGGAAGCCCATCTTTGCCGGGCGGCGGCCCATCAGGATTTCCGGATCGCCCTTGCTGGCGGCGCGGATCAACACCAGCCCCGCCGCATCCTTGGGTTTGACCGTCACGGCACGAAGGGCAGCAGGGCCTCGGCGGCATCGTCGACCTGGCTGCCGGCCGGCGGGGTCGCCAGCTTCAGGGCGCTCTGATAGAGGCTCGGCTGCTGCAGGAGCTTAATCGCCAGTTCGAGATCGACCGGGTCCTCGTTCTTTCGCGCGGGGCAGGTCTTGCGCAGTTCGTCGAGCGCCTTGGTGTCGTCGGGCTTGGCGGCATTGCGCTTGGCGACCGGCACCGCCGGCAATTCGCCCATGCGCAATTCGCTGAGGAGCTCGTCCGAATTGTGCTTGCCCGAGGTGCAGATCGTGGGCAGGACGCCGAGGTGATGCAGCGTGTAGCCGGACGGCGCGTGGAAGCGTGCCCAGGTGATCTTGATCTCGCCCGTATTGGGCAATTGCTGGATGTTCTGCACCGAGCCCTTGCCGTAGGAGTTGGTGCCGACGAGGACGGCGCGGCCATTATCCTGGAGCGCCGCCGACACGATCTCGGCCGCGGAAGCGGAATTGCCGTCGATCAGGACGACCAGCGGCTTCTCCTTGGCGATATCGCCCTCGGTCGATTCGAAATATTGGTGGCTGTCCGGATGGCGCCCGTGCACCGAGATGATGCGGCCCTCGTCGAGGAAGAGGTCGGCGGTCGCCACCGATTGCGGCACCAGCCCGCCCGGATTGTTCCGCAGGTCGAGGACATAGCCTTTGATCTTCTTGCCGATCTCGTCCTTGGCGTCGTTTATCTCGCGCTTCAGGCTACTCGCCGTGCCGGAATTGAAGGAGAAGATGCGGAAATAGGCGATGTCGCCCTCGCGCCGGTAGCTCACCGTTTCCGGCACCACATGGGCGCGCTTCACGGAGACGTCGAACGGCTTGTCCTTGCCGTCGCGCATCAGCGTGAGGATCACGCGGCTGTCGACCTCGCCGCGCAGCTGATTGATGACGTCCTGCTGGCTCCAGCCTTCGACCGACTTGCCGTCGATCTTCTGGATGATGTCGTCGCGCTTGAGGCCGAGCCGTTCGGCCGGGGTGTAGTGCATCACGGCGGTGATGCGGACCTGGCCGTCATCGACCGAAATGCGGACGCCGATGCCGCCGAAACCGTCGCGCGACGCGCGCTCCTCGCGGGCCGAATCCTTGCCGGAATAGCGCGAGAAGCCGTCGAGCTTGCCGACGATGCCGCTGAAGATGGCCTCGTAGATCTTCTCGCTGCCGGCGTCGCTGACCTTGCTCGACTTGGCCCGGGCTTCCTTGAGGAGCTTCGCCGCGGCCTTGCCCCATTGCTTTGCGGTGGCGTCGGGACCGTCCTCGAGCGACTCAGCCTCGATGAGGTTGCCTTTCTGGAGGAGCTTCAATTCGTCCTGGTCGCCTTCAACCTCGAGATCGGGGTCGAGGCTCGCCAGCTGCTGCATCCCGGAAAGGGCCAGCGCCCCGATATCCTGCTTGGTGATGTAGATGGAATCGATGTCGGAAAGCCCGGTCACCAGCATGTCGCGATCAAGCGCCGCCGCGGCATCCTCGGGCGAGCGGCTGGCGGTGCTGGCGCAGGCATATAGGCTGAAGATCAGGGGAAGCAGGGCCAGTCGGCGCGCCACCCGCAGGCCGGGCCGCATGCTCTGCCACCCGGTCGCATCGATCACAGGACAAAACGCACTCAAATCGGCTCGAATCCGCTACTTACCCCAAGCCGACACGCTGCCCCCACTGCGCCGCCCGGTTATCCCTTTGACTGGGCGTCAATCTAGCAGAATTACTGACTTAGGCTAGGGGGCATGGAGCGGCGATTTCAACGCCGTTTCTTGCTTTTCTTCCCAGGCTTGCCGCCGGCCTTCCCTTTGACCCGACCCTTGTCGCCGCCGAAGCGGATGTTCTTGGGGCGGCCCTGGGGTGGCTTCTTGCTCTTCTGCCGCTGGTTCTTGAACGGCTGGGACGTCCGCGCGAACGGGCGATCTGACCCTTCGGTCAGGGGTTCGGCGGAAAGGAGTTCCAGCGTGACACCGCCGGTCAGGGGATCGGCCGAGACCAGGCGCACCGTCACCGACTGGCCGAGCTGGAAGGTCCGTCCCGACCGCCTTCCGACCAGAGCGTGGCGGGCTTCGTCATGGTCATAGAAATCCTGCGGCAAAGTCGAAATCGGCACGATGCCGTCGGCGCCGGTATCCTTCAGATTGATGAACAGGCCGAAGCGGGCAACACCTGATATGCGGCCGTCGAACTCGGCATCGACCTTGTCAGCGAGGAATGCCGCGACATAGCGGTCGATTGCATCGCGTTCCGCTGCCGCAGCCCGCCGTTCCGTGCCGGAGATATGCACGGCCGTTTCGGCGAATTCGGCGGTGGCCGATTTGTCGAGGGCACCGTCGCCGAAACCATAGGCGCCGATGAGGGCGCGGTGGACCAGCAAGTCGGCATAGCGCCGGATGGGCGAGGTGAAATGCGCATAGCGGGTGAGGGCGAGACCGAAATGGCCGAGATTTTCCGGCGCATAGACGGCCTGTGCTTGCGACCGCAGGATCAGCGAACTGATCATTTCGGCGTAAGGCGTGTCCTTTGCCTGGATGAGCAGGCGGGTGAAATGCTTGGGCCGCAGCACCTGGCCCCGCGCCAGATTGAAACCCAGTGAATCGAGGAATTCGCGCAGAGCTTCGACGCGGGTCGCATCCGGCTGGTCGTGAACGCGATACATGCAGGGCCAGTGCTTTTTCTCCAGCGCCTCGGCCGCCGCGACGTTGGCGGCGATCATGAATTCCTCGATCAGCCGGTGACTGTCGAGCCGGTCGCGCGGAACGATGCGTTCGATGGCGCCTTCCTGGTTGATGAAGACACGCCGCTCCGGAAGATCGAGTTCCAGCGTACCGCGTTCTTCGCGCGCCTTGAGAAGCGAGCGGAAGGCGCCGTAGAGCGGCTTGATGACCGGCTCCAGGAGTGGACCGGTAAGATCGTCCGGATGGCCGTCAATCGCCGCTTGCGCCTTTTCATAGGTAAGGCGCGCGGCGGAGCGCATCAGGCCGCGCATGAAATGGTGCCGCAGCTTCCGCCCGTTGGCATCGATCACCATCTCGACTGCAACGACCGGCCGCTCCTCATAGGGCCTGAGCGAGCACCAGCCGTTCGACAGTTCTTCCGGCAGCATCGGCACGACGCGATCCGGGAAATAGACGGAATTGCCGCGCTCGCGCGCCACGCGGTCCAGCGCATCGTCCGGGCGCACATACCAGGAGACGTCGGCGATGGCGACCATGATGCGCCAGCCGCCGGGATTTTCCGGATTGTCGTCCGCCGCCGCCCAGACGGCATCGTCGAAATCGCGGGCGTCGTCGCCATCGATCGTGACCAGCGGAATGTCGCGCAGATCCGTGCGGTTGCCGAGCGGTGCGGCCGTCGCAGCCTCCGCCTGTTCCTGTGCGGCGGGCGGAAACTGGAAAGGAATGTGGTGCTCGGCGATCGAGATCATGCTGACTGATTTCGCTTCGCCGATGCGACCCACCCGCTCGACCACGCGGGCGCGCGGCGCGCCGAGGCGCCGTGCCGGCTCGACTTCCGCGATGACGATCTCGTCGCTCTTGGCGCCGTTCACGTCGCGCGCGTCGATCACGAACTCGGTCTTGACCCGCTTGCTGGTGGGAATGAGGCGGCCGCTGCCATGCTGGCCTTTTTCAAAGACGCCGACCACGCGCTCGGAGCGTGCCTGCAGGCGCCGGATCGGGCGCGCTTCATAGATATCGGCATCGGTCTTTTCCAGGCGGACCAGAACGCGGTCGCCGGGGGCAAGCGGCTTGTCGGCCTTCTTGTCCTCGATGATGACGATCTGGGGTTCGGCATCGTCTTCCGGAAAGTCGATGGGGCGGGCCCAGATATCGCCGTCGGCATCCGGACCGATGACCTGGACGACGGTCACTTCCGGAAGGCTGCCTGGTGTCGAGAGGCGGCGGGCACGGCCGCGGTCAACGGCGCCTTCCTTCTCAAGTTCCTTGATGAGCGCCTTCAAGGGGATGCGGTCGCTGCCGCGCAAATTGAAGGCGCGGGCGATCTCGCGCTTGCCCGCCGGCACGGGCGAGGTGCGGATGAAGTCCAGCACCTGGTCCTTGGTGGGGAAGGGGATGCGCTTTTCCTTGCGCGCCGATGCGGACGCCTGGTCCGTTTCCGGGCGCGGATTCCTGCCGGTGCCGCGCTTGTCGCGCTGCTTGCCGGGCTTCTTGCCGCTGCCGCTTTCGTCGCGGCGGGGCTTAGTGGGGTGCTTTGAATTCGATTTCGACAAAGACAAACTCATAATCATTTGCGTTGATGACATTGTGCTCAACGCCCAGCGGCCGGTAGTAGGACTGGCCCGCCGTCAATTCGGCAATGTGCGTTTGCTGCCCATCTTCGATCTGGAGGCGGCCCGTCTTCATCGGCACGACGACATAGTCGTAGCCATGGCGATGCCAAGTGGTTTCCGCACCGGGCGCAAAGCGCCACTCGGTGACGACGACGCGGTCGTTATCGACCTGAACCGTGCCGATAGCTGCCGGCCGGGACGTTGAACTGGTGCTCGACATGGTGTGTACTTCCAGAAATTTCAAGTGGTTGATCGGCGGATCGTTTGTCGCGGAAACTGTCAAGCCATTGAACCCTAGTCATGCCTCCGCTACAAGGCCTGCCTTTCGCCGGCCCCCGAGTCTCGCGGGCGGTGGGCGAGTCGCTGCAAGGATTAGGTCGGAGGGAAGGCATGAAGTCCATCGAAGCAAGGATCGCCGAGGAACTGGGCGCGCGGGATGCGCAGGTCATTGCGGCGGTCGAGTTGCTGGATGGCGGTGCCACCGTTCCCTTCATCGCCCGCTACCGCAAGGAAGTGACGGGCGGCCTCGACGATTCGCAACTTCGCAAGCTGGAAGAGCGCCTGGCCTATCTGCGCGAGCTTGAGGAGCGCCGGGCAGCGATCTTCAAGAGCATCGACGAGCAGGGCAAGATGACCGACGAGCTCAGCCGCGAGATTGCCATCGCCGATACCAAGGCGCGGCTTGAGGATCTCTACCTGCCATTCAAGCCGAAGCGCCGCACCAAGGCGATGATCGCGCGCGAGGCGGGGCTCGAACCGCTGGCCGACCTGCTGCTCGGCGATCCGACCAAGAACCCGCAGGGCGAGGCGGCGGCCTTCGTCAATGCGGAGAAGGGTGTCGCCGATGTGAAGGCGGCGCTCGAAGGTGCCCGCGATATCCTTTCCGAGCGCTTTGCCGAGGATGCGGATCTGCTGGCGCGGCTGCGCGAGTTCCTGTGGGAGAAGGGGCGCCTCGCCTCGAAGGTGCTCGAGGGCAAGCAGGAATCCGGCGCCAAGTTCTCCGACTATTTCGATGCGGCCGAACCCGTCGCCAAGGTGCCGTCGCACCGGGCGCTCGCCATGTTCCGCGGGCAGAAGGAAGAAGTGCTGTCGCTCAATCTCGTCATCGACGAGCCGGAGGACCGCAAGGCCCTCAACGAGGCCGAGCGTATCATTGCCGCGCATGTCGGCATCGCCGACCAGGGCCGCGCGGCGGATTCCTGGCTCATCGACGTGACGCATTGGTGCTGGCGCGTGAAGCTGAAGCTCAGCCTGGAACTCGATCTCATGGGGCGCCTGCGCCAGGCGGCGGAAGAAGAGGCCGTGCGCGTCTTCGCCGCCAATCTGAAGGACGTGCTGATGGCGGCACCGGCGGGTGGGCGCGCGACGCTCGGCCTTGATCCGGGCCTGCGCACGGGCTGCAAGGTCGCCGTCATCGCCGCCACCGGCAAGGTGCTGGAGCATGCCACGATCTATCCGCACGAGCCGAAGCGGCAATGGGATGAATCGATCGCCATCCTGGCAGCGCTCTGCCACCGGCACAAACTGGAACTCGTGGCCATCGGCAATGGCACGGCAAGCCGCGAGACCGACAAGCTCGCCGACGATCTGATGAAGCGGCATCCGGAATTGAAGCTCACCAAGGTGATGGTCTCGGAAGCGGGCGCTTCCGTCTATTCCGCCTCGGAATACGCATCGAAGGAATTGCCGGAACTCGACGTGACCATCCGTGGCGCCGTCTCCATCGCGCGCCGACTGCAGGACCCGCTCGCCGAACTGGTGAAAATTGACCCGAAATCGATCGGCGTCGGCCAGTACCAGCATGATGTCGCCGAGTTCCGCCTCTCCAAGGCGCTCGATGCCGTGGTCGAGGATTGCGTGAACGCGGTGGGCGTCGAGGTGAACACGGCTTCCGCCAAGCTGCTCGCCCGCGTGTCGGGTCTGGGCGATTCCCTTGCCCAGAACATCGTCGCCTTCCGCGACGCCAACGGTCCCTTCACCTCGCGCCAGCAGCTCTTGAAAGTGCCGCGGCTTGGGCCGAAGGCTTTCGAACAGGCGGCGGGCTTCCTGCGTATCCGCGATGGGGAGGACCCGCTCGACCGTTCCTCCGTGCACCCGGAAGCCTATCCGGTCGTGCGCCGTATCTTGGCCGTGACGGGCAAGGAGATGAGCGCCGTCATCGGCGATACCAAGTTGCTGCGGAGCCTCCGTCCCGACGAATTCACCGACGAGACGTTCGGCGTGCCGACGGTAACCGACATCATCAAGGAACTGGAAAAGCCCGGCCGCGATCCGCGCCCTGAGTTCAAGACGGCGACCTTCAAGGAAGGCGTCGAGGAGATGAAGGATTTGCAGCCCGGCATGATGCTGGAAGGCGTCGTCACCAATGTCGCGGCCTTCGGCGCCTTCGTCGATATCGGCGTTCACCAAGACGGGCTCGTCCACGTCTCGGCGCTCGCGGACCGGTTCGTGAAGGATCCGCGCGAAGTGGTGAAGCCCGGCGACGTGGTGAAGGTCCGCGTGCTGGAAGTCGACATCAAGCGGAAGCGCATCTCGCTCACCATGCGTTCCGGCGACACGCCGCAAAACCGGCAGAACACGGAAGCGCCCAAGGACCGGCCGATGGGCCGCAACGAGCGCAAGTTCATGCAGGACAACAAGCCGGCACAGAATCGTGGCGGCGGGGGCGGTAGCGACAACGCGCTAGCCGCGGCTTTCGCGAAAGCCGGTTTCAAGAAATAGGGAGCACTCGCCAACGCTCCGGCTTGCGGTTACGCTCCTTCCGATCTCGGAATCGGGGGTGGGGTGAGCAAGCTGTTGCTGATATCGCTGGGAAAACTCACCGGCGCGGTGCTGGAAGCCGCGGCGCGCGATGGGCGATTCCCGCATATCATCGTGGCGACCCGGAACGTCGCCCATGCCCGCGCCAAGGCCAATGCGGCCAAGATCGGCGCGGCGCTTGAGGGCCAATATCCGCGCATCGACGTGGTGGCCTTCGATTTCAATGCGCCCAATGCGTCGGAATTGTTACGGAAGATCCAGCCGGATTTGATGTTCGCGGCGCCAACGCATCTGCCCTGGTGGAAGATCGGGGCCAGTGGCAATGCCGCCAAGCTCAAGGCGCTGCCCTTCGGCGCGTGGCTCGCCTGCCATCTGGCGCCGATGCTGTCCTTGCGTGCCGCCTGGGAGAAGTCGGAGCTCCATTGCCCCTGGGTCACCG
>CAZUAL010000172.1:0-8496 GCA_964618305.1 uncultured Dongia sp. | reverse complement strand
CAGCGCCCACAGCACAGGATCGGCGGCATGCGCTGCGCTCGCGGCCGAAACGTTCGACCGCGGCATGGAGGCGCGCCTCTTCCGTCGTCGTGAAATCGTCATAGAGTGCTGACGACCAGACGACCTTGATGAGGTCGACGTTGAGATGCTCGCGCTCGAGGATCGGCAGCAGCTGATGCTTCACCTGATCGAGCACGATCTTGTAGCCGCGCTCTTTGAGGAAATCGCGCGCGAAGACGAAATCCTCCGGCTCGCTGAAATAATCGATGGCGGGAAGCTCGATCGCCAGCGGCCCGCGGTCCTTGTTGTTCGTGGCGCGGTCGAAGTCGAGGAATTCCTGCGTCAACAGCGTCGTCAACGACAGGTTGAGGCTGGCATTCTTCAGCATCGGCTGATAGTCCTGCCGCGGCATCAAGGCCAGCATGCGGGCATCGAGCACGCGCGCCAGATGCTGGAACAGCCATTTGTCCGCCGTCACGTTGTAGCCCGGCGCCACGGTCTGGGCGAGGAACGGCATCGAGAAATAGAGCTCGGTCAGGATGGGTGCCGGCTTGGCCCCCGGGATGATCGCAAAGACCTGCTGTCGCCTAAGGATGTTGGCGAGATCGGCATTGACGATCGCCTTCTCCAGCTTTTCCAGGATCGCCGGACTGATAAGCTGGCCACGGCCTTCTTCGAGCGGTGCACTCTTGGAGGCCGACGCGGCCTGGGCGCTCGCCTTGCGCCGGTCCTCAAGGTGACCGCGCGCGATGCTGACGAAACTCTCCCACTCCACCTCGATATCGAACCAGGTGGTGAAGGCCGGCGGGCGGCGCGACGGGCTGGGTGGTGCTGAAAAAAGCGGGTCGGCCTTGAACAGCTGTTTGACGTGGCGGACGTAGAAATCGATATCCTCTTCGCCCGCACCCTTGGTCAGGGCCACGATATCGTTGTTCCACAGCTGGTAGATGCCGGCGTCGAATTTCTTGACCAGCGGTTCCAGTATCTGTTTGACGATGCGGATATGGTGCGACCGCTGATGATAGGGCCGCAATTGTGACAGATGGATCTGCACGGCGCGCCGGCCGCCGCGATGTCGCTCCAGCCGCTCGACGAAATCGACGAGGAGTTCCTCGTCGGTGGTCATGCGTCCCTCTTTGGTCCGCTCGTTCATGCCCCTAAACCCCCACTGACCGGCTTCCTGCCCTGCCGGCAACACCCTTAATTAGCTCTTTATACGCTAGATTTCCTGCCCGCGCTTCATTTGCGATGCAGCCACCAGCCATTTTCATTGATCGAATAGACCGGCCGGTAATGCTTGATCGTGTTGGCTGGGACTACGGTCTTGATCTGGTTGTCGAGCAACAGGGCATCTGAACCGTTATAGACGATCAGCACGGCATGGCCGATGCCGAGGTTAAGGTCCTGGAGAGCCACGACGCGCATGTCTTCCATCGGAACCCCGAGCGCCTTCAGCGCCATGAATTTGGAGATGGCGTAATCCTCGCAATCGCCGTTCTTCTTCAGGAACTGGAACGGCGTCGCCCAATAATCCTCCACACCCCAATTGCGGCTATCCAGGATGTATTTCTTGGAGTTCATCAGCTTGTTGACCTCTTTGATCTGGGTCAGCCGATCCTTTCCCTTGAGGTCGTCGATGAAGCCCTTCCAGCCGCGCGTTGTGCAGGTGTCGGAATCGCACGGCGCACCGTTCTTCCAGCGGCCGAGCATGTCGAGCCATTTCGGAAACTTCTTCAAATTCTTGGAGGGCAGCTCGATGGAGCCGAAGATCTTCGGATAGGTGCGCGCTTCGACCGACGCCGCCGTCGGCAGCAGCAACAGCAGCGCCAGCGCCGCCGGTGCGCCGAAGCGCACCCGCAGCCGATGCCGCCACCATCGCCCGGGTTTTTGACCCGCCTGCATTCCGCGCACCAACCCCTTCCTCAGTGACGCCGCCGCCTTGTTTTGCGATTTCCATTCCCGGCAAAGGCTCGATTGGCGCGGCGCCAATCACGTGCTAATGTAGCAAATTGAATCTTTCTGCCAACCCATTGATTTAATGATCGCACACGGGGAGATCTGACGTGGCCGAGCCAGTTCCGGGGACGAATCCGACCACGACCGTTCATGAAGAGGGCGGTAACAAATTCGAGATCAAAATTGTCTTTCCGGCGATCATCCTGGCCCTCATCGCCATCATCGGCGTGGTGGCGGTCAGCTACTTCGTCGGCCAGGAGCGCGAACGCGAGGAAACCCAGTGGCAGCTGCGCATGGGCATCGTCGCCGACAGCCGCTTCACCGACATCGACCGCTGGCTCAACCGCCAGCTCGATGAGCTTTCGGGCCTGGCCAGGAACGAGTCTCTCCAGATCTACACCGACCAGATCGCGGAACTGAGTGCCGACGCGACACAGAGCGATCAGGTCGAGGCCCTGCGCGACTATCTCCGCAATCTTCTCACCGTCACCGCCGACCGCACCGGCTTCGCCATACCGGCCGCGGCCAGCAGCGACGTTCCGGCCAATGTCGCCGAATCCGGCTATGCCGGGCTGATGATCGTCGACACCAAGGGTCAGGTTGTGGCTGCATCCCCCGGCGCCCCGCCCTATGGCGGCGAATTGCAGGCTTTCGTCTCGGCCCAGACCCAGGGGCTGCGTGCCGCCAGCGACATGACCTTGAATGCGCGCGGCAATCCCAGCATGGCCTTCGTCGTGCCGATCATCGCGGCCCAGACCGAAGGCGCCCAAGCGAGCCAGATCGGCGTCGTCGTCGGCATCAAGGAAGTGGGCGCCGAGATTTTCCCGCTGCTGCGCCAGCCTGGCGAGATCAGCGCCTCGGCCAAGACCACCCTGGTCCGCTTCAAGGACGGCAAGGTCACCTACCTTTCGTCCGACGCCAACGGCAAGCTGATGTCGGTGCTCGATGCCGACACGCCGGACCTCGACACGGCCTTCGCGGCACAGAAGCCGGGTGCCTTCGCGACCGACAAGCGCGATGCCAACGGCAACCGCGTCCTCGTCACCGGCCGCGTCTTCACTCAGGTGCCGTGGGCGCTCTCCTACTCCGTTGCCCATGACGAAGCGTTGGGCGCGGCCGAGGCGCGCTTCCGCAATCTCACCATCGTGCTCTTGCTCGTGGTCGGCCTCATCGGCGTCATCATCATCGCCGTCTGGCGCCACGGCTCGTCGCGCCGCGCCAGCCAGGCCGCGCACGAAGCGCAGCAGATGGCGCAGAAGTTCGAAAGCCAGAAGAACCTGCTGCAGCTGGTGACCGACAGCCAGCCGACGCAGATTTTCATTCTCGACGACAAGGACAGCTACCAGTTCGCCAACAGCCAGGCGTCGAAGGCGGCGGGCATCCCGACGGCCGAGATGATCGGCAAGCCGATCGTCAACGTGCTGGGGCCGCAGGCGGCCAAGCGCTACGTGACGCTCAGCCACGAGGCGATGGAATTGCGCCACGAAGTCTCCAACGTCGCCCGCTCGGAAGATGGCGGCAAGGTCAAGGTGGTGCAGTCCGAACATATCCCGCTCAAGGACGCGACCGGCGCGCCCCGCTCTGTCCTCACCGTCGAGCGCGACATCACCGACGTGGTGACGGAACGCGAACGGCGCGCCCGCACGCTCAACCAGCTTGTGAAGACCCTGGTCGACGTGGTCGACAAGCGCGACCCCTTCGCCGCCCAGCATTCCGCGCGCGTGGCGCAGGTGGCCCGCGCCGTCGCCAAGGAAATGGGTCTGACCGAGACCGAAGTGGAAACCGCCGATATCGCCGGCAACCTTCTCAACCTCGGCAAGATCCTCATCCCGCAGGAAGTCCTCTCCAAGACCGGCCAGCTCACCGAGGCGGAGCGCGACATGATCAAGAATTCAATCCAGACCAGCGCCGATCTGCTGCAGGGGATAGAGTTTGACGGCCCGGTGGTCCAAACGCTGCGCCAGGCACAGGCGCATTGGGATGGCTCAGGTCAGCCGCAGGGCCTCGCCGGCGACAATATCGTCGTCACGGCGCGCGTCATCGCCGTTGCCAACGCGCTGATCGGCATGATCAGCGATCGCGCCTTCCGTTCCGCCCTCAGCATGGACGATGCGATCGAGAATCTGATGAAGGGTGCCGGCAAAGCCTTCGACCGCCGCGTCGTCGCCGCCCTCGTCAACTATCTCGACAATCACGGTGGCCGGGCGGAACTGGAAAAGCAGCACGCCTGATCGGCGCGAGATTGGAACGGACGGTGGGTGCGCCCAGCGCCACCGTCCGTTCACCCATCTTCTAATCCGACGGCATGGCGAATTCCGGCGGGCGCTGCCGGCCCAGGCATGCATCCCGCGGCGGCACCGCGGGATCGTCGAAAAACTTCCCGGCGATGACGTTCGCGCAAGGATCGTTGCCGAGAAGATCGTGCCCCTGCCCCTCGAATTCCAGGAAGAAGCTGTTGACGAGGTGCGAGGCCGCCATGCGCCCGTAGGCGGGCGGCGTCACCGGATCGAAGAGACCGCTCAGGATCAGCGTGGGCAGATCGCTCACCACAGGTTCGCTGTCGCTCGGCTGCAGCGGTACGTCCGGCAGGGCCTTGCGCCAGGCATCGCAGGTCGCGGCGAAACTTCCCGCCTCGCCGATCGCGGCAAGACCCGCCAGCATCGGATAGCGGCGATAGGCGGCCACCGCCTTCGCCATATCGTTGAAGGGCACTTCCTCCTGGCAATGGACCGACATGAACATGGCGTCGCCAAAATCCTCGCGCCCCACAAAGTCGGCGACATAGGCGTCGAGGTCGGCCTTGATGGCCTTTTCGTCATCGCTGTCATATTGATCGATGAGCTGCGGCAGTATCTCGATATCGGCCCGATTGTAGAGCAGGCCGAACAGACGGGTGACGAGCAGATTGCCGTCCAGCATCACCTTGACCTCGCCATGCCCGTCGGGCGACGGCCGCTCGATCTCGCGCGGATGCGCGTTCAGCCTTTCCACCAGCCGGGTCATGCGGCCGTCGAGATCGCCATAGGCCTTGCGGCAATCCTCCTGTCGCGCGCAGGCCTTGAAGACCATGCCGAAGGCGCGCTGCGTCGATTGCGCATCGTCCTCCAGAAATTGCGCTTCCGGCGGCAGAACGGAGTCAAGCAGGACGCTGCGAATGTCCTGCGGATATTGGCGCATATATTCAAGGGCGAGGCGCGTGCCATAGGAAAGGCCATAGATGTTCCAGCTCTTGAGGCCGAGTGCCGTAAAGAGATCGTGCAGGTCGGCGGCGCCGTCGCGGCTGGTATAGGCCGTGGGGTTGAAACCACTGGCGACCAGCCGCCTGCCACAAATGCTGGCCGCGTCGCGCTGCAGGTCGGTCGCCCGCACCGGATCGTTGGTTGCCAGCAGGTCGAGCGCGATCTGCTCCACTTCCGGGCAGTCGATGCGCGGTTCGACCAGGCCGGAGCCGCGTTGGTCGAAGAGGATGAGGTCGCGCTTCTTCGGCCAATCGTTCGCCGCGATGTAATCCCACCACCAGCCGATCCGCTCGCTGTCCAGCCAGGCGCCGTCGCCGGGCCCACCGGCCAGATAGATGACGGGATCCGCCTGCTTCCTGTCGGCATCGCCGTGAATGAGGATCACGGGCAGGGACAGCGTCTTGCCCGGTCCTGGGCTAGCTCCAGCGCTGACATCAAGGGACCGCGTTTCCGGCACTTCCAGGCGGTAGCAATCGACCGTCAGGTCCTTGGGCTGGTCGAACCAGCAATCCGTCTTGTTGAGGCGCGGCGGGCTCGCAACGGCATTCCCCGCCACCAGCGCCCCGGCAAGGAGGAGGAATGCCGGGACCGTTAGACCGCGCCAATTCCAGGCATTTCTATCCATCAATCTCAGCCATAGAAGAGAAGAATGGCCCAATGTGCGCGGTCCGGCGCAGCGGGGCAAGCCCGTTACGTCGCCCTCACGCTTGTGGCAAAGGGGACCCGGCGCCGCTAGACTGATCCATGAGAATTCAAGCCAATTGAACCTTGCAGAGAAGAGTGCTGGCGCCGGTCTGCCGGCCGGACGCCGCCGGAAACAGTTACAGGGATGGTGCCTGAAGATTCCTCGAGCGAGCCGCCGCCGGAGGCGGTGCCTGCAACGGTGGATGGGCCGCGCCCGCGCGCCCGGCGGCGCTGGGCGCGCCTGCTCGTTCGGCTGGTCCTCGTCCTGGCCGTGCTGCTGGGGATCGCCCTCTTCTTTCGCCTGGAACTTGTCAACCGGTTGGGCCCATCGCTCCTCGGCCGTGTTCTCGACGTGCCGGCCGATCTCACCGTCACCGCGTTCGACTGGCAGAAGGCCCATATCGACCGGCTCGTTCTGGGCAGCAAACGCGATCTCGTCGTCGAGGATGTGACGCTCGCCTACGACCCGCTGCACCACAGGCTGGCATCGGTGGAAATCGGCCGCGTCGCCCTCCTGGCCGCCATCGACCGCAGCCGCGACACCGGCATCAGCCTGGGTGATCTCGATCCCCTGGTCGACCGCCTTCGGGCCATGGCCACCGAACCTGGTTCGGCCGGCACGGAGGCACCACTTCCGGACATTCTGGTGAAGACGATCGAGATCGGTCTCCAGTCGCCGGCAGGCTTCATCACCGGCACCGGGCAGGCGAACCTCAACGCCCAGGCCGTCATCGCCCAGTTCACCCTGCGCGAGGAACAGGATTTCGGCCGGCTCGACATCAGTCTCGCGGCTCCCCTTGCCAAGGACGGCAAGCCGCCGATGGGTGACATCACGCTCGACCTCGATGCGCGGTCCGCCCTCTGGCCGATGTTCGGCTTGATACCACCTACCGCAGGCGCCGCGCGGGTCGAAGTACATCTGCGCGTGCCTGAAAAGAGCGCCGATCCGGACGCGCCGCTCGCCATCGCCGACTGGTCGGTCTCGGCGAGTAATCTTGCGCAGAACCTGTTCACCGCTCCTTTGTCCGGCGAGTTGTCCGGCGAAGCGAGCTACGGTCCGGGCTGGCTTGATGTTGCCAAGATCAACGGCAATTTCGCGGGCGGTGCCGGCGCCGATTTCAAGGCCGCCTTGACGGGCGATCTCACGGCGACGCTCACCAGCGGCGCCGAAACGCTCGAAGGCGCGCTTGAACTGAAACTCGACGGATTGAACCTCGCCCAGCCCGCGCTGAATGTCACGCGCGGCCGGGTCGTCCTCCCCGTCGCGGTCAAGGCGGCGCGCAACGCGGACAGGATAGTGCTCGACGTCACAAGTACCAAGGCCGGCGCCCTCAGTGCCGATCGTGTCGAGCTGCCGGGTGCCGGAATTGCCCTGCCGAAACCGAGCCTTGCCCTGAAAGGTGATGGCGGCGGCAGCCTTCACGCCGAAATGAACGAAGCCGGTGTCGGCGCCGATTTCGCGCTTGGCTTCGGGAAGTCGAGCCTCAGCGTCGAACCGAAGGAGAACCCAGAACGACTGCTCATCGCCATGCCAGATGCAACACTCACCGGCCGCTATCAAAGCGGTGCTCCACTGACCTACGCGCTCGATCTCAAGGGCGCGCAAATCGCAGCACCCTTGCACGGCCTCACGCTCGGCAACGTCGCCCTCAACCTTGCCGCCGACGACAAGGGCGCGATGAAGGCGAAGCTCAAGACCGGGGCGCTCGCCGGGCTCGGCATCTTCACGCCGGTCGCCGCCGAAGCCGATGCGACGCTCAATGGCGGCAAGGCGAATTTCAAGGCGCATTTCACCGGCGACAAGCAGCCGCTCGACTTGTCGCTGAGCGGCAAGGCGGACCTTGCCAAGTTGAGCGGCACGGTCGATTTGCACTTGGCACCGATCGATTTCGTGCCGGGCGGCCTGCAGCCCTACAACCTCTTTCCTGCGGCACGCGACTTTCTCGACAATGTCGGCGGCCGCATCGAGCTTGAAGGTCCCGTGCAATTCGAGGGTGCCAAGCTCTCATCCGATCTCAAGCTCGCGGTCCGGAACTTCTCGGGCAAGGTCGGCCCCGTTCAGCTTACCAATGTGAACTCGGTGATCGCCATCGACCGGCCCTGGCCGCTTTCGACCAAGCCCGATCAGGCGCTGGCGGTGGAACTCGCCGATATCGGCCTGCCGCTCACCAACGCCCTCTTCCGTTTCAAGGTCACCGACGGCAAGCGTCTCGAGCTCAAGGAATCGAAACTCGACATGGCGGGCGGCAAGGTGACGCTCGACCCGGCCGATCTCAGCCTCGACGCGCCGGCGCAGAATCTGCTCCTCAAGGTGGACGGTATCTCGGTCGGGGAATTGTTCAGCCGCCTCGGCATCGCCGGCCTCTCCGGCGAAGGGTCGATTTCGGGCCGGGTGCCGGTGACCATCTTCCCTGGCGGCATCGCCATTCCGGACGCGCAGCTCGCCGCAACCGCCCCGGGCGTGCTGCGCTATGACCGCGCCCAGGCGCCGCTTGCCCTGCAAAGCGCCGGTGAATCCGTTGCCATGGCCTTGGAAGCCTTGGCGGATTTCCATTACGAAAAATTGATCCTGGATTTGAAGCGGAACCTGACCGGGGATGTGGTCCTGGGCTTGCAC
>CAZUAL010000171.1:5169-8501 GCA_964618305.1 uncultured Dongia sp. | reverse complement strand
TCGAGGAAGGCGTCGAGTTCTTCAAGGCCGTGCCCGCCATCCGTGACAAGCTCGCCATGCTAAACCAGGTGGGCCTGGGCTACGTCCATATCGGCCAGGCAGCGACCACTCTGTCAGGCGGCGAAGCGCAACGCGTGAAGCTCGCCAAGGAACTCTCCCGCCGCGCCACAGGCCGCACGCTCTACATCCTCGACGAGCCGACCACGGGCCTCCATTTCGAGGATGTGCGCAAGCTCCTCGAAGTGCTGCAGCACCTCGTCGACCAGGGCAACACCATCGTCGTCATCGAGCACAATCTCGAAGTCATCAAAGTGGCCGATTGGATCATCGACTTGGGCCCCGAGGGCGGCGACAAAGGCGGCCGCATCGTTGCCGAGGGCACGCCCGAAGATGTCGCCGACACGCCGGGGAGCTATACAGGTCAGTATCTGGCGCCGTACCTGAGCAAGCGCGTGAAGAAGAAGACTGCGAGGGGATAAGCATGACCTACAAACTCTTCTACAGCCCGGGCAGTGCCGCGATGGCGGCGCATGCGATGATGATCGAGATGGGCGTGAGGGCCGAGTTCGTTTTGATCGATGACGAAAAGAACGAGCAGAAGAGTGCCGCCTACATGAAGCTCAACCCGCATGGACGGGTACCGACGCTGATCTATGACGATAACAAGATCATGTATGAGAGCGCGGCGATCTGCGAGTTCCTGACAGAGCGGCACCCGGAGGCGAAGCTTGCCCCCGCGATCGGCCATGCGGATCGCGGCCTCTATCTGCAATGGATGGCCTACCTCACCAACACGGTGCAGGAAGCCCTGATGCATTGGTGGCACAATGAATATTTCGTCGATGGTGCCGCCGAACAGGCAAAGATGAAGGCGAAGGCTGAGGAACGCCTCGCGAAGATGTGGGCCTTCCTCGATGGTGAACTCGCCAACAAAGGCCCCTATCTCTGCGGCGCGAACTGGTACGCCTGCGACTATTTTCTGGCCATGCTGATCCGCTGGACGAGGCGGATGCCCAAGCCCGGCCACACTTATCCGCATCTCAACAAGCTGGTGCGCGCGGCAATGGCACGGCCGGCCTATGCGCAGATGCTGAAGGACGAAGGCATCGAGCAGCCGGTTTAGCTGCTCGCCGCTGGCACCATAAGCGCCTCTTGCCAAGGACGCGCGGCTTCTCTATTCGCATCGCTTGTCACATAGCGCGGAGGAGTCACCGATGTCCTACAAGCTTTTCTACATTCCCGGCAGCGCCGCCATGGCGCCACACGCCATGCTGCGCGAGATTGGCGCGCCGACAGAGTTCGTTCGACTGGACCGTGAGAAAAACGAACACAAGGCATCGGAATATCTAACGCTCAATCCACACGGCCGCGTACCGACACTCGTCTATAATGATGGCAAGATCATCTACGAGAGCAGCGCCATCTGCCAGTTCCTGACCGAGCGCCATCCGGAAGCAGGCCTTGCACCCGCGCTCGATCATCCGGATCGCGGCCGTTTCCTGCAATGGATGGCCTATCTGACCAACACGCTGCAGGAAGCCCTGATGCAATACTGGTATCCACACTATTTCGTCGATGGCGAGGCGGAGCAGAAGAAGGTGACCGGGAAGGCCGAAGCGCGCATCGGCAATATCTTCACCTTTCTGGATGGCGAACTGGCCGCGGGCGGTCCGTATCTTTGCGGCACCGGTTTCTATGCCTGCGACTATTACCTGGCGATGCTGGTGCGCTGGTCGCGGCTCTTCGCCCGTCCCGGCCATTCTTATCCGCACATCAACCAGTTGATCCGCGCGGCCCTGGCGCGGCCCGGCTACGCGCAAATGCTGCGCGACCATGGCATCGAGCAGCCGGTCTAAATGTCCACGAAGCGCACGCCGATGACCATCCCATCGGCGCGCACGACTTCGCAGCGGCGCTCGGTGCCGTCGCTGAGCTGCAGCGTGAAGCGCCTGGGCAATGGTGTCAGTTCCGGAAAGACCAGTTTGGCCCCGCCTTCCGACCAGTCGCGTACCTGGCAATCATAAAGGCTGGCGCCGCCGCGGAAGAGGGCCTTGGCGCTCTTCAGCACCTTGCGGCGCGGATGGCGGCGCTTATCCGACCCTTTCTCCGACATGTGTCTCGACCCCCGCACGTGCAGAATGGTGCTTCATTGTGCACGCGCGGGCGATTCTCCGCTAGAGAGCCTTGGCCGCAATGCCTTCGACTTCGATCAGCCATTCCGGATTGGCAAGCCCCGCGACGATGATGAGTGTCGAGGCCGGCTGGGCGCCTTTGAGCACCTTGTCGCGCGCCACGCGGGAGGCCGGGACATCGCCAGCCCGCGTCAGCATCACGTTGACCTTGACCAGATCCTCGACCCCCATCCCGTCCGCTTCCAGGCAGGCGGCTAGGTTGGCCCAGGCGAGTTCAGCCTGCGCCTCGAAGCCGGCCGCTGTTTTGTGCTGCCGGTCGCAACCGACCTGCCCGCTGATATGGAGCCAGCGGTAATTGCCCGGCACCGCCACCATCTGCGAATAGCGGCTGAAGGGCGGTGGAACGGACGGCGGATTGAGAAAGTTCAGCATCTGTATCTCCTTGAATAGATAAGGTTAATCGTTCCGCGCGTCGGCTTTGTTGTCAATGTGCTTGGGGAAGGCTATGACCCCGCGCATGACAAACCCGCACCCCAAACCCGTTCACATCATCGGCGCCGGCCTGGCCGGATCCGAAGCCGCCTGGCAACTCGTCAGTGCTGGAATTCCCGTCATTCTCCACGAGATGCGTCCCGTGCGCCGGACCGACGCCCACCAGACCGATCATTGCGCCGAACTCGTCTGCTCGAACTCCTTCCGCTCCGACGATGCCGAGAACAACGCCGTCGGCCTGCTGCATGAGGAGATGCGCCGCGCCGGGTCGCTCATCCTCAAATGCGCCGATCAGCACAAGCTGCCGGCAGGCGGCGCGCTCGCCGTCGACCGCGACGGCTTTGCCGGCGCCGTTACCGAAACACTCGCCCATCATCCGCTCGTCACCATCGCGCGGGAAGAGATAGCCGGCCTGCCGCCCGAGGAGTGGGACAATGTCGTCATCGCGACCGGTCCCCTCACCTCGCCGGCTCTGGCAGAAGCGATCTTGAAACTCACCGGCGAAGCATCCTTGAGCTTCTTCGACGCGATCGCGCCCATCGTACACCGCGAGAGTATCAATCTGGAGCGCGCCTGGTTCCAGTCGCGCTACGACAAGGTCGGCCCGGAAGGCGATGGCGCCGATTACATCAACTGCCCGATGGACAAGCCCGACTATCTCGCCTTCATCGACGCGATCCTTGCCGGCGAGAAGACCGAGTTCAAGGA
>CAZUAL010000171.1:0-5159 GCA_964618305.1 uncultured Dongia sp. | reverse complement strand
GGGGACCCCCTATTTCGAAGGCTGCCTGCCGATCGAGATCATGGCGGGGCGCGGCCCCAACACGCTGCGCTTCGGCCCGATGAAGCCGATCGGCCTCTTCGATCCGCACGCCCAGCGCCGCCCTTACGCCGTGGTGCAGCTGCGCCAAGACAACGCGCTGGGCACGCTCTATAACATGGTCGGCTTCCAGACGAAGCTCAAATATGCCGAACAGGTGCGCATCTTCCGCATGATACCGGGCCTCGAGAATGCCGAGTTCGCGCGCCTCGGCGGCCTCCACCGCAACACCTTCATCAACAGTCCTAAGCTCCTGGATACATCTCTGCGCCTGAAAGCGATGCCGCGCCTGCGTTTCGCGGGCCAGGTGACCGGTGTCGAAGGCTATGTAGAGAGCGCAGCCATCGGCTTGCTCGCCGGCCGCTTCGCCGCTGCCGATCGGCTGGGCCGCGCGATGCCAGCACCGCCCCTCACCACCGCCTTGGGCGCCCTCATCGGCCACATCACCGGTCAGGCGGATGCCAAGCACTTCCAGCCGATGAACGTCAATTTCGGCCTCTTCCCGGAAATCGATCCGCCCGAAGGTCTCAACAAGGCGCAACTCCGCGAATGGAAAGCCGGCCGCAAGCCGCGCCTCAGCGCAAGGGCACTCGGGGATCTCGGCGCGTGGCTATCTGGGTCTTAGCTCTGCTAAGACAAGCGAGGTTCAAAGAGCGCTAGTGCTGCGGCGTAGCCCATGCATGCGACCTTGTTCCTGATTGAATGGCCGCTCTTGCAATCATCAGCATCCTTGCTTGGTACTTCAAAGATTTTCGCCATTTTATCGACTAAGCAATTGCCGATGTTGCCGCTACGCTCACCGAGACAGATTGTCATCAGCCGAGAAGCAAGAGTGCCTGAGACCTCGTCAACCGGCGCATCTTTGCCACTCCAATCTGCTACGACCATCTCCTTCTTCAGGTAGCCCTTGATGCGCATGATCAGCATTCCATTGCCAGCGCAATCGACATAGGCGTCGGTGCTCGTCGAATCATCGCAATGACTGCCGACCGCACCCGTCGGATCGACCAACTTGCTGACGTTCTCATATGCGCACCGTGGCAGGTTGGGGCCGGTGAAATCTGACAGCTCAGCGCCGGCAGCAATGCATCCTTTCAGCAAATGAGCGCTCAGTTTCGCCGTCATCTTCGACTTGCGCTCTTCAAAATTGGTCGGCTTGAGATCGCTTCCGGTCTCACCTGACTCCTTCATTTCTTCCAGCAGCGCTGTCAGCCTCTCGAGGTCAGGATCTCCTGAGCTTTCTGAGCTGGAAGTAGATTTCGCCGGCTGTGATGTGGATTGACAGGCACTAAGAGCGAAAGCGGCAATCGTAAGCCCCATCACGAACACAAGCCTGTGCAATCGCATGATGCGGTCTCTCCTTGGTCACACAAAATCTATGCGCCGGAGACACCAACTCCGCACGCGGGTTGCAACCAAAGGTAATTGCAGCGAAGGCGAAGCGCAATATGCAACAATTGTCTTCGGCTGAGGCAGATTGTCAGATTCCGATCCGGTCCAGCTTGATGCGGATGGAGCGGGCGAAGCCGGCCCAATACATGCAAAGATCGCGTTGCTTCTGGCTGGGGCAAAACCCTACCGCAGCAGAATCGATTTCGAACGCCTTCAGGAGCGCCGCTTCGACGCACTGCTTCATCGCCGCCTGGTCCGGTGTCGCGCAAGAGGCGCGGGCGCGGTCGGTGAGCAGGCTGGAGGCTTTCCTTCCGCGCTCCTCCCCACCGCCCCACTGCAGGTCAGGTGCCAGGCGCTCGGAGCCGGTATTGTCGATCACATGGCCCACGAACTGCCCTTCCAGAATGCAGCTGACGAATTGCTGCAGATTGCGGTCGCGGCCGCAGATCAGCGTCCCTTCCTGCGCATCGAAGGCCATCACCACCTTCGAGCGGATGCATGTATCCGCTTCCGGCGATACCTTCTGATAGGAATCCGGCGACCCCAGCGAGACGTGACATGCGTCCGAAAGCGATTGCTGAAGCGCCACCACAGCATCCTTCGTGCCGCTCATCTGCCAGATATCCTCGCTGGTCGGGCCTTTCGCCCCCAGTTCGGAATCCGAGACGCATCCGGCGATCGCCAGGCTGGCCAACAGCGTCGCCACTTTCAATCGTTGAAGCGTCATGACCGGATCCGCCCGATGGCCGTTTTCCAGCCGGCATAGAGGCGTTCGCGCTCGTCGGCCGCCATTTCGGGGCGGAACTCCCGCTCCTGCTGCCAGTTGGCGGCGGCGGCCGCTAGATCGGGAATGATCCCGTGGCCGAGGCCCGCCGCGATGGCTGCCCCCAAGGCCGTCGTTTCGACGACGACCGGTCGCCCGATCGGCACGTTCAAGAGATCGGCCAGGAACTGCATCACCCAATCGTTGCGCACCATGCCACCGTCGACGCGCAGCGAGCGAACATCCGTCCCCGTATCGTCCGTCATCGCGCTCATCAGATCGCGCGTCTGATAGCAGACGGCCTCGAGCGCCGCGCGAACGATCTGGGCGATGCCGGTGTCGCGCGTGAGGCCCAGCAGCGCGCCGCGTGCCATCGGGTCCCAATAGGGCGCGCCAAGGCCGGTAAAGGCCGGCACCAGATAGACACCGCCCGTCCCGCGCACCGAACGCGCCAGCGCTTCCGTCTCGCCGGCCTGATGGATGAGCTTCAACCCGTCGCGCAGCCATTGCACGGCAGCACCCGCGATGAAGATGCTCCCCTCGCTCGCATAGGCGAGTTCGCCCTTGAGGCGATAGCCGACCGTCGTCAGCAACCGGTTCTTGGAAAGGACCGCCATGCCGCCGGTATTCATCAGCGCGAAGCAGCCGGTGCCGTAGGTGCTCTTGATCATGCCAGGCGTGAAGCAGGCCTGGCCGATAAGAGCCGCCTGCTGATCACCCGCCATGCCAGTGACCGGTAGGCTGATTCCGAGTTCGCGCGCATCGGTGACGCCGAAGG
The DNA here is from genome assembly GCA_964618305.1 of uncultured Dongia sp. Classification (GTDB taxonomy): domain Bacteria; phylum Pseudomonadota; class Alphaproteobacteria; order Dongiales; family Dongiaceae; genus Dongia. The sequence goes on along the minus strand of CAZUAL010000171.1, from coordinate 2,169 downwards.
CCGCCGCATTGTCCCGGATCTGCGGCAGCATCGAGCGCGGCACCTTGAAGATCGACAGCAACTCATCGTCCCAGTCGAGCTTGTGGATGTCGCACAGCATGGTCCGCGACGCGTTGGTGACGTCGGTCGCATGCGCCTTGCCACCGGTCAGGCGCCACAGCAGGAACGTGTCGAGCGTGCCGAAGGCGAGGTCCCCCTTCTCCGCCGCCGCGCGCGCGCCGGCGACATTCTTCAGGATCCAGGCGATCTTGGTGGCGGAGAAATAACTGTCGATGAGCAATCCGGTCTTCGCCTGGATCGTGGTCTCGAGCCCGTCGGCGATGAGCTTCTTGCACAGGGGCGCACCGCGGCGGTCCTGCCAGACGATCGCATTGTGCACGGGCTTGCCGGTCTTGCGGTCCCAGACGACTGCCGTCTCGCGCTGGTTGGTGATGCCGATGGCGGCAACGCGCTCAGGACCGACCTTCGCGAGAACGGCCTTCGTCACCTCGACCGTCGCGCGCCAAATCTCCTCCGGGTCATGCTCGACCCAGCCGTCGGCGGGGTAGATTTGCGGCAATTCCTTCTGCGCCGTCGCCTGCGGCTCGCCTTTGAGCGAGAAGGCGATGGCGCGGGTGCTGGTCGTGCCCTGGTCAATGGCGAGAATGAGATCGGCGCTCATGGCAACCTCACTTCGTGCCAAACAGGCGATCGCCAGCATCGCCGAGGCCCGGCACGATGTAGGCGTTCTCGTTAAGGTGGGAATCGAGCGCCGCCACGAAGATCGGAACGCTTGGATGTGCGGCCTCTACCACGCGGACACCTTCGGGTGCCGCGACCAGCGACATCAGGCGGATGTTGCTGTCGGGAATGCCGCGCTTGTTGAGCGTATCGATCGCGGCCGAGGCGGAATGACCGGTCGCCAGCATCGGATCGACCAGGATGAAGATGCGCCCTTCGGGCTCGGGCAACTTGACGAAATACTCGACCGGCCGCTTCGTCTCATGATCGCGGTAAAGACCGATATGACCCATGCGCGCGGCAGGCACGAGTTCCATCAAGCCGTCCGCCATGCCGAGGCCGGCGCGCAGGATCGGCACCACGGCGATCTTCTTGCCCTTGATCACCGGCGCATCCATCTTGGTGAGCGGCGTTTCGATCTCCTGCGTCGTCATCGGCAAATCGCGCGTCAGCTCATAGCCCATGAGCAGGGCAATCTCCTTGAGCAGCTGCCGGAACAAGGTGGTCGGCGTGTTCTTGTCGCGCATCATGCTGAGCTTGTGCTGGATCAGCGGATGATCGAGCACGCTGAGCGACGGGAATTCCTTGAACGTCTTGACCATTTCTCTCTCCCTGTTCCCGTTTCTTTTATGGGCGCGGCGGCTTAGATCACCTGGAAGCCGTGCTTGTATGGATCGCGATCGTCGATGAAGATCGTATTGTAGCCGGTGACGCGCGCCCAGCCTTCGATCGAGGGGATTATCGCTGGCTTGTTGCCCACACTTGCCGCCTGCTCGACCCGCCCCTTGAAGAGCGAGCCGATGATGCTCTCATGGACGAAACTGTCGCCGACCTTGAGCTTCCCCTTGGCGGCGAGTTGCGCCATGCGCGCCGAGGTTCCGGTGCCGCAGGGCGATCGGTCGATCGCCTTGTCGCCATAGAAGACCGCGTTGCGCGCATCCGCGCCGGCCACCGTCGGTTTCCCTGTCCACAGGATATGCGAGAGGCCGCGGATCGTCGGATTGTCCGGATGCTCGAACGTGTAGCGCTCGTTCATGCGGCGGCGCAGTTCGCGGCTCATGGCGATGAGCTCACCAGCGGTAAAATCCGCCATGTCACGATAGCCGGCCTGCGGCTCGACGATGCAATAGAAATTGCCGCCATAGGCGACATCGACCTTGATCGGCCCGATCTCGGGGCAATCGATATCGAGCCCCTCCGAATGCAGGAAGCCCGGCACGTTGGTGAGGCGCACGCTCTCAACATATTCGCCCACCTGCTCGTAGGTGGCGACCACCAGACCCGCCGGCGTATCGAGGCGCAACTCGCCCGGTTTCTTCGGGCGGACGAGGCCATTCTCGATGGCGACCGTCACCGTGCCGATCGTGCCGTGCCCACACATGGGCAGGCACCCCGACGTCTCGATGAACAGGATGGCAACATCGCAATCGGGGCGCGACGGCGGATAGA
>CAZUAL010000170.1:0-8589 GCA_964618305.1 uncultured Dongia sp. | reverse complement strand
CTAAACGTGGTTATGTCAATGCGTTCTCAGCACCATACGCCCGGCCGGCGTCGTCGTGTCAGGCTTGAAGAGCGTTGACGATGCGCAGGGTGCGCCGCGTAAAGCCCGTTAGTTCTGTCGGGTCGATCTGATCCGGCGTGGCGTCGGCCATATTCTCCCCGTGGTGATACTGGCTCGTATAGCCGTTGATCTGGTCCAGCTCGTCATAAAGCGCCTGCGCGGGATGAACTGCGCCGCCCTCGCGTATCTTCCGCACCATGTCGCCAAGCCAGTCACCGGCAAGGAAACTGCCCGGATAGGTCGTGCGGCAATGAGTTTCGAGAACGACGCGCATCTTGCGGATAATGTCGATCAAGACGCCCGCGCCGGTCGTGAGATAGGTTTGCAGGTGGTCAATGTCTTCCGCCGTCCGGCCCCTGCAAGCGTCCTCAAGGTCTATGGGCGTGATTTTCGAGCCTTGGGTGCGGTGATCGGCAATCATCACCGCGACACGCTCGGCAGCCGGCGACTTGTCCCAAACCTGCTTGAGGAAAGTGGCGTCGTGCGAAAGCACGATCACCTGGGCGCATTTCCCGGCCACCTTCATGATCTCGTGCACGGTTTGCCGGCGGCGGAAAGCGTCCTGACTGTTAAAGGGATCGTCGAACACGACCAGTTTTCCGGCCGCTGCCGGATCGCGTTCCAGATGCGCGAGGAAAAACGCGAGGGCGAGGGTGGTGCGGTCGCCGGCACTGAGGGTGTTCTTGAAGCTCGGCCGATCCCCCGGCGTCTTGCTGTCGCCAAGGTCAACGGCCGTGTCGTTGATGACGAGCTGGTAGCTCGATGTGGCGACGCCGCCAGGGTAGGCGTGCTTGGTCTCGGTGATGGTGAAGCCGGCATTGAACGCGGCCAGATAGTCGTTGATGCGCCGCTCGTAGGGCTTCACCACGGTCTTTGTGTGCGCGTCGAGCTGCTTCCTGATCGCCTCCTTGCGGGTCTCGATGGCGTCCTTCTCGCCGGAGAGCTTCGTATAGGCGGCGCAGAGGTCGGACACGTCCGCGCGGTGTCGGGTCTGGATCGCATTCAAGCGGGCCAATTCGGCCTCGGTGGTCTTGAGGTCGCCGGCGTCCGTGGCGGCCTTCTTGTCGGTGATGATGGTGTTGGCCGCACGGATCACGGCATTTGCCGCCTCGATGGCGGCGGCCGCGCCGTCATAGGCGGCGCGCGCGGCGGTGAATCCCGCATCCGGCGCGATCGGTTCGAGCGGCACTGCCGCTTTGCGGTCGAGAAGCCCGATCGCCGCGACGGCAAGTGCGCGGATCGCCGCGACGGCCTTTGCCGGCAAGGCGAGGGCAGGGGTCTCGATCGCGCAATATTTCTGCCAGAACTCGACGCCGCCGTTGTTCTGCTCCGCGACGGTGCCAAGGCGGGCCAGGGCAGCATCGCCCATGTCCCGCGCGACGGTCGCTTTCATGGTGACGATTTCTCCGGCCAGCGCCCCATAACGCTCGCTGAACACGGCCCGGAACGCGGCGATCAGCGGAAGGCCCCGAATATCCTGCCCGCAGAAGGGGCAGGTATCTTTGGCATGGCCGAGGCCGTCCGCAATCCAATTGCCGTCGCTGGCCGTCATGCCATGTGCAGCCAGGTGCGCCGACAATCTTTGCTCGGCATCCTGCGCAATGTCGTCGATGGAGCGGGCCAGCAGGCCGGTGAAATCATCCGGCAGGGCCGGAATGGCAAATTCCGAGAGGGCAGGGCGAGCGCGCAACGCCCCGGCCTGCCGCAGCGCGTCCACGCTGCGCGCCTGCGCCTCGATCTGCGCGGCAATGTCGTCTATCTCCGGCAAGGCAATGAAGGCGTCCAGCTTCATGCCCGCCGGCACATGCGGCTGAACCGCCTTGCCCGCCGTGCTGATCTCGCCAGTTTTGGCGCGACTCTCGGCGGCCAGCTCGGCATCCTGCGCCGCGAGCTTCACGCCGGCGTCGCCCACAATGACACGATAGAGATTGCGCTTGTGCTCTATGTCCACGACTTCGCCGGAATGGACATTCTCCGCGACAAACACGCCGTCGAAGATGGCGATGTCCGGCTTGGTCACGTTCCATGCCGTACCGTCGAAGCGGGCTTGCCCGCCGCCGTCCAGTAGCAGCTCGATCGCCGGCGTGTCGGTCGCGCCAAGGGTCTTGCGGCCGAGAACATGGGCCGGATCGCCGGTTTGCAGGGAGCGCAGGACGGCACAGAGCGTCGTTTTGCCGAAGCCGTTCGCACCGGCGATGAAAGTGTGCTTGGCAAGCTGCGGATTGCCGGATGCGGCCGAGTTGCGGAACCGGCCGACGTTCTTAATCGAAATGATCTTCTTGAGCACTTGTTTCCCCCTGCGCCCCGATACCGCCGCGCCCGCCCGGCAAATGCCGGTAGAGCGTCGCCGGCGAAACCTTCAGCCGGGTCGCCACCTCGTCCACGGTGATCGCCGGATCGCGCAAGAGCGCCTTGGCCACCGCCAGGTCGGCGGCGGACAGGGCAGGGGGGCGGCCGCCTTTGCGGCCGCGATCGCGCGCGGCCTTCAGGCCGGCGCGGGTTCGCTCGCGGATCACGGATCGCTCAAACTCGGCAAGCGCCCCGAAAATGTGAAAGACCAGTTTGCCGCCGGCGGTCGTCGTGTCGATCGCTTCCGTCAGGGAGCGGAATCCGATGCCCTGATCCTCAAGGGTGGCAACCGTCTCGATGAGCTGGGGCAGGGAGCGCGCCAGGCGGTCGAGCTTCCAGACCACCAGACTGTCCCCTGACCGCATGTATGACAGGGCGGCGGCCAGCTCGGGCCGGTCGCGCTGCGCGCCGGATGCCTTCTCGGTGAATACCTTCTCGCAGCCCGCCGCCGTCAGGGCATCGAGCTGCAAGGCGGGATTCTGATCCTGCGTCGAGACGCGGGCATAGCCGACAAGCATGCAAACCTCTTAAAACTCGTCTCACTATGGCGGAATTGAGAGAGAAATTTCAAGAGATAGTTTTGAGAGGCATGCGCGGCCCATGCCGGGCGCTCGGGCGGGCTTCTTGGCAAGGTCTCAAAAACGGTGGTTTTTGCGAGGGAATCTTGCCTCCAGCACCGCTCTGGTGTAGCGTGGTGCATACTGATGTAACAAAAAAGCCGCCATGCAAAGCACCGCTTCAGACAACGACGACAAGTCCGCACATCGCCTGTCCGTCAGCCTCACGGCGGAGCAGCACCGCGAGCTTAACGAGATTGCCCGAAAGAATCGGGTATCGGTGGCATGGGTAATTCGTGAAGCGATCGACCGCCTCCTGAAGGACGACATGCCGCTGCTTCATGTGGGGAAAGAATGACGATCACGCGCACCAAATCACGCACCATCAAGGCCGGGGGCGTAGCCTCCAGCGCCGGCCCGCGTGGTCGCTTTGCCGATTTGGACGAAGACAAGCTGCGCGGTGGTTATTACACCTCGCCAAAGGTCGCGGAGTGGCTTTGCGGCTGGGCGATCCAGTCGGCCGATGATGCCGTGCTGGAGCCGAGCTGCGGCGATGGCGCTTTTCTCGAAGCGGCCGCCCGCCGCCTGCGGGCGCTTGGCGCAACCCCGGCCAAGATCGCGCGCCTTCTTACCGGCGTCGAGATCATCCCCGCTGAAGCCCGCTCTGCCACCGAACGGCTGCAGCCCGTGCTTGGCAAGTCGGCCGAGAAGATCATTCAAAATTCAGATTTTTTCGCATGGTGGCAGGCGTCCGATCAGCCCGCCTTTGACGCGATTATTGGCAACCCGCCCTTCATCCGTTACCAGTCGTTCCCGGAGCCGCACCGCACTATCGCCATGTCGATCATGGGGGAGCAGGGGCTAACCCCCAATCGCCTGACGAATATCTGGGTGCCGTTCGTCGTCGCGGCGACGGCCAGCCTGAAGCCGGGCGGCCGCCTCGCGCTCGTGCTGCCGGCGGAAATCCTGCAAGTCACCTATGCGGCGCAGCTCCGATCCTACCTGACCGATCATTTCACGCGCATCGACGTGATCGCGTGCAACGAGCTGTTCTTTGAAAATGCGGAACAGGAAGTTGTCCTGCTGCTGGCGGACGGCGCTCTGGCCTCGGCGTCGGAAGGCAACGATTGCCGCGTGGCTCTCACGGCGGCCGATACCGTTGCCGACATTACCGGCAGCAAGCCGGCGCTCCTGCTGGAGCGGGCGGAAGTCAAAACGATCCGTCATGACAGCGAGAAGTGGCTGAAATACTTCCTCGACAACCGGCAGATCACCTTCATGCGGGCGCTGAAGGAAGCCGCGATCACCGCGCCGATGTCCGCCCATGCGAGCATCGACGTGGGCGTGGTCACGGGGAAGAACGAATTTTTCGTGCTGTCGGCCGATCAGGTCGCCGCCTTAGGCCTCGAAGGCTTCACAACGCCCCTCGTCTCCAGATCCGCGCAGTTGAAGGGAAGCCAGATCGGGAAAGCAGACTGGAGATCCCTCGCAGCGGCCGGGGATCGCGTCCACCTGCTGAACATCGACCCTGGGCAGGCTGGCAAGCTGACGGCCAAGCTGCGCCGCTATATCGAAGAGGGCGAGCGCAAGGAATTTCATACCGGCTATAAATGCTCGATCCGCAAGCCTTGGTATCTGGTGCCGTCCGTGTGGGTGCCGGATGGCTTCGCCTTCCGGCAGATTTACGACTTCCCGCGCATGGTGCTGAACGCCTCCGGCGCAACGTCCACCGATACGATCCACCGCATGCGGAGCAATGGCGCGAAGCCGGAGCGGGTCATTGCCAACACTTACACCTGGCTCACGGCCGCCTCGGCCGAGATCGAGGGCCGCAGCTATGGCGGAGGTGTTCTGGAGCTGGAACCGACCGAAGCCGAGCGGCTGCTGATGCCGGCCAAGCTGAACGGCGCGATGCCGCTGACGGAAGTGGATCAACTGGTTCGCGCCGGACGGCTAGATTCCGTTCTGGAAGAAAACGCGCGCATCATCCTGCGCGAGCACATGGGCCTGTCGACGGCTGAATGCACGCTGCTGAAAAGCGTCTGGACGAAGATGCGGGATCGCCGGAACTCGCGCCGGCGCGGGGCCAGGAAAGCGGCGCAGGGCGATGCAGCATGACCGGCGCGGACCCCAAAACCGCCGCACGCGCCCGTGTCGGTGCGCTGGTCCAGAGCTTTCAGCGCAACGAAGCGGACTATCTGCGGCCGGCCTATAACGAGACGCAGGCCCGCACGGATTTCATCACGCCGCTGCTCGCGGCATTCGGATGGGACGTGCATAACGCGGCCGGCCAGCCGCTTGGCCTGCGGGAAGTCATTGAAGAGGCCACGGTCGAGGTTGGCGAAGAGCGGCTTTCCAAGAAGCCGGACTATGAGCTGCGGCTTGCCCGCCAGCGCAAATTGTTCGTCGAGGCCAAGAAGCCGAGCGTCCATATCGACCGCAACCGGGACGCGGCGTTTCAGACGCGGCGATACGGGTATTCGGCCAGCCTGCCGATCGCGGTCCTGACCAACTTCCACCAGCTCGCGGTCTATGATTGCCAGCCCAAGCCCGACCTGACCGACGAAGCGCATGTCGCGCGCATTCTGCTGGTGCGCTACGACGAGTTCGAGGCGCGCTTTGACGAGCTGTGGCCGCTGCTCTCGCGCGAGGCGGTCTATTCCGGCGATTTCGACCGGCGCTTCTCCGTCGATGTGACACGCCACGGGGCGGAACAGTTCGACGATTTCTTCTTGCGCCAGGTGCGATCTTGGCGCGAGCGGCTGGCGCAGGACATTCACCGCAACACACCCGGCCTGTCGCCGGAAGAGCTGACCTATGCGGTGCAGCTTTTCCTTTTGCGGATCGTCTTCCTGCGCATCTGCGAAGATCGGGAGATCGAACGCTATGAAACCCTGCGCGGCCTTGCCGCCGGCAGCGGCAGCTTCGATGCCCTATTGGCGGAGCTGCGGCGGGCGGATGCCTTCTATGATTCCGGCCTGTTCCGCCTGCTCGACGATGCCCGACTGGGCGTCCGCATCAGCGATGATGTGCTGAGCGGGATCATCAACGAGCTGTATTATCCGCAGAGTCCCTACACCTTCGCCGTTGTCGAAACCGAAGTGCTCGGTGAAATTTACGAGCAGTTCCTGGGCGAGATCATCACGATCGACGCCCACGGCGCGGTCGAGATCGCCAGCAAACCGGAAGTCCGGGAAAGCGGCGGCGTCGTGCCGACGCCGCGCTATATCGTTGACGCCATCGTGCAGCGCACGCTTGGCCCGCGCCTCGCCGGCAAGGCTCCCACCAATCTGGAGGGGTTCACGGTTGCCGATATTTGCTGCGGCTCAGGCATCTTCCTGCTGTCGGTGTTCGAGTTCCTGACCGACCATTATCTTGCATGGTATCAGGCGAACGACCGTGCGACGCATGCCGGCCGGAAAATCTACGAAGCGGGGGCGGGGCTGTGGCGGCTCACCTTTGAGGAAAAGCGCCGCATTCTGCTGGCCCATGTTCGGGGCGTGGACATTGACGCCAATGCCGTCGAGGTCGCCCGCTTCAGCCTTCTCTTGAAGCTGATCGAGGATGAAGGCGCGGCCGGCCTGCGCGATTACGTCGAGCGTACCGGCACACCGGCCCTGCCAGAGCTGGAAGGAACGCTGCGCGCAGGCAACAGCCTCGTCAGCCAAGCAGAATGGACGGCCGCGCGGGGCGCGCTGCCCGCCCGACTGCTGGAGAAGGTCAATCCGTTCTCGTGGGCCGACGAGTTCCCCGCCGAAACGGCACGGGGCGGGTTCGACGTGATCGTGGGGAATCCGCCCTATATCCGCATCCAGAACATGCAGGCTTATTCCCCGGAAGAGGCCGCTTTCTATCAGAACGCCGCCTCGCCCTACACGACGGCGCGGCAGGATAATTTCGACAAGTATGCGCTGTTTATAGAGCGGTCATTGTCTCTTGTCCGGCCGGATGGGCGGCTTGGCTTCATCATCCCGCACAAGTTCATGACGATTCAGGCGGGGCGGGCGCTCCGCCGCCTGGTGACAGCCGGTCACGTCCTTGAGGAAATCGTGCATTTCGGCGTGCAGCAGGTCTTCGGGCGGCAGGCTGCGAATTACACCTGCCTGCTGATCCTCGACCGGCAGGGCAAGGCCGATGTGACGGTGGAGCGCGTCGAGGCTCTGGAGCCGTGGCGCTACGGGACGCCCGGCCCCCGGAATGTGCTGCCGGCGGCCGAGCTGACGGATGATCCGTGGCAGTTTGCGGACGACGACACGTGCGCTCTGTTCGCGCGTGTGCGGGCGGCCTGCGGCCGCAAACTAAAGAACGCGGCAGAAATCTTCGTCGGCGTCCAGACCAGCGCCGATCCGATCTATATTTTCCGCGCGGCGGCCGCGACGGCCGACACGGTAACGCTGCGATGGGACGGCAGGGACTGGCCGATCGAGCGCGGCATTCTCCGGCCCTGCCTGCATGATGCCAGGCTCTATCCCTATACACGGGCCGAAGCGAACGCATGGATGATCTTCCCTTATGAGATCGTCCATGCTGCCCGCACCACGGCCCGGCTGATCCAGCCGGCAGACATGGCGCGGCGCTTCCCCGTGTGCTTCGCGTATCTGACGGCGCGGAAGGCCGAGCTGGAGCGCCGCAATGTCGTCGGCGGCACCGCCGCCGATCGGCAATTCTACCAGTTCGGCCGCTCCCAAAGCCTGACCAAATTCGACAGCCCGAAGATCATCCTTCCCATTCTCTCGCTCGAAGCCCGCTACGCTTACGACGAGAGCAACATCATGATGACCGGCGGCGGGAACGGCCCTTATTATCTGATCCGCCCGCTGGACGGCGCGCCGGAAAGCACTTTCTTCCTGCTGGCGGTGCTGCATCATCCCCTGAGCGAAGCGATGGTCAGGACACATACAAGCCCTTTCCGGGGTGGGTATTATTCGCACGGCAAGCAGTTCATCGAGCATTTGCCGGTTCCGCCGGCGACGCCGGCGCAGCGCAACGAGGTTGAAACGCTGGTTCACCAGTTGATCGATGCCAACGATGCCGTGCTGGCGGCACGAACGCCGCGCCAGAAAACGCTTCATGAGCGCAATGCGGTCGCGCTACGAGAACAGATTGAAGCTCACGTCAGCGCGTTATTTGGCCTGTCGGCAACCGACATTGCGCTTGCAAAGGCAGTACCGATCCCCGCCTAAGCCACCATGCCGGCGTGTCCACTCCCTCGACCAAGCAGTCGCACACATCTCGCCAGCCTATCAGCGAGGATACACTACTGCGCCGACGTTGTCGGCGCTTTCACGGTGATGGTGCATCGCTGATCCGCACCGGCCGTGCGCGCGGCCTCCCAACAGGCCGCCACCGCCTCCCGGTTCGCCTCTATGAGCTGATCGGCCGACGCCACGCGCTGCCATGAATCCGGGCTGTCGAACGCCATGAGACTCATGCCGGCCCGCCACGGCGTTTCGCCCATGACGACGCTGGCGACTCGCGGCGCGGCCGAGAACGGCAACAGACGCGGAAGGAACAACATCACCAGCGCGCCGGCGAGCAGGCCGATAGCGAAGGCGACGACAAGCCACCAATTTTGCCGGTCGCGCTCCCGCGCGCCGGCGACATGCCCGGCGAGGTTCCGGCC
>CAZUAL010000169.1:2197-8616 GCA_964618305.1 uncultured Dongia sp. | reverse complement strand
GCGCGGCGCGATTTCTGGGACCAGATCCACGCTCTGGCCGGCGAAGGTCTCACCGTCCTCGTCAGCACGCATTACATGGACGAGGCAGAACGCTGCCACGAGATTCTCTACATCGCCTATGGGCGGCTGATGGCCAAGGGGCGCATCCCGGACGTCATTGCCGCGCATCCGCTTTCCACCTGGTCCGTTGAAGGGCCGGACCTGCCGCGCCTTTCGCGCGAGTTGCAGAAGCTCCCTGGAATAGACACGGTGGCGGCCTTCGGCAGCTTGCTCCATGTCTGCGGCCGGGACGCCCGGCTGCTCGAGGAAAGCATCGCGCCCTTTCGGCAGCAGGGCGACTATCGCTGGCAGCCGGCGGATCCCAGCCTTGAAGACATCTTCATCCAGCTCATGGCCGGCATCGACACCAACAACAACCATGCCCCAAGCAAACACGCTCCTGGCGGATCGGGGGCACCAAGGTGAGGTTCTTTTCCTTCTCCCGGTTCCTCGCGATCCTCGCCAAGGAATTCATCCAGATGCGGCGCGACCGGCTGACCTTCGGCATGATGATGGGTGTGCCGCTGATGCAGCTGTTGCTGTTCGGCTACGCGATCAACACCGATCCGAAGCATCTTCCGGCGATCGCAGTGGTCGAAGAGAATTCCAACTTCACCCGCTCGCTCCTCAGCGCCATGGAGAATACGGGCTACATCCACTTCGTCGGGCCGCCGGTCGACGAAGCGACGTCGGACCTGATGCTGCGCCGTGGCGAGGTGCAATTCGCCATCCATGTGCCGCCGAACTTCGCCGAGAATCTGGTGCGCGGCAAAACGCCCGCCCTGCTGGTCGAAGCCGATGCGACCGACCCGGTTGCAACAGGTAACGCCGTCTCCGCCCTGCAGGGTCTCGATGCCAGCGCCCTGCAGCACGATCTCAAAGGTTCCTTGGCGCATCTCGAGAAAGGGGCGGCGCCGTTCGAAGTGCGGCTGCACAAGCGCTACAATGCCGAAGGCATCACTCAGTATAATATCGTGCCCGGCCTCATGGGCGTCGTCCTCACCATGACCATGGTCATGATGACCTCGCTCGCCGTGACCCGCGAGCGGGAACGCGGCACGATGGAGAATCTCCTTGCCATGCCGGTGCAGCCGGTCGAAGTGATGCTGGGCAAGATGCTCCCCTATATCTTCGTGGGCTACGTCCAGGTCGCCATCATTGTCGTCGCCGCGCGGCACCTCTTTGCCGTACCGCTCGTCGGATCGCTGATCCTGCTCAGTCTATGCGCCATCGTCTTCATCGCCGCCAACCTCGCCGTCGGCTTCACCTTCTCGACGCTGTCGACCAACCAGTTGCAGGCGATGCAGATGTCGGTCTTCTTCTTCCTTCCCTCCCTGCTTCTCTCCGGCTTCATGTTCCCTTTCCGGGGCATGCCGCAATGGGCACAGGTGATCGGCGAGGCCCTGCCGCTGACCCACTTCCTGAGGATCGTGCGCGGTATCCTGCTCAAGGGAAACGGATGGGTCGAAATCTGGCCAGACCTGTGGCCGATCGGCGCCTTTCTGGTCGCGGCCGCCATCCTGGCCCTGATCCGCTATCGCCGGACCCTCGATTAATGCCGGCGCGATTGCGAACGGTTCTCGAAATGTATCTGGCGGCCTGTGAAGTGGATCACTTGTGATCTGGCGAGCCTATCGCTACCTAGAAAGGCAAGTTGTTCCACCCAGGAGCAGAGGACAGCATGAATACCGCCCCTAAACAGACTAAACGGCGTCGCCTTGGCCGATTGGCAACGACGGCGCTCGTAACAGTGATCGTCGGCTTCGCCTCGGCTTGCGCCCAGACCAGGCCGGCACCGGCCGCGGCCGATACGCCCTTGGAACTGACCCAGGCCACGCATGCTGAATTGCAGCGATATCTGGGCCTGGTTTCGTCAACCCGCGGCGGTGCCTTTGCCGTCAGCCCGGACGGGATGAACTCCTATTACGTCTTCTGTCCGGAGATCACCTGCAGCCCCAACCTCTATGGCGGCATCGCCAAGACGCAATGCTATTCGATCACCGGTGCCGAGTGCCTGCTGCTCTTCGTGCGGGATGAGCCGCGCCGTGCCTTCACCGTGGCCGAGAAGGGCGGGCTTGCCGGCTATCACGGCCACAAGCGGGCAATGCCACTCAACGAATTGCCCATCTTCAACCGCGACTGATCGACCATCGGCCGGGTGTCGTCGGCGCTACTGGCGAAGCACGTCGCTGATGGCACCCGATGGCGCCGCGGTCAGAACCGGTTCCGGCGCGCCGGTCATGAGAAGCAGGATTGTGCGGTCGAAATCTTCGTCATTGAGGGTGCCGATCTTCACCTTCTCCGGCGCTACGGAAGCGGACACGGCGGCCAGCGATTCCGCTAGAGCGTCGTCGCTATAGCCCTTGGCGCCGGGCAATTCCCTGATCAGGATTTCCGCCTGGCTCGGATCATCGTGAAGCGACTGCCAGCCGCGGGCCGCCGCACTGAGGAAGCGCTTGAGGATGTTGACCCGGGCCGGATTGGCAAGATCCGAGCTGCGGGCATAAATCCCGTCTTCCAGCAGACCGAGCTTCAGATCCTCGTAGCTATAAGTGATGAGTTCCTTGCGCGCATCGCCGAGGGCGGCCAGAGCCAGTGGCGCGCGATATGTCGTGGTCGTCAGACAATCGACTTCATTCTCGATGAATAGGTCTGCATCTCCGTTGGCGCGCACCAGGGTGACGCCACCGCCGGTCGCGAAATAAGAAAGCCCCAGCTGCGCCAGCCAGGCATAGAACGAACTTTCCCATCCATCGAACCAGATACCGACATTGTGGCCGGCCAGTTTCTGCGGCTGGTCGATCGTATTGCGACAGACCAGTTCCTGCGTCGCGTGCTGGAAGATCTGTGCCACATGCACGATATCCCCGCCTTTGGCGCGGCGTTCCAGGGCAATGGGCATGATTTCGACGGCAAGGTCGGCCCCGCCATCGGCCAGGGCATCGACCGGCGATTTCCCATAGGTCTGCCGCAGCAGCGTGACATCGAGCCCGGCATCGGTGAAATAGCCGCGCTGCGCCGCGATTTCAAACCCGGCCGAACGCGTCACCGGGCCTTCCGGCAGCACGATGCGCAAGGGTATGCGTCCGCCCTCCGCCCAGGCGGCATTTGCCCAGGCGGCATTCGCCAGGCCAAGAACAAGGCTCAAAGCGGCAAGGCCGAGGGAGCGCCGCGGAAACACTTTTGTCATCATCTGAAAATAGGCAAATCTTCTGGCAAAGCTTGATTATCGCGTCGCGGCAGATTACAGGCGGTATGCTGTTCGCGCAAATGAGAGGGGAAATGGCTGCGATTGCTTCGGCCACGCTGCTGCCCGATGCCGAGACACGGATCGAAACCGTCGAAATGCATACCGGCGGTGAGCCGGTCCGCATCGTGACCAAAGGCTATCCCGTCATTCCCGGCGCGACGATCCTGGAGAAGCGCCGCTTCGCCCGCGATCACCTGGACGCCTTCCGCCGCCTGATCATGTTCGAGCCGCGCGGCCATTACGACATGTACGGCGTCCTGCCCGTCGAGCCCGATATCGATGGCGCGGACATGGCAGTGCTCTTCATCCATAACGAAGGCTACAGCACGATGTGCGGCCATGCGACCATCGCCCTTGGCCGTTACGCGCTCGATCAGGGCCTGATCAAGGCGGGTGCCGACGGTCTGGCGCGGCTCAAGCTGCAATGCCCCTGCGGGCTCGTCGAGGTGAGCGTCGAGCCGAGCGGCGCTGCGCGCTTCCTCAGTGTCCCGGCCTTTGCCTTCGCCCTCGACCGCGAGATCGATCTTGGCGACAAGCGGATCAAGGTCGATATCGGCTATGGCGGCGCCTTTTACGCCTTCCTTCCGGCAGCCACGTTCGGTCTCGACGTGCGCCGCTCGCGCACCAAGGATCTGGTGGCGGCAGCGAGCGCCGTCACCGAAGCGGTCAAGGCGCAAATCCCCTTGAACCACCCGGACGATCCCGACCTCGCCTTTCTCTACGGCACCATCCTCACCGACGGTGGCGACGGCATCGATGCGCCCAGCGCCAACATCTGCGTCTTTGCCGCCGATGAGGTCGACCGCAGCCCGACAGGAAGCGGCGTCACCGCACGCCTGGCCCTGATGGCGGCGCGCGGCGAGGCACGCAATCAGACAGAAGCCGGCGGCTGGCATCGATTCGAGAGCGTTACCGGCAGCATCTTCGAAGGCCGGGTCGCGGCCGAGCTTGCGGCCGGATCTTTCCGGGCCATCCGGGCCGAGGTTCAGGGGCGGGCCTACTATACCGGCACCTCGACCTTTACCGTCGAGACTGACGATCCGCTCCGCGGCGGGTTCCTGCTCAAATGACGATCGAGCGTATTTCCGTCATCGGCGCCGGCGCCTGGGGCACGGCCCTCGCCCTCATCGCCGCCCGCGCCGGGCGCCGGGTCCAACTCTATGCCCGCCGGGCGGAATTGGTGGCGCAAATCGCCGCCGCCCGCGAGAATGCCGATTATCTACCCGGGATCGCCCTGCCGGCCGCGATCGGCGTCGGCGCCGATCTTGAACAGGCGCTTGCCGCCGACGCCATCCTCTATGCCCAGCCGGCCCAGCATTTCCGCGCCTTTTGCACCGCTGTCCGGCCCCATTGGCAGAAGGGTGCCGCCCTCGTCCTATGCGCCAAGGGGATCGAGCGGGAGAGCGGCCTGCTGCTCCACGAGATCGCGGCGGAAGCCCTTCCCGGCACCGCCGTCACGGCCCTTTCCGGCCCAAGCTTTGCAGCCGACGCCGCCCGCGCCCTGCCGACCGCCGTCGCCATCGCCGGGCCCGACGCCGCGCTGGTCGACCGGCTGATGCTGGCCCTGAGCCACGGCGCCTTCCGTCCCTACGGCACCAGCGATCTGACCGGGGTCGAGGTAGCGGGTGCCGTGAAGAACGTGCTCGCCATCGCCTGCGGCATCGTCATGGGCGCGGGTCTTGGCGACAATGCCCGCGCCGCCCTTATCACCCGGGGCCTTGCCGAAGTTTCGCGCCTGGCCATCGCCAAGGGTGGAAAGCCGGAGACCATGATGGGGCTCGCCGGACTCGGAGATCTCGTATTAACCTGCTCGTCGCCGAAGTCGCGCAACATGTCGCTCGGCATCGAGCTCGGGAAGGGGTCGCGTCTGACCGACATTCTTGGTGCCCGCCACAGCGTCGCCGAAGGGGTCTGGACGGCGCCGGCGGTGGCAACATTGGCGGGGCGGCTTGGCGTCGATATGCCGATCGCCGCCTCGGTCAACCGGATCCTGCATCAGGGCAGCGATCTGGCGGCCGAAGTCGGCGCCCTGCTCTCCCGCCCCTTGCGGCGGGAGGATGCGTGATGCCGGGGATCGGGAAATGAAGGAAAAGGGCAGATTGCAATGACGGTTACGATGGACAAGATTCTCTGCGCCACCGATGGTTCGGCGCCGTCGATCAAGACGGTCGCCTATGCGATCGAGCTGGCGCAGCGCCTGGCCCTGCCCCTCTCCTTCATCACCGTGGTCGGCACCAAGGAAGGCTCCACCCCGACGGTCTGGGATTCGGCCGCTCTCGTCGCCGGCAGCCTGCCGGTCGACAAGGCCCTGCTGCTCGCCGTCGAACAGGCCCTGAAATCAGGCCTCCGCCGCGTGGCGGCGGTGCGGGCGCCCGGCGACGAGATCGCCAAGACGATCGTCGATTATGCCGAGAAGAACTCCTACCACCATATCGTCATGGGATCGGCCGGGGTCACCGGCGCCAAGCGCTTCCTCCTCGGCTCGGTCGCGGCCGATGTCGTCAATCTCGCCCACTGCCCCGTGACCGTGGTGCGCTGAGGAAGCCGCCAAGAAAGATCGCTGGGGCCCCGCCCAGCGGCAAATTTGCAACGCACGCAAATGTCATTGACCCGCCACGAATTTTTTATGGATTTGGCGGCGTCCATGCCTTATGTAACCGGCCATACGTAACAGCCGACAGGCTCATCCATGTCCACCCTGCGTCTCCGACGACGATCGCTGACCACCGCCGGGATTCGTTCCTCGCGTGTGGCGGAATCGGCTGCGCGAGAGGCATAGGATGGAAACGGGTGTCCGCTGACACCCTGGAGATCCGAAGCGGGAAGCGGGCCGATACCACGGCTCCGCATCAATTAACCGCTTATTCTGACAAGGATCTCCTGGAATGACCGACAAGACTCTTTCGTCTGCCTTCACCATCAAGCCTGAACCAGCCGCGCTCGGCGGCGCGGTCGAGCAATTGCTCGACTTCGTCTTCGGCCCGGCGCGGTTCGACAAAGCTTCCTACTTCTTCCGACAGGGTGTCGAACCCGTGCCGGAACTCTCTTACGTGGCGATGCTCGGTGACGAGATCGTCGGCACCATCCGCTATTGGCCCATCCTGGTCGGTTCGGCCCAGCATCCGGCGCT
>CAZUAL010000169.1:0-2187 GCA_964618305.1 uncultured Dongia sp. | reverse complement strand
GGGTCCCCTCGGCATCACGCCGCGCCTTGCCGGCAAGGGCATCGGCCGCACCCTGACCTTCCGGACACTCGAGCGCGCCGCCGAAATGGGGCACGATCTGGTCCTCCTCGTGGGCGATGTCGATTACTACAAGCGCTTCGGCTTCGTGCCGGCAACACCCTTCGGCTTCGTCATGCCGGGGGAAAAGCGGCCGGACCGGCTGCAGGTTGCCCCCTTGAAGCGCGGCATCCTCGGCCGGGTCACGGGCGAGATCCAGCATGTGAACGGCCTGCCGGTACCCGGCGCCGATCTCAGTGCTGCGACCTATCCGGCCCGACTTGCAACAGGTCTTGCGGCCGACGCGCGCTGAGCGCCCGGCCGGCTAATCCTCGAAACATTCCACCAGCACAGAAGCGGCGGCGGCATGGTGCCTCATGTCTGCCGCCGCGTTCGCAAGCGGGCCTTTCTCGGCACTTTCAAAGGCGATTTTGTGGTCGTCCAGAAAGCCGCGAACCGTTTCGGCACGGATCGCCATGCCGTCCCTGGCGTTCTTCGGCGCATTCTTTTTGACGATGCCCGTCACCGGCAACTCCGCCGACACGACGCCCACCACCAGACCTGTCTCGTCCATCAGCGGCCCGCCGCTATTGCCCGGATTGATCTGGTTGGTGAGCAGCCAGTAATTCTTGATGTCGTCGCCGCTCAACTTGCGCGACGACAAGCGTCCGCTGGTCATGGCGAAATCCGGATCGTTCAGACCGATGCCGGGGAAACCGCCGGTAAAAAGATCCGCGTCTTCGCCAAGCGTGTTGCCATTGCTGATCGGCACCGGCGCGCCGAGCGGGATCGCCGCCTTGATCACGGCCAGATCCTTGTCGGCATCGGCCGCCAGCACCCTGGCCGGAATGCCCGGCGCCACCGCGACCTGCTTGCAGCCGGCCACCACATGTTCGTTGGTGAGCACAATTGCCTCGGCGATGATGATGCCTGAGCCTGACTTGCTGAATTCCTCGTCCGAGCCGAGGCTGGGGTCGATCACGATCGCCGTCAGCGCGGCCTTCCACACGGCATGCGGATCGGCGATGCGCAACCGGATCATCGCATCCCGCGCCTGGCCATGGTTCTAGAGCGCCGCCTGCGCGTACCAGGCGAGCGCCTGATCGTTCTTCTGCTTCGCCTCTTCCATCCGCCCCAGGGCGAATTGGGCGTCGGCATGTCCCTTGCGCGCCGCCTTGCGATACCAATCCGCGGCCTTGGTCGGGTTCTTGGACACACCGATCCCCTGCTCCAGCGCGAGCCCGGCAAGGTAGGCCGCCTGCGGCGAGCCGCTGCCGGCGGCGCTGATGCAGGCATTGGCGACTTTGACCGGATCGGCGCCGCTGTGCAGCTTGCCGTCGGCACCGAGGCCCGCGGAACATTGCGCCGCCTCATCCGCGCGCGCCGGTGCCGCCACCGGCGGTGAGACGAATATGAGGAAAGCGGCAAGAATGGTGAAGGCGGGGGCAAAGCGGGTTGCGACCGGGCGAGAAATCAAGCGAGCCTTCTCCCAACAACATGTTTCCGGGTTTCAAACTTATGCCGTAGCGCGACCGCCGCGCAAAGAAAAAGGGCGGCAGGTTGCCCCGCCGCCCCAGCATTGACTGGCTGAACAGATGACGATCAGCCGAGATGCATCCAGACCGACTTGGTCTGGGTGACGGTGGTGAGCGTTTCCAGGCACTTGTCGCGGCCCATGCCGGACTGCTTGAAACCGCCCCAGATCGAGGTCATGTCGCCATGGTCGAAGCAATTGACCCAGACGATGCCGGCTTCGATGTCGCGCGCCGCCTTGTGGGCCACAGAGACATCCGAGGTCCAGATGCTGGCGGCGAGGCCATAGATCGAATCGTTGGCGATCTCGATGGCCTGGTCGAGCTTCTTATAGGGCAGGATGGTGCCCACCGGACCGAACACTTCCTCGCGCGCGATGCGCATCTTGTTGTCGACGCCGGTAAAAAGCGTCGGCGCCACATAGCAGCCCTTCTCCAGGCCCTTCGGCACATTGCCGCCAAGGCTGAGCTTGGCGCCTTCCTTCTTGGCGATGTCGATGTAACCCAGCACACGCTTCTGCTGTTCCTTGGTCACCAGCGGGCCCATGGTCGTGGCCGGGTCCAGCGGATCGCCGGGGCTGAAGCTGGCCTTGGCCTTTTCCAGGAACTTCGCCACGAA
>CAZUAL010000168.1:7575-8621 GCA_964618305.1 uncultured Dongia sp. | reverse complement strand
TCACGCGCTCATCTCCTCCCACCTTCAGGGGGGAGGTCGGGAGGGGGGCCGTCACTGCATTGACACGCGCCAAGAGGCTACACCATGACCTCGATGTACGAAGTGCCGCCGCACGATACGCCAACCATCACCCGGGCCGAGGCGGCGCGGCTGATGAAGCTTGCCTCCACGGCGGCGGTGGCGGCGGCGGTGCTGATGATCGGCATGAAATTCTATGCCTATCTCGCGACCGGCTCGGTGAGCCTGCTTTCGACCCTCTTCGATTCAGCACTCGATATCGCGGCCTCGCTCGTCAACCTGCTCGCGGTGCGGCATGCGCTGCAGCCGGCTGATGAAGAGCACCGCTTCGGCCACGGCAAGGCGGAACCCTTGGCGGGCCTCATGCAGGTCGCGTTCATCCTGGGTTCCTCGCTCCTCCTCATCATCGAGGTCTACGACCATTTCATGCACCCCAAGCCCGTCGAGCGCGCGGGCTTCGGCATCGCCGTGATGGTGATCTCGATCCTCATCACCGGCGCCCTCATCCTGCTGCAGCGCCATGTGGTGAAGCGCACCGGCTCGGTCGCCATCAAGGCGGATTCGGCGCATTACGCCAGCGACTTCCTGGTCAATTTCAGCGTCATCGCCGCTCTGCTGATCTCGGTCGAGTTCGGCTTCTGGTGGACCGATCCGCTCTTCGGCCTGCTCGTTGCCGCCTATATCGCCTGGACCGCGATCCAGATCGGGCGGCAGAGCTTCGACATGCTGATGGACCGCGAAATGGACGATGAATCGCGCGCCCGCATCATCGAGATCGTGAAGCGGCACCCGGAAGCGGTGAGCCTTCATGATCTGCGCACCCGCGCCAGCGGCCCGGATCTTTTCATCCAGTTCCACCTGGAACTCCCCGACGCGATCTCGCTTCTTGAATCGCACCGCATTTCCGATGCGGTCGAGGCCGAGCTTTTGAAAGCCTTTCCCGGCGCCGAGATCATCATCCACCAGGACCCGCATTCCGTCGTCGAGCGCCGGCAGGACCTCCGCGCAAGGATGGACCAGACCAGACC
>CAZUAL010000168.1:3083-7565 GCA_964618305.1 uncultured Dongia sp. | reverse complement strand
AAACTCGACAAGAGCCTTAGCCGCGCCGAACTGCTCGATGCGGACCAGCAGCGGATGGGGTAGATGCAAAGGTGCTTGTGAGGGGGGAGCGACCGATGAAATTCGGATTGGGAACAGAGACAAAATGACCGAGACCAGAAAGACCGTGATCCTGACCGGCGCCAGCCGTGGCATCGGCCATGCGACGGTGCAGCGTTTTTCCCATGAAGGGTGGCGCATCATCACCTGCTCGCGCGAGGCGGTGCCGGAGGAATGCAAGCGCGATCCCAACTGGACGCATCACATCACGGTCGATCTCGCCGAGCCCGGCGACGCGCCGCGTTTCGTCGCCGAAGCCCTGAAGGTGCTCGATGGCGCCCCCGTCCATGCCCTCATCAACAATGCGGCGATAAGCCCGAAGACCTCGTTCAAGGAACGCTTGGGCACCTTGAATGGCGATGTCTCGGCCTGGCGCGAGGTCTATGAGCTCAACCTCTTCGCGCCCTTGCAGCTTGCCAAGGGCTTCGCCCCGGCGCTCGCCAAGGGGAAGGGCGCCATCGTCAACATCACCTCGATCGCCGGCCATTCGATCCACCCCTTTGCCGGTGCCGCCTATTCAACCTCGAAGGCCGCCCTCTCTGGCTTGACCCGCGAAATGGCCGGCGAGTTCGCGCCGCTCGGTGTCCGCGTCAACGCGGTGGCGCCGGGTGAAATCGAAACCGCCATGATCGGCCCCGAATACGAAGCCCTCATCCCGCGCATTCCCATGGGCCGCATGGGCACGCCTGCCGAGGTGGCCGGCGTCGTCTTCCAACTCTGCGGCCCCGACTTCGCTTATGTGACGGGAACCGAGATCTTCCTCACCGGCGGACAGCATTTGTTGTGATTGGGGGACTCCATTTTCGAATTGAATATAAAGGGTCGTGCCCTACCTATCGCTATTTTCAAGTTACTGCGATCTCCTCATTTCTGGAATTGGCGTTCCGGCGCTACGCCTAGATTGCCACCATCATCCTCTTACTCGTCACTAAAGAAACTCCTTCCAGAAATTCCTGCTTTGTCAAAGAAAGCTCTATTTCTGGCCCTGGCGTCGCTGAGAAGCGTATCCCAGCCAACTAGCTCAATCACTCCTTTGAAGCCGCTCTGAGGTTGGAGAAAGCGACCGCGGCCATCGGCCGTTCGTGGCCAAGAAAATGTCCATTCGTCAAGCTTTCCGATGATATCCGCAATGATAAAACAGTAGAATACAGTGTCCTGATTTAGCTGAATTGGGCGACCTTTGACGTCTGTCTTCTCGCCTGCCAGCAGCTTGCGAATATATCGCTGAACCTGCATATGTGGATTGTCACTATCAGCATAAGTAGATCTACCAGGCCGCTTGAGCTCTACTAGCAAAACCTTCGATGGATCATCCGTCTGTCGCAAGCCATGCACGTGATCAAAAATCAAAATGTCTGGTCTGTCCTTCTCATCGGTCGAACTAGATAGAGCGGCGAATTCAGTGTCCGAACTGAAATACTGCGCGAAAGTTAATCTTTCGTCGATGATCCATAGATCATGAGACGCAGCAGGCTCAACTCGCTTAGTTCCATCTGCAATTGTGTTTACGCGAAGCGGGCAAATGAAAGAATGGAGAATATCTTCTCGCTGATATGAGCTGTCGCGGTCATCGTCTTTCACTTTCTGTAACAAGATCTCAATGAAATCGAGAACGACTTTTCGGCGCACTACATACTCCGCTAGACTCTTTTGTTCAGCGTCTTCAATTGCTCGTCGCGCCTCATCAATTGCAGCGGAGAAAGCATTGCTGTCTGCTGTGCCATCTTTGAGTCGCTTTAAAACAGAGCGTATTTTCTGCGCCTGTCGTTGGTCCCGCCGGTATCTTTCACGAGACAAGTGGCCATAAATCGCATCACCATTTAATTCTCCAGATGGTATTTTCTCTTGCAGCTCTTCAATGCTGCCAAAGGCGACTGATGGATAAGAGTCCGTTATTTCTTCAATTGTTATCTTTTGCTCCCTGCCCAGCCTAGACAGAGGCTCCTCAAGAAATTTCTCAATAAAGGTCCAGCAGACATCGCTGATTATGCGATCGAGAATGGAGTCCTCAAACATGAACGCTGTTCTTTCCTGGTTCACATTTGCGTCCAAAAACTTGCCAGTGAGAATTGCATGAAATACGCGATCAGAGTTCGCGCCAAAGAATTTCAATCCAAGTTTGCTGTCAATTGCTTGCGATTTTACTGTTCTATCATGCGCAATGAAATGAACAAAATGGGAGCCCTTCAAATCGGAACTAGCGACTTTGTCGCATTCCATGAGTGTAATCTTTAGCAGCCCGTATTCTTGAGTTTCGATTTCTTTCTCCGGCGACCGCCTATAGACAATTGAATCGATATCCGCAGGATAGTTTCTGCTTTCGCCCCCACAATGAACCTGAATTAGAGGGCACCGCCCCCCAATAAACGTTGGCAAGAAATGCGAAGTGAAGTGCTGAAATATGTAGTCTTTGCGTCCAGGGAATTTTGCTAGATAGCCGTTATTTCTCAGTCCAGAGAATTGCACCATGAAAGAAGTAGCGAAATCTCTCGATTCAACAATCGAATGGTCCTGGATTTGGTTGAGGTGAGATAGAACAAATTTAAACGAGCGTCGGAGCATTTTCCCTTGAGAATCTGCGAACGTACTATTGACTGTTATATCTTCAAAGCAATCTAGCCAAAGAAGGCGTCCCACGCCTTTGCCACCAATTGCGATCTTATTGTCAGTATCGGTCGTGATGAATGCATCATAGTTCTTGTCATCTAGTCCAACCCCATTGTCTTCAACAGTTGCGGCAGGAGCTGTCTTCTTTCGATCTGTCTCAACGGTGACTATTATTCGGCCATTGTCGCTTACAGCAGGACCAAATTTGTCCTGCGTCGAATGAATAGAATTGCTAACTGCCTCGAATAGTGGTTGCAGTGCAGTCGCGACATTTGTGGGTTTTGGCAAGCGCTCAATTCGTTTCACTAGGTTTGATTTCAAAGAGGACATTTATTGCTCCGCGGACGCATTCATTTCTGACAGACGAGATAGCCCGACCGTCAGCTCACGGTGGAAAATTTCAACAAAAGGTAGCACCACGCATGTATGTTATGTCAATGACGATACTGAAGCTAAGTCGTCGACTTTGGATGCTATCACGCGTTGCCTCAGCGGGATCCCGGGGACTTTACTTAGCAAACTAACAACCACTGGAAGCTCCCCCCATGATCCTCGTCGGCCAATATGATTCCCCCTATGTCCGCCGTGTCGCCATTTCGCTGCGGTTGCTGGGCTTCGACTACACGCATGACACGCGCTCGGTGTTTGGGGATTTCGATGACATGCGCAAGACCAATCCGCTGGGGCGGATTCCGTCGTTGATCCTGGATGACGGGACGACGCTGATTGACTCGGCGGCGATCCTCGATTGGCTGGATGAGGAGGTGGGCGAGGATCGTGCGCTGCTGCCGGCGCGTGGCAAGGCGCGGCGCGCTTCGCTGCAGATCGTGGCGCTGGCCTGCGGGGCCATCGACAAGGCGGGGGCCGCGGCCTATGAGCGGATCATCCGGCCCAGGGAATATCGCTGGCCGGCATGGAACGAGCGCTGCCGCACCCAGGCCGCGGGCGCCATCGCGGCCCTGGAACGGCACGATTGGCCGGAGGCCCTGCTGAAGAGTGAGGTGACGCGCCCGGGGCAGGAGATCATCACCACTGCCTGCATGCTGCGCTATGTCGCGATGACCGACCCGGCATTGCTGGAACCGGCGCCGAGGCTCAGCGCGCTTTCCGCCGCCTGCGAGGCGCTGCCCGCCTTCATCGCCACCTATCCGCCGGATGTCGTCTATCCGGAAGGGTGAGGTTCACCGATCCGCGAACGCGAGCTTCGCGCCCAGGGCCACGAAGGCGGCGGCGAAGGTGCGGCGCATCCAGGCGAGGATGCGCGGGCGGCTCAAGATATGGTCGCGCGCGGCGGCCGCCGCCACGCCGTAGAGGGCGAAGACGATGAAGGTCATCGCCATGAACATTCCCGAAAGCTCCAGCATCGCCACCATCGGCTGCGCCGCGTCGCTCGCCACGAATTGCGGCAGGAAAGCGAAGAAGAAGATCGAGAGCTTCGGGTTGAGGAGGTTGATGAGCACGGCCTCGAGCGTGACGCCGAGGGCGGATTTCGCCCCGATCTCGCGCGAGAGGCTCAAGGCGCCCCGTTCGCGCCACACCATCCAGGCCATGTAGAGGAGATAGGCCACACCCAGATATTTGACGATCGCAAAGGCCATCGCGCTGGCATGGAGCAGGGCCGCGAGCCCCAGGATGGCGGCGGCGAGATGCGGCACGATGCCGAGCGTGCACCCCATGGCCGCGACGAGGCTCGCCCGCCGCACCCCCTCTTCTGCGCCACCAGGCCAACCCTCTCCTGCCGGGCCCCCCCGCGCGACGTTAACCGCCCCGATCAGCATGCCCTACTCGGCCCCCGTC
>CAZUAL010000168.1:0-3073 GCA_964618305.1 uncultured Dongia sp. | reverse complement strand
ACGATGAGGAACGAGGTGACGAGGAATTCCGGCGACATCGGCGAAGTCTTTCTCCAATGGATGCACGAACCGGCGCAGCAGACCATGGCCACCCCTTCCCCGCAACCCTTCCCCACAAACTTCCCCGCAACCGTGGCTCTTGTCTTTTGCCCCCTTTTGTCCCAGCTTGCGGTTCGCCCGCCGCACCCCATCTTCTGTGCGTCAAGGCCAACCATTTCCTTCCGGGACCCAGCGCGCGTCATGAACAGCACCGAACAGCTTGCCCTTCTCGACACCATTCTCACCAAGGCCAGGAAAGCCGGCGCGGAGGCCGCGGATGCGGTCATCGGCACTTCCGTCTCGCTGTCGGTCGGCGAGCGGCTCGGCAACAAGGAGAAGCTGGAGCGGGCCGAATCCCAGGATCTGGGCCTGCGTGTGTTCATGGGGCACCGCCAGGCCATCGTCTCCACCAGCGACTTCAAACCGGGCGCGCTCGATGAGCTTGCCGCCCGCGCGGTCGCCATGGCGAAGGCGGTGCCGGAAGATCCGTTCTGCGGTCTGGCCAGCCCCGATGAATTGGCGAAATCGTGGCCGTCGCTCGACCTCTGCGACGCGACCGAGCCGTCCGAAGCAAAGCTCACCGAGCTGGTGCGCGCGGCGGAGGATGCGGCGCGGAGCGTCAAGGGTGTGACCAATTCCGAAGGCGCCGAAGCGGGCTACGGCCGCGCCGATGTGGCGATCGCCGCCAGCAACGGTTTTTCCGGCGCCTATGCCACCAGCCATTTCGGCCTCTCCGTCTCGGTGCTGGCGGGCGAAGGCACGGGGATGGAGCGCGATTACGACTTCAGCTCCACCGTCTATCTCGCCGACCTCGACGATCCGGTGAAGCTGGGGCAGGCCGCCGGCGCGCGCGCCGTGGCGCGCCTCAATCCGCGGAAGGCCAAGACGGCCGTGCTGCCCATCGTCCTCGACCCGCGCGTCAGCAATTCGATCGTCGGGCACCTCGTCGGCGCCATCAACGGGGCGGGGATTGCGCGCGGCACCTCGTTCCTCAAGGACAAGATGGGCGAGATCATCTTCGCCGAGGGGATCGACATCATCGACGATCCGCACCGGAAGCGCGGCCTGCGCTCGCGCCCCTTCGACGGCGAAGGGTTGCCCACGCGCGTGGCCAAGCTCATCGACAAGGGGCGGCTCACGCAATGGCTGCTCGATTGCCGCTCGGCGCGCCAGCTGGGCCTGAAATCCACCGGCCACGCCGCGCGCGGCACGTCGAGCCCGCCCTCGCCGGGGCCGGCCAACGTGCACATGGCGCCGGGCAAGGTCGGCCGCGACGCCCTCATCAAGGCGATCGACCAGGGCCTCTATGTGACCGAGATGATCGGCTCCGGCGTCAATGGCGTCACCGGCGATTACAGCCGCGGCGCCGCCGGCTTCTGGATCGAGAAGGGCGAGATCGCCTATCCGGTCTCGGAAGTGACCATCGCCGGCAATTTGAAGGACATGTTCAAGGCGATCACGGCGGCCGACGATCTCACCTTCAAATACGGCACCAACGCGCCGACCCTGCGCATCGACGGCATGACGCTGGCGGGAGCCTGACGCACGCCATGGCGCCGGATCACACGCTCGTCGCGACGGGTCTTGCGTGTCGGCGCGCCGAGCGGCTGCTCTTTGCCGAGCTCAACTTCACGCTGAAGCCCGGCGAGGCGCTGATCCTCAAAGGGCCCAACGGCAGCGGCAAGTCGAGCCTGCTGCGGCTTCTGGCCGGCCTCCTTCCCGCCGAGGCGGGGACGCTCACCTGGCGCGGCCAGCCGGTGGGCAAGGATCCCGCCGCCTACCGCGCCGACATCGCCTATCTCGGCCACCTCGATGCGCTCAAGGCGCAATTGCTGGTGCGCGAGAATCTCGCCTTCTGGGCCGATCTCGTCGGTGCCACGATGGGCGTCGAGGCAGCGCTCGGCACGGTGGGTCTCGCCCCATGCGCCGATTTTCCGGCGCAGCATCTTTCCGCCGGGCAGCGGCGGCGCTTCGGCCTCGCGCGCCTTCTGCTGAAGCCGGTGCCGATCTGGCTGCTCGACGAGCCGACGACGGCGCTCGACGTGGCCGGTATCAAGCTCGTCACCGATCTCATCGGGCGGCATCTCAAGGCGGGCGGCATCGCCATCATCTCGACCCATGACGAGATGGCGCTGCCCAATGCGCGCCTGTTGACGCTGGGGCGCGCCGCATGAAGCCGTTCCTGGCCCTGATGCGGCGCGATTTGAGCCTCGGCCTTCGGCAGGGGATCGACGCGCTGGTGGTCGTCCTCTTCTTCCTCGCGGCGGGGGCCCTCTTCCCCTTCGCGCTCGGCCCGCAGCCTGAATTATTGGCCAAGATCGCCGCCGGCATCGTCATGACCATGGCGGCACTCGCGGCCCTCCTGTCGCTCGACCGGCTCTTTGCCGGCGATTTCGAGGATGGGAGCCTCGACGGCCTCGCCCTCTCACCCTTGTCGCTGGAGTTGGTGGCGCTCGCCAAGGTCGCGACGCATTGGCTGATGACGGGCCTGCCGCTGCTGGCGGCGGCACCCTTGCTCGCCTTCCTCCTCAGCCTGCCCGCCGAACTCTATCCGATCCTCCTCCTCGCCCTCATCGCGGTGACGCCGGCCCTCTCGCTGCTGGGCGGGCTGGGGGCGGCGCTGACGCTCGGCGCACGGCGCGGCGGCCTGCTGCTGGCCTTCCTCATCCTGCCCTTGTTCGTGCCGGTCCTCATCCTGGGCATGGGGGCGGTGGGCGCGGTGGCGCAGGGGACCAGCCCCTGGGGGGCCCTGGAACTCCTCGCCGCCCTCGACCTCGGCCTCCTGGCGCTCAGCCCCTGGGGCATGGGCATGGCCCTCCGCCAGGTCCTGCGGTAGGCAGAAAGCGGTCGCATTCAGGCCCGATTGGGGGCGGATTTGGTAAAGCCAAACCTGTGTGATGGAGAACACAGGACAGGACTCCTCTTTGAACCCTTTTGCCCTGGAAACGACCTATCCAGCGTGTATCCATCGAATGCTATCGGTCTGTGGCATCCCTGCAACAGACTGGGGGCATTTTGACACAGGTCGCGTAAA
>CAZUAL010000167.1:0-8729 GCA_964618305.1 uncultured Dongia sp. | reverse complement strand
TCGGCGGCATCGACCAGCAGCACGACGCCGTCGACCATGCTGAGGATACGCTCGACCTCACCGCCGAAATCGGCGTGGCCCGGCGTGTCGACGATGTTGATGCGCGTGTCCTGCCACTGGATCGAGGTGCACTTGGCCAGGATGGTGATGCCGCGTTCTTTTTCAAGATCGTTGGAATCCATCACCCGCTCCGCCACCAACTGGTTCGAGCGGAAGGCGCCGGATTGCTTCAGGAGCTGGTCAACCAGCGTGGTCTTCCCATGGTCGACATGGGCGATGATGGCGATATTGCGCAGCTTCATAGCGTCACTTGTTCCAAAATTGCCGTAACGCCCATCATCCCATGGCGATTGTTACAACCGCCATCGGTCACCCCTCACCCCGACCCTCTCCCCACTCCGTGGGGCGAGGGAAAATATCGTGGAATGGCAACCAGTTAGCTTTGCATCTCGTATTCGAGACGCGCTCACAGCACCCCCTCGCCCCGCTTGAGGGGAAAGGGCCGGGGTGAGGGGCCTTAATCTCTGGCCGGGCTTTTACCCGATTAACCCACGTGCTGCAACATAAGCTCGGCGAGTGGGGTTTCCGGCCGGGCGCCGAAATGGCTGATCACCTCGGCCGCGGCTAGGGCCGCGATCCGGGCGCTGTCGGCATGGGGCCGCCCCTGGGTGTAGCCATAGAGGAAGCCGGCGGCGAAAAGATCGCCCGCACCGGTCACGTCGACCACCTTGTCGACCGGCCAGGCCGGGACCGCGATGGCTTCCTGGCCCGAGACGATGACCGAGCCCTTGGCGCTCCGCGTGATGGCGGCCAGCGAGCAATTCTCCCGCGTCAGGCGCACGGCCTCGTCGAAATCCTGGGTCTCCCACAAAGCGGTGATCTCGTGCTCGTTGGCAAAGAGGATGTCGACATGGTTTCTGACGAGATCCTGGAACTCCTTCAGGTAGCGCTGCACGCAGAAGGGATCGGAGAGCGAGAGCGAGATTTCCTGGCCCGCGCCGTGGGCGATGTTGGCGGCCTTCAGGAACGCCTGCTTGGCCAGCGGCGGATCCCACAGATAGCCTTCGAGATAGGTGACCTTCGCATGGCTCACCACCTTCTCGTCCACGTCATCCGGTGTCAGCTCGACGCAGGCGCCGAGATAGGTGTTCATCGTGCGCTCGGCATCGGGCGTCACGAAGATCATGCTGCGCGCGGTGGGTGTTGCACTCGTGGCCGACGCCGTTTCGAAATGCACGCCGCTTGAGCGCATGTCGTGGCGAAAGATGCCGCCCAGCTGGTCATTGCCGACCTTGCCGATATAGGCGCCTTTGCCGCCGAGGCTCGCCAGCCCGGCAATGGTGTTGCCGCAGGAACCGCCGGAAACCTCGACCGCTGGCCCCATCGCGTTATAGAGCTCCTCGGCGCGCGCCGTGTCGATCAGCGTCATCGTGCCCTTGTTGAGCTTCATGCGGTCGATGAAATCGAGATCGCAATGCGAAAGCACGTCGACGATGGCGTTGCCGATACCGCAAACGTCAAATTGCTTGGCGTCAGAGTGCTTGTCAGTCATTCATCCCCACGGAAGCTGGTTCAAATACGGCACCCCTGTCCGGGCGCCAAACGCGCCGGAGTATAGGGATCGAGGCTGAATGGGCAAGGCGCCCGGGTTCCTAGGACGGGACCCCTTTAGCTGATCGCGTCCTCAGGGCAGCGTTTGAGGGCGAAAAAGGGCATGTAGCCGTAGCCCGTGCCCGTGCAGGATTCGCTCGCCGCATTGTCGCCCAGGAGCTTCAGCGTGCATTCCAGGATGCCGATATGGGGCCAGGCGCTGGCGCGGAAATCCTGGTGGTAGGTCGCTGTCCCATCCTTGACGATCAGGTCGGTGCCGGCCGGCGGATCACCGGCCTGCCGGTCGCGGAAGCGGATGGCGCCGGGGGCGATGTCGATCCGGTAGCCCGTCTCGTCGCACCAGGAGCCATAAAGCCGCTCCTCCCCGGCCAGGGCGGCATTGGGCCCCAACAGGCCGATGCCCAGCAGGCCGATGAGCAGCGGCAGCAGCCGATACCCCTTGCTCTTGTACCCCCCAGCCTTGCATTGGGGGTCTTCGTTCCTAAGTCTAATCCGTGTCATTTCCGCGCCTGATATTCTTGCCCGGCTCGGCCGGGCCCCTCTTCGACTGTCCATGGCGACAGGATTCCGGTAGAAAATGGCAACATTCTGACAGAGGTTCATGCGCCATTGTTTAACGCTCTCGCCCTGGCCTTCGGCCAGCTTTCTGATCCCCGCATCAAGAAGCTGATCGGTCTCAGCGTCGGTATCGCCTTCGCGGTCTTCGCCCTGCTGATGGCGGGCGGCTGGTTCCTTGTCGTTTGGCTCACCAATCTTTCCGGCTGGTGGGCCGACGCCGCGCATATTCTGGGCATTCTGGCCGTCGTGACCCTGGCCTGGTTCACCTTCCCCATCGTCACGGCGACCACCGCCGCCTTCTTCGCCGACCAGGTCATCGACGCGGTGATGGCGAAGCACTATCCGGACCGGCCGCTTCCCTACCGGGTCAGCATCGCGGAAATGGTCTTCGACGGCCTGAAGCTTGCCGCCATCGCGCTCGTCGCCAACGTCCTCACCTTGCCGCTGCTCTTCTTTCCGCCTGTCTACGCGCTGGTTGCCTATGGGGTGAACGGCTATCTGCTGGGGCGCGAGTATTTTGAGATGCCGGCTTTCCGGCGCCTGCCGCGGGCGGAGGCCAAGGCCTGCTTCCAGCATTACCGGGGCAGATTCACCCTGGCCGGGGTTGGTATTGCCTTCCTTGCCACGATCCCCGTGATCAATCTCGTTGCGCCCATTCTTGGCATCGCTTTTATGGTGCATATCTTTGAATCTGTGGTAAATCTGGGTGCGCGCCCAGCGAGGTTAACCTAGGGGGATTAAGTCTTCGGCGCCGGCTCTTATGGGCCGGCAGGACCGGAGGCGGTCAGGACGGCAGGTTGGCGGGACGGTAGGCGCACGTCTCCCCGGTTTCGCAGGCCGGGGCAAATCTCACGATTTTGGCTAGGGACCAGCTTTTCATGTTTGGCAAAAAGAAAGACGAGCAACCGACCCAGGCCGCTGCGGCCGCGCCGGCGGCTGATGGCGATAGCAAGAGCTACGCGAAACCCGATACCGGCCCAGCCGCACCCTCGCGCCCGGCGATGAACCCGGATATCGCGCGCCGCGGTCCGGACATGAGCGCCTTCGCGCCGCGCCCGGCGGGTGCCGGTGTGAGCGCCGCCCCGCGTGCGCCGGAAGCCGAGCAGAAGAAGCTGATCGTCGGCCGCGACATTTTCCTCAACGGTGAAATCCGCACCTGCGACAGCCTCGTTGTCGAAGGCAAGGTTGAAGCCGTTCTCTCCGATTGCCGCGCGATTGATATCGCCCCGTCGGGTGAGTTCAAGGGTTCCGCTGAAATCGAATCCGCCGACATTTCCGGCCGCTTCGACGGCGATCTGGTCGTGCGTCAGCGCCTGACCATCCGCGCCACCGGCAAGGTGCTCGGCAAGATCCGCTACGGCCAGCTCGAGATCGAGCGCGGCGGTGTCATCTCCGGCACGGTCGAATCGCTCGGCGACAGCGGCACTTCTTCCGTTCCTTCAGGCAACGGTCGCTGAACCTCGCTTCATCCGCTCATCCCGGCCAGTCCAAGCGCCGGGAGACGGATGAAGGGATGAAGGTGCGTGGCTTTTGCGGGGTGGTGCTCAGGTGAGCGCCGATGCTGGGGAGAGCGGAACGTGTATCGTTCCCGGAACATGCGTAGAGGGGTAGGCAAGATGGAGAGCGTGGCACGCCGCGCTGCATCAGTCGCCTGCGCCCTCACCTTCGCCGCCATTCTGTCCGCCTGCGCCGGCGGTCAGCCCTACAAAGCCAGCGCGATCATGAAGCCGGTGAAGCATCCGGCGAACGGTGTCGCCGAACCCACCGACAATCAAGCGAGGGCCGAGACGCCAGCATCTGCATCGGCTTCGGAATCTGCCCCAACTTCGGCCTCCGCATCGGTCCTGATCCCGCCCCCGGCCACGATCTGGCAAAGCGCCGACAAGCTGATGGGCCTTGCACCGCTGGAGCTGCAGGCGGCCCTCGGCAAGCCGGCGCGTATCCGCGACGAGGAAGACGGCCAGATCTATCAGTATATCGGCGCGGATTGTGTGCTCGACCTCTTCCTCTATCCGGCCGATGCGGCAGCGGGCGCCAGCGCGTTCCGCGTGACCTACGCCGAAGCGCGCTCGGTCAAGGCCGAGAAGAAGCCCGTCGATCAGTGCCTGAAATCGCTGCCGGCGCCCGTCGTCGCCGACAATATCCCGAGCAGCTAGAAGCTCTCAGTTCCCGCCCGTTTTCGCGGCCTGGCGCGCGGCCTTCTCGGCGATGCCGGAAATGCCTTCGCGCTCCTTGAGCTTCGCCCAGACATCGCATGGCTTGATGCCCCGGTCCGACCACAGGACCAGCAGGTGATAGAGCAGGTCCGAGGATTCGGCGACCAGGGCCGCATTGTCGCCGCGCATCGCCTCGATGATCGCCTCGACCGCTTCCTCGCCCACCTTCTGCGCGATCTTGCCCGTCCCTTTGCGGAAGAGCTGCGCGGTATGCGATTGGGTGGGGTCGCCGCCCTTGCGCCCTTCGATGGTCTGGAACAGCTGGTCCAGCACCGTGGCATCGAATGTCGCGCCTGTCGCCGTATCATCGCTCATGATCGAACCCTTATCGCGGCCCTTAGCAAAGCGATGCGCCCTCGACGGGCCGCATCATCAAACCTGCCTTCAGCATATGGGCCTTGGCCTCGGCAATCGTAAAGGTGCCAAAATGAAAGATCGATGCGGCCAGCACGGCGGTCGCATGACCGTCGCGGATGCCGGCCACCAGATCGTCAAGGCTGCCGACGCCACCCGAGGCGATGACCGGTACAGTCACCGCATCGGCGATCGCTCGCGTCAGCGGAATGTTGTAGCCCTTCTTCGTCCCGTCCCGGTCCATCGAGGTCACCAGCAGCTCGCCGGCGCCATTCTCCGCCATCTGCTTGGCGAAGGCGATGGCGTCGATCCCGGTGGGCTCGCGTCCGCCATGGGTGAAGATCTCGAACCTGCCCGGCGCCGTCTCCTTGGCGTCGATCGAAACGACGATGCATTGATCGCCGAACTTCTGCGCCGCTTCCCGGACGAAGTCGGGATTCCTGACCGCCGCCGTGTTGATCGAAACCTTGTCGGCGCCGGCCAGCAGCAGCTTGCGGATGTCCTCCGACTTCCGGACGCCGCCGCCGACGGTGAGCGGCATGAAGCAGGCTTCCGCCGTCTTCGACACCACGTCATAGAGTGTGTCGCGATTGTCGGCGCTTGCCGTGATGTCGAGGAAGGTCAGCTCATCGGCACCGGCGGCGTCGTAGATCTTCGCCTGCTCGACCGGATCGCCCGCATCGACGAGGTTGACGAAGTTAACACCCTTCACCACGCGCCCGTCCTTCACATCAAGACAGGGTATGACGCGCATCTTCAGCATCAGCGGCGCCCCTTCAATTTCGCGAGCGCCTCTTTTAGGTCGAGGCGGCCGTCATAGATGGCGCGGCCGGAGATGACGCCCGTGATGCCGCCGCCCTTCTTGCGCGAGGCGGGGATCACTGCCAGCAATGCGTCGATATCCGCCATCGAGGAAACGCCGCCCGAGGCGATGACCGGGATCGAGAGAGCTGCGGCGAGTGCCGCGGTTGCCGTCACGTTGACGCCCTTGAGCAGCCCGTCGCGATCGATATCCGTGTAGATGATCGCGGCAACACCCGCATCCTCGAAGCGGAGGGCGAGGTCGAGGGCGCTGAGTTCCGATGTTTCCGCCCAGCCTTCGACCGCGACCTTGCCACCCTTGGCGTCGATGCCGACCGCGATCTGGCTCGGGAAGCGCTTGCAGGCCGCGCGGACGAGATCCGGATTCTTCAGGGCGACGGTGCCGAGGATGACGCGCGCAACGCCCTTGCCGAGCCAGTTTTCGATATGGCTCATCTCGCGGATGCCGCCGCCCAATTGCACGGGAATATCGACCGCGCCGAGAATGCCCTCGACCGCAGCCGCGTTGACCGCCTTGCCTGCGAAGGCGCCGTCGAGATCGACCAGATGCAGCCAGTCGGCACCGGCCGCTGCGAACTGCCGGGCCTGGTCGGCTGGGTCCGTGTTGAACACGGTCGCTTGTGCCATGTCGCCCTTCACCAGGCGCACGCATTGACCGCCCTTGAGGTCGATCGCGGGAAAGAGAATCATGCCGGCATCACCCTTCCAGCGATTTCCAGAAATAGAGGCCGCCGACATATTGCCCGTCGACCTGGGCATAGCGCGGATGCCGGCCGATCTCGTGATAGCCGAGCGCGCGATAGAGGCTGATCGCCGCCTGCTGCGTTTCACGGACATCGAGATTGAGCACCTTGACGCCGCGCGCCTTCGCCTCTTCCTCGACCGCCAGCGTGAGCTGCCGGGCAAGGCCATGCCCGCGCGCCCAGGGGGCAACGAACGATGTGGTGAGGTTGCCGGAATGGCCCTGCGCTTCGTTGTTGCGCGTCGGGCGCACCAGCTGTGCCGATGCCGCGACAATGCCGTCGAGCTTGCCGATGAAGAGCACGCGGTCCGGCACCAGGGTGACGCCCTTCCAGAAGACTTCGAGGATGTTGCGGTGGGGCGGCTTCAGCCAGCCGAAACCGCCGCCGGCAATGATCGCCGCCTCGGTGGCCTCGCACAGCTCTTCAAGTTCGCTGCGCTTCAGTTCGTTGACGATGCTGATGGCGATATCGGCCATTGGCTAAAATCTCTTCCGGGTAAAAATCTTCTTCAGGGCTTCCAGCGCAGGAAGTTCGCAAGCAGGGTCAGGCCCACGGCCTGACTCTTTTCCGGGTGGAACTGCATCCCCACCATATTGTCGCGGCCGATCGCTGCCGCGACCTTGCCGCCGTAATCCACTTCCGCCAGCACATCGCCCGGATTGTCGGCGACGAAATGGTAGGAATGGACGAAATAGGCATGAACGCCGCTCTTGAGGCCGGCAAAGATCGGGTGATCCGGCTTCTTGAGGGTGAGATCGTTCCAGCCCATCTGCGGGATCTTGAGACCCGGATCATCCGGCGTCAGCTTGACGACGCGGCCCTTGATCCAGTCGAGACCCTGGTGTTCGCCATATTCGACACCGACGCTTGCCATCAGCTGCATGCCGACACAGATGCCGAGGAACGGGCGGCCTTTCACCAGCACGGCTTCGCGCATGGCGGCGATGCCGCCGGGTACTGCTTCCAGGCCGCGCTTGCATTCGGCAAAGGCGCCCACCCCCGGCAGCGCGATGCGGTCGGCCTTCGCGATCACATCGGCATCGGCGGTAACGACGATCCTCTCACCGGTCGCTTGCGCTGCAAAGCTCAACGCCTTCGCGGCGGATTTGAGATTGCCGGCGCCGTAATCGATGATGGCGACGCTCATGACGGCTTGGCGAGCGAGGCGCCCAGCGTGCCCTTGGTCGACGGCACGGCATCCGACTTGCGGGGATCGATCTCGACCGCCTGCCTGAGCGCCCGGGCCAGCGCCTTGAACGCGCTCTCGACGATATGATGGTTGTTCTCGCCGTAGAGATTCTCGACATGGAGCGTGAGCCCCGCATTCTGCGCGAAGGCCTGGAACCATTCCTTGAAAAGCTCGGTATCCATTTCGCCGAGCTTGTCGCGGCTGAAGGTCACTTTCCAGATGAGGTAGGGCCGGTTCGAGGCATCGAGGGCGACACGGGTCAGCGTCTCGTCCATCGGGATCGTCGCCTCGCCATAGCGGTTGATGCCGACGCGCTCGCCCAAGGCCTCGGCCACCGCTTGCCCGATGGCGATGCCGGTATCCTCGGTCGTGTGGTGGAAGTCGATATGGAGATCGCCCTTGGCCTTCACCTTGAGGTCGATCAGCGAATGGCGGGCGAGCTGGTCCAGCATATGATCGAGGAAGCCGATGCCGGTCGAAATCTCCGACCGTCCTTGCCCGTCGAGATTGACCTCGACCGCGATCTCGGTTTCCTTGGTCCGCCGCTCGATCTTGCCTGTCCGCATCTTTCCTGTACGCATCTTGCCGATCCAGATTGGGTAAAAAGGCCTTTATTGGCGGGTTCTTAGCAGCGATGGCACGATATGGCCAGTAGCTTCCTGAGACCTTGCAGGATCGGTCCGGCGCGGCCGAATGCGCCTTGATTGCGGGCCTGCGTTAACCTATCTCCCCGTTACCTCTTTCTCTTCTTCCCGCCGGATGGGCGGGTCCCCTCACCGGGTCACCTATCCATGGGCGAACAAAGGACTTTTCATGGCGCGCGACGATAACGACAAGCATGGCCTCGCTCCCTGGCACGGCACCACCATCCTCCTCATCCGCAAGGGGAATGAGGTGGTCCTGGCCGGTGACGGCCAGGTGACGGTCGGCCATACGGTCATGAAGTCGAATGCCCGGAAGCTCCGGCGGCTCGGCAAGGGCCAGGTGATCGCCGGCTTTGCCGGGGCGACGGCCGATGCCCTCACCCTCTTCGAGCGGCTGGAAGCCAAACTCGAGCAATATCCGGCCCAGCTTGCCCGCGCCTGTGTGGAACTCGCCAAGGACTGGCGCACCGACCGGTACTTGCGGCGCCTGGAAGCCATGATGGCGGTGGCGGATTCGTCGGTGAGCCTCATCCTGACCGGCACCGGCGACGTGCTGGAGCCCGAGCACGGGATCATCGCCATCGGCTCGGGC
>CAZUAL010000166.1:0-8759 GCA_964618305.1 uncultured Dongia sp. | reverse complement strand
ACGGCGTCTTCTCGATGGACGGCATCATCGCCGATCTGAAGGGCGTCACGGAATTGGCGGCGCGCTATGGCGCCCAGGTGATGGTCGATGACAGCCATGCCGTCGGCTTCGTCGGCAAGGGGGGTCGCGGCTCGGCCGAATATCGCGGCGTGCAGGACCGGATCGACCTTTTCACCGGCACCTTCGGCAAGGCCCTGGGCGGCGCCTCGGGCGGCTATATCGCGGGGCGGAAATCGGCGATCGATCTCCTGCGCCAGCGATCGCGCCCCTATCTCTTCTCCAACTCGCTGATGCCGGCGATCGTCGCCGCCACCAGCGCCTGCCTCGGACTGGTAGCGAGCGCGGAAGGTGCGGCCCTGCGCACGCGCCTTGTCGAGAACGGCCGCCATTTCCGCGCCGAGATGACGAAACTCGGCTTCCGCCTTGTTCCCGGTGAACATCCGATCATTCCGGTCATGCTGGGCGATGCACGGCTTGCCTCGGAAATGGCCGACGCGCTGCTGGCTCAAGGTATCTACGTGATCGGCTTCTCGTACCCCGTGGTGCCGAAAGGCCAAGCACGCATCCGCACGCAGATGTCGGCCGCCCATTCAACGGAAGATATCGACCGCGCCGTCGCCGCCTTCGCCA
This sequence comes from uncultured Dongia sp., assembly GCA_964618305.1. GTDB lineage: Bacteria > Pseudomonadota > Alphaproteobacteria > Dongiales > Dongiaceae > Dongia. The sequence goes on along the minus strand of CAZUAL010000166.1, from coordinate 8,129 downwards.
AGGTCGGCAAAGAGCTTGGCGCGATCTGAAGGAGCATTGCCATGAAAGCCCTGGTCAAGGAAAAGGCCGGCCCCGGCCTGACGCTCACCGAGGTGCCGAAGCCGGTGGTAGGACATAACGACGTCCTCATCCGCATCAGGAAGACGGCGATCTGCGGCACCGACATCCATATCTGGAAATGGGATGAATGGGCGGCGAAGACCGTGCCGGTCGGCATGCATGTCGGCCACGAATATGTAGGCGAGATCGCCGACATGGGCCAGGAAGTGCGCGGCTTTTCCGTGGGTGACCGCGTTTCCGGCGAAGGGCATGTAACCTGCGGCTATTGCCGCAATTGCCGCGCCGGGCGGCGTCACCTGTGCCGCAACACGGTCGGTGTCGGCGTCAACCGCCCCGGCGCCTTCGCCGAATATCTGGCGCTGCCCGCCGTCAATGCCTTCAAGATCCCCGACAATATCAGCGACGATCTGGCTGCGATCTTCGATCCTTACGGCAACGCCACGCACACCGCCCTCTCCTTCAACCTGGTGGGCGAGGACGTGCTGATCACCGGCGCCGGACCGATCGGCATCATGGCCGTGGCGATTGCCAAGCATGTGGGTGCGCGCCATGTGGTGATCACCGACGTCAATGATTACCGCCTGCATCTGGCGCACCAGATGGGTGCCAGCCGCACCGTCAACGTGGCGCGCGAGAAGCTGCAGGACGTGATGAAGGAGCTTGGCATGGTCGAGGGCTTCGACGTGGGACTCGAAATGTCCGGCGTGCCCACGGCCTTCAACACCATGCTCGACGCCATGAACCATGGCGGCAAGGTGGCGCTGCTCGGCATTCCGCCCAGCAACACGTCGATCGACTGGAACAACGTCATCTTCAAGGGGCTGGAAATCAAGGGCATCTACGGCCGCGAAATGTTCGAGACCTGGTACAAGATGGTCGCCATGCTGCAATCGGGCCTCAACCTCAACCCGATCCTGACCCATCAATTCGGCATCAAGGATTACGTCGCCGGCTTCGAGACGATGCTTTCCGGCCAATCCGGCAAGGTGATCCTCAACTGGGCGTAATCACCAACTGGATACTGGCTAGATACTATGGCTTCCGCCACACATGCCATCCGAGCAGTTCTGCGGTATAGGCTGACTTTTTCTTACGCGTGAGATTGCATTTCAGCCAGTCGGTACTTTCGAGCAGTGTCTTGTTGCGAGGGTTCGCGTTGCTCAGTGAGTTGAGCTTATTCATCACAACCTCGTACTCGCTCGCAGACTTGGCAAAGGAGAGAATGATCTGCATGCCTTCAGCCTGTGGTTTTCCAGTTTGGGTAATGTAGCCGCGCAGCTTGGATCGATCATTGTCGATGGAAGTGTAGTATTTTCCATAGGTTCCATGCCCCGCGATCTTTATTTCAATCAAGAGAGACGCGGTTTCTTCCTCCGGCTCATGGTCGGATTTGGGCCACACTTTCAGGTCACCCTTCGACCACTTCCGGCCATTTCCAAGCGAGGGATAAGAAGGCATTGCTTCAACCCAGTACCCGCCATCTAACAGCGCCGCATAGAATTCCGCAGTGATCCAGTTCTCAAAAGAAATTCCACTTTCGAGAAGATGGTAAAAGGTGGAACTGGCCTTTAGCCTCTTGCTCAGGACATCGAAGACTTCAGCTGCAAATGCCATGATAGATCGACCTACTACCTTAGATAGTGCACTGTTATGGTAACTGCACGCTTCGTCAAGAACTGCATCACTTGCTTTGAGGCGGTGAATTCCGGCCAGTCCGGCAAGGTGATCCTCAACTGGACCGCCCAATGAAAATCCCGCCGCGGCACAGCCGGGCGGGATTGGGTGGGTGGATGTCCATTCGTGCGTCAGGTCACGAATGGAACATGAACCAGATCAGGATCAGGACCGGGATGGGCACGCCGAGCAGCCACAGCAATGCGTAGCGCATGTTGTTTCTCCGTCTAGTGACCGATGTCGAGTAACCGCGCCGGGTCGGTGTGCTGTCGCATTTGGCGACCCATGACCCGCCGGCAATGTTGATACGGTCCAAACCCAGCCCAAGCGGAATGGTTCCCGCCGGTTTCCCGCTCAACTGAGCTTCAGGATCCGCGCGGCGAAGAAGCCGTCTAGGCCGCCCTGGTCGGCCAGATGGCTGGGGAGCGAGCGGAAATCGCCGGCGGGCGAGATGAGTTCGAAGAGTCCGCCCACTTCTTCCGTATGGATGCGGTCGCGCTTCAGGCCCGGCTGGCGCTGCAGCAAGGCGTCGACGCGGTCGGGGCCTTCCTCGGGTTGCAGCGAACAGGTGCAGTAGATGAGCGTGCCGCCCGGAGCGAGCAGCGAGATGGCCTTGTCGAGGAGCCGGTCCTGAGTCGCGGTCAGCTTGGCGAGATCGCGCGGATCCTTGAGCCATGCGACATCCGGGTGACGGCGGATCGTGCCTGTGGCCGAGCAGGGCGCATCGAGCAGCACGGCATCGAAATCGCGCCCGCCGTTCCAGAGCGCCGCATCGGCCGCTTCAAGTTCGGCATGGAGGCGCAGGCGCTCGAGATTCTCTTTGACGCGCGCGAGCCGGGGACGCGAGCGGTCGAGCGCCGTCACCTGCGCGCCCGCAGCAGCGAGCTGCGCCGTCTTGCCGCCAGGTGCCGCGCATAGATCGATGACGCGCTTGCCGGCAACGTTGCCGAGGAGCCGCGCCGGAATCTGAGCAGCCAGATCCTGCACCCACCAGGCCCCTTCGGCATAGCCGGGCAGGTCTTCGACCCGCTGATGCAGCCGCTCGCCGCTTTCAGAGGCGACGGGGCGGCGCAGCGTGCCGGGAAGCGGCATCAGGCGCGCGTGAAGCTGGCTTGCCCAATATTCCGCCTCGGCCGGACGGCGGCAGCAGAAATCGAGCGGCGGCTCGTAAAGATGCGCGGTCGCGATCTGTGTGGCCTTGGCAACACCGTAGGCCTTCACCCAGCTTTGCCATAGCCAATCGGGAAGGCTGACCGCGCCCGCCGGGGCTGCATTGAGGAAGGCCTGGGGATCGCGCGCGATCCGGCGCAGGACGGCGTTGATCAGCCCCTTGAAGCCGGTCTCGCCACGTTCGCCGGCAAGTGTCACCATGGTGTCGACGGCGGCATGGGGTGCCGTGGCCAGGAACATGATCTGGGCGGCACCCAGGCGCAGGATGTTGCGCACGATGAGGGCGCGGGCCGGCAGCGGCTTTTCCAGGCACTGGCCCAGCGCATGATCGATCTGGCCCATGTGGCGGAGCGTCGTCGCCACCAGCGCGCGCACGAATTGCCGGTCGCGGGGGGCAAGCTTCACCAGTTCGGCATGTTCGCCCAGCGCCTCGTCGAGCGGCTTGCGGCGGCGGAACACGGCGTCCATCAGGTCGAGCGCGATGGAGCGGGCGGAGAGGATGGGTGACTCGGTGCCGCTGTCCGGCGCGGCATCCCGAGGCCCCCGGCCGGCGGGGGAAGGTTCTTTCGGATTCATGGCCGCCCTGATAGCGGATCGGGGGCCGCTTGTCTAATCGGCTGAAGCCCTTGAGCGGCGTATTTTCCACCTGCCATCGTCCGTTTCCGCGGCAATGGGTGAGGCCCGTCACATTTCCGGCGCGAACCCGGCGCCGCGCCGCGCGACCGATCCTTATCTGGGCCTTGGGCCGGAAGCCGGCCATCGCCCGCCACCAGGGTTTACCCCTTGCTCGGATAGGAGCGTGTCATGGCTTTGGTCACAAAGATCGGCACCAGCCCGGCCGACCAGTACCCACCCCTCAACTATCCCTACCGCCTGCCGATCTACGGCACCAATGCGGCCGAGACGATCATCGGCACGGCCTTTGCCGACACGATCTACGCCCAGGGTGGGCCCGACATCGTCCAGGCCGGCGGCGGCAATGACTGGATCGATGGCAGCACCGGCAATGACAGTCTGGAGGGCGGTGACGGCAACGATACCGTGCTCGGCGGCGACGGCGACGATTTCATCTGGGGTGGAACCGGCAACGACCTGCTCTGGGGCGACAGCGACGCGCCTTTCAATCCGGCCATCGGCACGCCCAAGGGCAATGACGTGATCCACGGCAATTTCGGCGACGACGAAATCCATGGCGGGTTCGGCGACGACACGCTCTTCGGCGACACGGACAATGATCTGCTGTTCGGCGATGCCGGTTACGACTGGCTCTATGGCGGTTCGGGCAATGACGAAATCCATGCCGGCGCCGACAATGACCGCCTGTTCGGCGATCAGGGCAATGACGCGCTCTATGGCGATGCGGGTGAAGATCGCCTCTATGGCGGTGCGGGAAACGACAGCCTGTTCGGCGGCGACGGCAATGACCGTCTCTATGGCGAAGAGAACGACGACGATTTGTCCGGCGGCAACGGCAATGACGATCTCTATGGCGAAGCCGGCGACGATACGCTGTCGGGCGGCGACGGCAACGACCGCCTGTTCGGCGAGGAAGGCTCGGATACGATGAAGGGTGGTGCCGGTGACGACACCTTCTATATCGACACCGGCCTGGACGGGCACGATGTCATCCTCGATTTCGACGTGTCGATGGAGAGCCTGGTCCTTGAAGGACTGGCCGATGCCAATGCGCCCGGCGTCAGCGTGACGTCGAGCGACGATGGTGACGTTCTCATCAAATTCGCCAATGGCAGTTCCGTCGAGCTCAACGGTATCCAGAACCAGGGCTGGTCCAGCCTCGATCAGCTCGACGATTATATCGGCATCACCTATCAGCCCTGATCGCTGAGGCCTTGAGGCTCTAGGCGGCGAGCACGCGCTCGCGCGGCAGCCACAGGGTCACCCGGGTGCCGTGGCCGAGGCGCGAATGGAGATCGAGCCGCCCCCCTTGCGCTTCGGCGAGCGCCCGGGCGAGCGGCAGGCCGAGGCCAGCCCCTTCATGGGCACGCACGAACGCATCCTGTACCTGCCCGAAAGCGGAGAAGACCAGCGGGATATCCTCGCTGGCGATGCCGATGCCGGTATCGGAGACCGCGATGGCAATGCCGTCGCCCGCCTCGCCGTGATTGACAAGGACGGCTTCGACCTTGATCTCGCCGCCGGGCAGGGTGAACTTCACCGCATTGTTGACGAGGTTGATGAGAATCTGGGTGACCGCCCGTTCGTCGGCCCGCACCAGCGGCAGGTCCGTCGGCACCGCATCGACAAGCTTCAGCGACTTGGCCTTCGCCGCATTGGCGACGAGGTTCAGCGCGTTCTTGGTAATGGCGGCAATTTCGCACGGCCCGTCGCGCAGCACCAGGCGCCCGGCCTCGATCTTCGAGAGATCCAGAATGTCGTTGATGATGTTGAGAAGCAGCCGGCCGCTGTCATGAATGTCGCCGGCATAGGTCCGCACGCGATCGGGCGAGAGCGGCCCCAGCGCATCCTTGGCGAGGATTTCGGAGAAGCCGATGATGGCGTTCAAGGGCGTGCGCAATTCGTGGCTCATATTGGCGAGGAACTGCGATTTCGCCTGGCTCGCGGCTTCGGCCCGTTCCTTCGCTTCAATGAGTTCTTCCTCGGCAAGCTTGGTTGCCGTGATGTCGATGCCGACACCACCGATCGCCGCGATGGCGCCGGTTTCGTCCGGGACCGGGAACTTGATATCGCGGTACCAGCGCGTGCCGCCATCGCGTTCATAGGCGATCTCGCGCGTCACGGCATGTCCGCGCCGGCGTAATTCCTGCTCGAGCTCGCTGACCGATCGGGCGCCGGAGGATGGCTCGATATCGCTGATCCGCCGGCCGATGATTTCCGAAGCGCTCTTTCCGTAAAAACGCTCGCTGCTGCGGTTGACCATCAGGTAATGGCCGTCGAGATCCTTGACCGACATGGTGATCGGCGCGTTCTGCATGAAGGCGGAAAGGCGCGCCTCGGTCGAGCGCAACGCCTGGGTGCGCACCGACACTTCCTGCTCAAGGTCACGCAGGAGGCTGCGCAGAGCGATGAGATTGTCGCATTGCCTGGCGAGGCGCTGCAGGCCCTCGGCCTGTTCCGGCAGCAGCGGGCGCACGGTGCGGTCAAGGACGGCGAGCGTGCCGAGGATGATCCCGCAAGGCAGGCAGATGGGCGCCGAGGCGTAGAAGCGCAGGCCCGTCTCGACCACCATCGGATGCTCGGCAAAGCGAGGGTCCTGCGACAGATCGTCGATGGCAAGGATGCCCTGGCCGCGGATGGCGGCGTCGCAGAAGGAGCCGGGCCGCGGATATTCGCGCAAAGGACTGCCATGGGCCGACTTGAACCAGAGCCGGTCGGTATCGACCAGGACGACGAAGGCGAAGCGGGTGGCGCAAAGTTGGGCGGCAAGCGCCGTCAAATCATCGAAGGCCTGTTCGGGCGCGGAATCGAGCAGGCCGCTCCCACGCAGGGCGGCAATGCGGCGTTCTTCCCACTGAATGGCGGCGGCTGCATCCTGCGGGCAAAAGTCCATCGCCGCCCCGGCTTCGGCAAGGACGTTCTCAGGGTGACCGCGATCGATGACGCCGTCCTGCACGCTCGTCTCCCGTGCCCCAGTGCAATCAGGGACTCAAATATCGCTGGCGGGACGCAAAATACGTCCCGTTAACGATTCTGTCCGGCAGTCTGCCTGAACGCACATCAGGAGTAACTTATAAGACATTTCCTTGAAGCAGTTCGGCGAGCCGCACAAGCCTTTTTTGCGCCCCTCTGTCACCAAGCTGCAATCGCTGCCCGGATAAGGGAAGGGGTCGAGATTCCCATGCCTGCCGGAGCCCGCCGATGCCGCGCCACACCCTCATCCAGGTCACCGATCTCCATCTGAGCGCTGAGCGCGCCTGCAATTACGCCGGTTGGGCGGCCTGCCGCGACCATATCAACCGGACCAGGCCCGATCTGGTGGTGGCGACGGGCGATCTGGTCCTGTGCAACCCGGACCATGAGGCCGACCATGATTTCGTGGCGGCTGAATTGGCCAGCATCAAGGTGCCCTGGGCGGCGCTGCCCGGCAATCACGATATCGGCGACACGGGACCGCGCCCCTATATGGGCCAGTGGATCACAGAGGCGCGCCGGCAGCGATTCCTCGACCGTCTGGGACCGGATTGGTGGGCGCGCGATCTCGGCCCATGGCGGATCCTCGGCCTCAACGCGCAGCTCATCGGCAGCGGGCTCGTGGCGGAGGCGGAACAGCTCGCCTTCATCAATGCCGAGCTTGCCCTTGCCGGCGCGCGGCCACTCGCGGTCTTTCTGCACAAGCCGCTCTTCGTCGATCATCCGGCGGAGGCAGGAGATCCTGTCTGGTGCGTGTTGCGGCCGGGCCGCGACGGCATCTGGCAGCGGCTGACGCGCGCCAACCTGCGCCTCGTCGCCTGCGGCCACGCGCATCATTACCGCACGTTGGTGATCGATGGCGTCTCGATGGTTTGGGCACCGTCCACCGCGCTCGTCATCGATGACAAGGTAGCGCCATTTGAGGGCCTGCACGCACCGGGCCTGGTCAGCTATGCGTTCGAGGATGACCGGGTCGAGTTCGGGCTGGTGAAGCCGTCCGGCCTTGTCACCAGCGATCTCACCGACCTCGTCGCCCGCTACGGCGCCATGCGCAACGCGCCGGTGCTGAGATTGGCCGACGTGCTGGACTAGATCGCGCGCACGTCTTCGGCCATCAGCCGCAGCCGCACGTCGCTGCCGATGGCAAGGGGTGCGGCACTCGGCCGGTTGAGCCGGTCGACCGTCAGCGGCACGCCGCCGGCATCGATCGCATAGCGCAGCACACTGCCCAGAAGTTTGCTGCCCGCGATCCGCCCCGCCGCTTCGTAGCCGTTCGCGACCGCGCCGTTATTGCTGCCGGGCTCAACGATCTCGATCGCTTCCGGATGCACGGCCCAGCTTGTGCCAGGGCGGGTGCCGAAGAGGCGTTCGATCGTGGCCGGCGGCAGGATGTTGAAATCGCCGATGAACGCCGCCACGGCCTCGTTGGCGGGCCGGCTGTAGATATCGTGCGGCGAGCCGACCTGTACGAAGCGGCCATCCTGCATGACGGCGATGCGGTCGCCGACCACCAGCGCTTCTTCCTGGTCATGGGTGACGAGGATCGAGGTGAAGCCGATTTCCCGCTGCAGGCGCCGCAGCTCGTCGCGCAGGCGTTTGCGGATCTTGGCATCGAG
>CAZUAL010000165.1:0-8791 GCA_964618305.1 uncultured Dongia sp. | reverse complement strand
CGTGGCCTTTGCGTATCCCGGGAAGCAGGTGATCCGCCATGCCGATTTCGAAGTGCAGGCGGGGGAATTGACCACCGTGATCGGGCCGTCCGGCGCAGGTAAAACGACTGTTGCTGATCTGATCGCAGGTTTGCACGACGCGACCGAAGGAACAGTGCACGTGGATGGCTTGTCGATGGGTGAGCTTGATATCGCCGGTTGGCGGCGCCAGCTCGGCTATATCCCTCAGGACAGCATTCTCTTCAACGATACAGTCATCAACAACATTACCCTTGGGGATCCAAGCATTTCACCGGGTCAGGTCGAGGCGGCCTTGAAGGCGGCTGATGCGTGGGCCTTTGTTTCCAAGCTGCCGGGAGAGATGGATTTCGTGATTGGCGTGCGCGGTTCGCTGCTTTCCGGTGGCCAGCGGCAGCGCTTGGCCATTGCCAGAGCCTTGATCGGGGATCCGAAATTCCTGATCCTTGACGAGGCGACCAGTGCTCTAGACAAGAAGACCGCGAAGGAAATCAGCCGAGCCGCTCGTACGCTGAAGGGCGGGCGAACCATTCTCGCCATTACCCATCAGGCTCTTTGGGTCGATGCCGCTGACCGGGTCTATGAAATCCGCGACGGGAAAGTGACGATGGCGCCGCTAGCGGGGGCGTCCTGAGTCAATTGGACGGGCTGGTTGGTGATGGTTTCCGACCGGTCTTCGGCGACGCTGCCTTGATCGATGCGGTAGACCCGGTCAGCAAGTGCCACCCAGGCAGGCTGATGCGTAATGGCTAGTACCGTCAAGCGACCGCGCTGGCGCCCGACAGCAGCGCAGATTTCCGCCTCCGTCTCAGGGTCCAGAGCGCTGGTTGCCTCGTCCAGGATCAGAAGAGCGGGCTGTGTCACCAACGCGCGGGCAAGGGCTATACGCTGACGCTGTCCTCCTGACAACAGGACACCCCGATCACCGACCGTCGTATAGAGGCCGTTCGGCAGCTCGGCGACAAAGCGCATGGCACCGGCCGTCTCAAGGGCGCGGATGGCATCCGCTTCACTGATACTCGGATCGCCAAGCGTGACGTTGGCCAGGATCGTATCGTTAAAGAGCAGGATTTCCTGCGGCACATACCCGACCTGACTGCGCCAGCGTCCGATATCGATCTCATGCATTGGCACCCCATCAAGGGTGATCCGCCCTTGTTCCGGATCGAAGAGCCCGAGGATGAGATCGGCGATAGTCGTCTTTCCGGAACCCGACTCGCCAACTAATGTCGTGATGGTGCCTGCCTTTAGCTCCATTGAGACGTTGTGCAGTACTGGCGCGCGGCCATAGGAGAATGTCACATCCTCAAGCCGGCAAGCGCTCTTTAAACTTGGCGTCGCCCGTCCCTTGAACTTCTCGGCCGCCGCTTCCGTTTCCCGAAGTGTATCCATGAACGACCAGTAGCCGACCTCGGCATGCGCCGATTCGCGGGCGGAGCGATGAACTTTCGCCACCGCACGCGTCAGACCAAGAATGAGGAGGCCTGAGACCAGGATGCTCGCCAGGTCGAGATGCAAAAAGCTCGTCGCCACATAGGCGACGCCGGCCAGCATCATGATGATGAGGAGGTCAGGCAGCTGGCCCGCCAATTGCTCAAGCAAGACCAGCTCACGCAAGGAATCGCGTAGCGACTTTGTCTCGTTGCGCAATTCTTGGATTAACGCTTCGTGGCGATGCATTGCTTTCATCGGCTTGAAGCTGACGACGACATCGTTCAGATCGCTGACGATTGTACGACTTGTCAAAAGCATGCGACGCCCGAAAAAGCGCGAGCGGCGGATTAGAAGCCGCATGGCAATGCCGACAACGATGGCCATGGCTGAGCCGACCAAAGCGACACGCCAATCAACCGTGAAGACGATGACGCCAAGGACCGTGGCTTGAATGACGGCGATGATGAGATTGAGCGAAGTGCGATAAATGGCCGAACCCCAGTTCGCCTCGTTGGTAATCGCGCTGGCGAAACGGCCGATTGGATTGATCGTGTAGTAGGACCAGCGGGCTGCCAGCATCGCGTCGATCATACGTGAGCGCATCTCGGTCGCGATCTCCGCGACGAGATAGCCGACATAGCGGCTCACGTTGAGTGAAATCACGGCCTTGAGGATGGCGAACCCGCCAAGAACCAGCACGAGCGCGCCCAAGGTCGCGGGTATATGCAAGGCATCGAGCGCCATGAGGATGAAGCGCTCGACCCGGTTTGGCTTTTCGGTGGGATCGCCGGAAACGATTGTGAGGACCGGGAAGAGACTGGCGACCGAGAGCCCCTCGAGCAAGCTTGCCGCCATCACCCCGATCATGACCGGGACCTGGCGCCACAGCCCGTGCTTTCGGATTACGCGGTAGGCATTGGTCAGGGCCGAGGGTGTCTGCTTGGCGTCGAGACGGTCTCTCTGGGTGCTATTTGCGGCCAATGGCACGGCTTTCTCTTGGTCGGTACGGCCGGGACGGGGAGCGGCAGACCGTGATTTCGTGGTGTGATAGCATCCGCCTGTCGGAAGTCAATTCCGCCCCGGCTGGAGGCGGAATTAACCCTTGGGATTTTGCGGCAAATCGGCGCATTTTCAAGTACTTCGATTGCTCCCACTGAGGGTGCCGATTATCATTCGCCCCGAAAAGGGTGAATTTTCGCCCGAAAGCCCATGAATGGGGGAATTCGTGCAGTACAAGCTCTTTATCCAGACGAATGACGAGCAATATCTGGGTGCCCTGGTCGCTGCCTACGCAGCGAAGCGGAACAGTCGGCAGCCCGACGCTTTCGACGTCGAGATCATGCATTTCAAGAATTATCCATGGCTCAGCGCTAGGATCGGCCAGAAGTTCCTGCGTGGCCTTGAACACCGGGTCTGGACGCAGGCCGATCTCCAGTCCTTCACCCCGACTCGGTTCACGCCGCCCAAGGCGATGAACTACCAGGGCCGTGCTATCTCGATCGATCCGGATTGCTTTGCCGTTGGCGATATCATGGAACTCTTCACCCGCGACATGAAGGGTGCCGGCGTTATGTGCTGTATGCGGCCGGCACTCAAGGAGATGCCGCCATACCGTGCCTCAAGTGTCATGCTGATGGAGAACATCAAGCTGACGCATTGGGACGCCGAAAAGACCTTCAGCGAACTTTTCGAGTTCAAGAAGGACTACCTGAAGTGGATCAAGCTGGAATACGAGGCGGATGAGAATGTCGGGATCTTGGAGCCCGAATGGAATGATTTCGACAAGCTGACATCGGCAACGAAGATCCTTCACACGACCTATCGGCGGACCCAGCCATGGAAGACTGGGCTCCCGATCGACTTCTCGATTCGCGAGAAACCCCAAAAATCACTCGCCGACAATATCCTGAAGGTGATCAAGAAGAGTATCGGCGCCTCGCGGCCGCGGGCCGTGAAGAACGGCTACTATCAGCCGCATCCAGACCCAAACCAGGAGCGCCTCTTCTTTGGCTTGCTCAATGAAATGCTCGATAAGGGGATCGTGGATGTCGCCATGGTCGAGCGGGAAATGGCCCTCAATCATGTCCGTCACGATGCGCTCGACGTGTGCCGGAAACTGGCTGCCTGAGGATGGAAAAGGCGACGGAACGTCGCTGCGGCGGGTTGTCAAATTGTCCAATGGTTAACGTCACGTCAATGTGCGGGCGTTGCGATGAAATCTCCCCGGCGGCCCAGGTGCCGCAGCGGGGGCAATAGTGGAGATAGAGTCGATGTTGGCTGCAACGGTTGAACAACATGCGCCGCACATGCTGGAAAGCGTGCGACCGGACGAAGTGATCGCCGAGCCCTACGCTCATTATTCGCGGCCGAATGCTGTTCCGGCCGATGTATATCGGCAGCTTGAAGCCGAGTTTCCGAATTTGGAGACGATCCTCAATGGCCGCGCCGAACCGGGCAGCAACGTCGCTGTCCGCCTGACGGTGAAGCAGGTCCTGGGCGATCGCCGCATCTCGCCGCTGTGGCGTGAATTCTTCGAATATCACACCTCGCAGGATTACTGGAATCATGTGACCCGGATTTTCGGCAATCACCTGCGTAGCGAGTTTCCTGATCTGGAGGCCAAGATCGGTCGCCGCTTCGAAGATTGGCGGGTGAAGCCGCGTGGCTTCGCTGGCGAGGCCGACATCCGCCTCGACTGCCAGTTCGTCATGAACACGCCGGTTCGCCAAGTGACCAGCGTCAAGACACCCCATGTCGATCTGTGCGACAAGATTTTCTCGGCTCTGTTCTATTTCCGCGATCCGCGGGACAATGTGAGCGGCGGGGATTTTGATATCTATCGCTGGCGCCGCGAGCCGCGCTTCATCAAGCACCGTTCGCTTGACCGCGATGTGGAACTGGTGAAGACGCTGAAGTATGCCGCCAATTCCTATGCGTGCTTCGTGAATTCGGCGAAGGCCATTCACGGGGTCAGCCCGCGCGGGATCACCGAGATTCCGCGCCGCTATATCAACTTCATCGCCGAACTGCCGTTCAAGGCCTTCGAACCGAAGCAGCTCAACAAGCTGCAGCAGATCTGGTATGCGAAGGACGTGCACGCAGCCGTTCAGGACGAGAAGTACTGAACAAAATTATCTAGGCTGAATCGACTGCGCCGCCCAGTCGGGCGGCGCTTTTATTTTGGCACGTTCGGCGGTCGGTTCTAGTCGATCTGCTTCAGCGCCGCGGCGCCGTCGGTGGGCCGGCTCCCCTTCAGGTGGGCGCGATCGATAACGATGATCCAGAACGTCCGTGCACCGTGATAGCACGCGGTGAGGATCTGCCAAGCGACGATGAGATAAAACGCTTCCACAGCGTATCCCAGCACGTATCCGACAATGAACATCGGCAGGGTGATGTTGCGCCGTGCGATGAATGTCCGCATCCGGCCATCGAGCTTCGAGTGTGTATGGAACGCGCGCTGGAAGAAGGATGGATAGATTTTCAGGATCAGCCGGTCGATCACATAAAATGCCACGACGAGAATGGCGGCAATGCCCAGCGGTGAACTCCAGCCCAAAGCTGAAAGGCCAAGCCCATAAGCCCAGGAAAGGTACCAAAAGGGCGGATGGACCATATCGAGGCCGTGGTCGAGGAAATTGCCAAGGCGCGAGTCGGTAAAGGTCAGCCGGGCGAGCTTGCCATCAACTGAATCGAGCACGCTCATCGCATAGGCCATGGCAAAGCCAGTCCAGAATGACCAGGTTTCTCCGATCGCCCAAACCGGTATGGCGCCAAGCGCCAGGATGATGCTGAAAATTGTCACGGTATTCGGGTGAACGCGCGCCCGCGCCAAAGGCCCGACCGATATCCACACTAGGGGCGGATAGACGTAGCGGGTGAAGAAGTCGGTCGAGCCCTTGTAGTTCGACCAGAACATGAACTTCTCAACTTTTGCCGCCTTTTCCGGCGTCTCTACCCGGAAAAGGTAGTAGGGGATAGTCCGGCGTAGCTTTCGGATAAACCCGTCAAACTCGTCCTGGCGGTAGGCGCGGACGGTGCCGGCGGCGATCCACTTAACCGCTAGGGCCGTTAGGTTGGCGCCATCAATCGTTGCCGCGTCCAACCGGTCTGGCTGAAGGCGGATGAGCGCCGCACTCTCTTCTTCCTTGTCGGCGATCACGGCCACGGAATCCTCGAGCGCCGCGAGTGAGGCATGTAGGCGGGCATCGGGCAATGTTGCGCCGTCGAGGAGCAGTACCGACTGGCCAGCAGCCTCTTTCAGGAAGCGCTGCAGGCGCGCTGCGAAATCCCCAGGCTCCTGCCGCCATTCAATGGTGAAGGCTTCATTGAGGCTGGAATCGATCCGCGGCTTTTGCCCATCGGCCCCGAGGTCGACAATAATTCTCGCTGGTCTCGGCAAGGAGCGCTTAAGGGCCTGCAGATGGCGTTCGACCAGGGTAAGGCCAAATATCTTAGGCAGCCGCCCGCAGAGGGCTGCGTCGATCCAAACCAGCATTTATTGGAATTCCCAGGGAAATTTCATTGGCGCGTCATATCATGTGGCTTGCGCCTGCCTCAAGCTTTCGCTATCAGGGAACAGCAATAATTTCCTATCTCTAGCTTAGGCGAGATGTCGCCAACGCTCGAATCCGCACTAGCACGGCCTCTCGCTCACGAGCAATCAGAGCCCCGCCCTGGCTCCCGAGTGGGCTGTCATCTGTCGCCGCAGCAAGAGGCCGCGCGACCTTGAGTTCAATCAATCGCTTCTCGAGCTGGTCGATGTCCCGTCTTGGGCGTGCTTTGCCCCGCCGCGTCCAGAAATCGTAAAGCCGGTCGAGCATATCCGGCGGCAGGTTCTGATCGGTCCGGGCCTTCCGCCGCAATCGCCAGTTTCGAGAGAAGGCAGCTTTGAGACCCGGCTTTACCTTCGGCGGAATTTTGGGCAGATGGAATAGGCTGATCGGCTTTTCACGGGTTGCTGCTTCGGCAACCATCGAGGCGCTATCGATGGAAATGACGAAGCCATCGGCCAAAGCGAGTAGCGCTGGGTACGGGTTCTCTGAACTACGTTGATAGGGATGAAAAAGGTGCGCACCTGGCGCTATCCGTGCCAGCCCGATGCGCAATGCCTCTGTCACAGGGGCAGGTGTGCGCGGTGAGGTCGTCACCAACAAGCTTGCACCCGTTTTGCTGCGATAAATAGCCAATTCGGAGAGAAGCCGTTCGGCTTCCTCGGTCCCAAAAGCAAGCTGCGGGGTCGGACCGCCAGCCAGAACCGCTGTCCAAGGTCGGGGAACAGCCGCGAAACGCTGGTGCCAGGCAGCTGCCGCACGCCCCAATACTTCGCCATCGACCGAAACTAAGGGAAGGGTGATTTCGATCACATTCTCCGCGGGAGGAAGATTGTATTGAGGTGTTGTAATGACGAGGTCGAACAGGCTGAGATCGACACGGGGGCGCCCCAGATGAATATGCAGGGTCTTCTTCCCGGCCTGCGCCCTGATCCAGCGCGCAACGGGCACGGAACGGCGCCCGACGGCGATGATCGCGTCGGGCCAGGGACCTTCAAGCTTGTCCGTGGCCGCGAGATCCACGCCGACCAAGCTGGCTCCCCTGTCTTTGAAGTCGACCTTGCAGCTGTCGTCGTATCTGATCTGCTTGACCTGACTTGGCCAGCCCAAGGCGCGGCCGAGGGCCAGGACCTGCGCATTGTCGCCGGCGCGTTCGCCAAGGATCAGCCAAGTGCTCGGTCTCGGATTGGAGGCGGTCTGAGTCATAATCGGCGGACCTTAGCAACCGAATCAACTGTCGCCAAGGCGCCGGAAAACGGTCGATTTTCTGAGCCGACGCCAAAATCCTGTCGCAATCCGCGTGTATTAAATGCGTGCACCAAGGCTATAATTGGCTGTGACGGATTTGCGGGACGGGCAATCCGGTACGACAGCCAGCTATCGGTTCCGACCACAACCGTTTCCAAACTTCGCTCTTGCGGGACATTCTGACATGCGTGCGCCCTTCTTCCGCCTCGGGTTCCTTCTTCTTCTCATCGTCCAAATTCTGGTTCCGGCAGCTGCTCGAGCGGCGGACCTCACCGACATCGCGCGCGAGGCAGCCACATACCGCGCTGAGCTGATCGCAGCAGCGAAAGGCGAGGATCCGCGTCGCATTGACCTCCTGATCCAGCAGTCGAAATCGGAGGCCGACGCCAGGCGCTTCTCAGAGGCAGCGGCTTTACGCGCGCGTGCCATCGGCCTTGGTGATGAGAGCTACGATAGCTGGATGACTTTCGCCGGCCTGCTCGAGGGGGCCAGTCAGCAGCGCAAGGCGGCGCTCGCCGCCTATCGGGCCTTCGTCGAAACGGACCATTACGAATTGCAGGCGGCCGCAATGAACATGGTCGCCAAGGAATTTGACGCCCTTGACGACAAGCGTCTCGCCTTGGCGGCCTATGAGGAAGCACAGCGCTACAATTATAACGACGAGGCTGCGGCGCGTGCGGAGCAGATCCGGCAGATGCTCGCGTTCTCGCTGACGACCACAAAACTCAACACGGAAGGCGAGTCAGCCGAGGCCTGCCTGGAATTCCGCGGTGAACTCGCCACACCTGACGTGGTGAAGTACGAGGATTATGTCCGTCTCGAACCGGAAGTGAAGGCGACTTACCGCGTCTCCGGGGCGCAGCTTTGCGTCGGCAACCTGTCTTTCGGCCAGTCCTACAAGATGACGGTGCTCAAGGGGTTGCCGGCCCTTGATGAGCAGAAGCTGTCCGCCAACGAGGAATGGGGTTTCGTGGTCGGCGACCGGGCACCAACCATCGGCTTCAGGAACCAGGCCTATGTCCTTCCCAAGATCGGGTCGACCGGCGTCCCCCTCATTTCGGTGAATGTCGAGAAGGCGAAAATGCGCCTGATGCGCATCAATGACCGCAATCTCATCAACGAGCTCTATCAAGGGCGTTTCCTCAACAATCTCGAGGAATATGACCGGGAAAGCATCGCTGACAAATCTGGCGAGGAAGTCTGGACCGGCGAAATGGATATCGCGGTCGAGAAGAACAAGCGGGTGGTGACGGCGTTTCCTTTCGATGAAGTCGTGCCGAACACCAAGCCCGGCATTTACATCCTGATGGCGCACAATGCCGCTGATGAGGAGAACCAGGACGATTATTCCTGGCGCTGGCAGGCTCAAGCGACGCAATGGCTGATCGTTTCCGATGTCGGCCTCACGGCTTTCAACGGTGCGGATGGACTGAGCATACAGGCGCGATCCCTCGAAAGCGGCCGCGCGATTCATCGTCTCGAACTGCGCATGATTGCGCGCAACAACGAGGTGCTCGGCAAGGCACTCACCGATACGG
>CAZUAL010000164.1:0-8871 GCA_964618305.1 uncultured Dongia sp. | reverse complement strand
GAACAAGTTCGCGCAGGCGACGGATCACGCGGCGCTCAAGGCGCGGGACGATCTCAGCGCGCCAAGCCTCGCAGAATTGGCGGGCCTGGACGACGCGGCCTTTCGCGCTTTCTTTTCCGGCTCGCCCATCAAGCGGATCGGGCGCGACCGCTTCCTGCGCAATGTCCTCATTGCCATCGGCAATAGTGGGGAGAGAGCCCTGGCCGCAACGGCCGAGCGCTGTCTCGACGACCCGGCTGCCATTGTGCGGGGAGCCGCCATCTGGGCGCTCCGCCGGCTCGATCCAGAGGCCTGGGCTGAGCGGCGGCATGAGGCCCTGTCACGGGAAAGCGATCCCAGCATCCTTGCCGAATGGTCGGGAACAACGCCCTCGGACAGCCTTGCCAAATAAGCTGGAATACTTCCAGAAACTCCAAGATCTTGTTGTTGCAGGGCACAAATTTGATAACAGCCTTGCCTGAAAAGCAGGGCTTCTCCGATTCTCCGCGATTGACGCCGCAAAGTTTCCTTACCTATCCTTAACCAAAATGACGGTGCCGGGCCCAGCTCTGCGATCGGCTGGGAATGGGATCAGCCGGCGCGGACAAGGGGGAGGGCGATGCTATTTGCCAGACTCTTACAAGCTGGCGTGCGGCACGGGCACGTCGCAATCATTGATCACCAGGGGCGGCGCTGGGATATCGGCAGCGGAGCCCCCTCCGTCACCTTGCGGCTCCATGATCCTGCCCTTGGCTGGCAGTTGGGCCTCAACCCATGGCTCAAGGTCGGCGAGGCCTATATGGACGGAACCCTCACGTTCGAGGAGGGCTCGCTCTATGACCTCATCGAAATCGGGATGCTCAACACCGAGGGCCTCACCAGCCCACGCTCGCAGAAGCTCTTCAAGATCTTCAACCGGCTGCTGCGCTGGTGGCATCAGCACAACCCGATCGGGACGGCGCAGCAGAACGTCGCGCATCATTACGATCTGAGCCGCAAGCTCTTCGAGCTCTTCCTTGACGAGAGCATGCAATATTCCTGCGCCTATTTCTCAGCGCCGCCGACGACACAGGCGGCGCAGGTGATGACACAGGCGACGCAGGTGATGACACAGGCGACGACACAGGCGATGGCCCTTGCCGACGCGCAGCAGGCGAAGATGCGCCACATCGCCTCAAAGCTCATCCTGAAGCCGGGCCTTCGCGTGCTGGACATCGGCTGCGGCTGGGGCGGGCTCGGTATCTATCTGGCCAAGACGGCCGGCGTCAAAGTCACCGGTGTGACGCTTTCGAAGGAGCAGCACGAGGTTGCCTGCGCCCGCGTGAAGGCGGCGGGTCTCGAGGGCCAGGTCGAGTTCAGGCTGCAGGATTACCGGCTGGTGCCGGAACGCTTCGACCGCATCGTTTCGGTCGGCATGTTCGAGCATGTGGGTCTGAAGCATTTCCCCGAATTCTTCGCCAAGGTCGAGGAGCTTCTGGTCGAAGGCGGCGTTGCGCTGCTGCACGCGATCGGCCGGCGCGACGGGCCGGGCCACACCAATCCGTGGCTTCGGAAATACATCTTCCCTGGCGGATACTCGCCGGCCCTTTCCGAGGTGCTGCCGGTCGTCGAGCAGACGGGGCTGTGGGTGACGGATATCGAGATCCTGCGCCTCCACTACGCCGAGACGCTGAAGGCCTGGCGGGAAAACTTCGAGCGCAACCGCGCCGAGATCCGCGCGCTCTATGACGAGCGCTTCTGCCGCATGTGGGAATTCTACCTGATCGGCAGCGAGCTATCGTTCCGCTACGATTACAACATGGTCTTCCAGATGCAGCTTGCGCGCGGCATCAAGGCGGTGCCGATCACGCGCGACTATATGTTCGACTGGGAGCGCAACGAGGCGGCGCGGCCGAAGACGCAGACGGGCTGGAACAGCGGCAAGGCAGCGGAATGAAGCTGTCCGGGCGCCGAGGACCGGCGTTCCGGATCAGTCGCTCTCACGCCGGATTGTGCTGGTGCGGGCGCAGCATGGCTACTTCCGGCAGGCCGATCGTGATGCGCGTGCCCCGCCCCAGTTCGCTTTCGACCTGAAGCGTTCCGCCATGGGCCTGGATGAGATTGCGGCTGATATAGAGGCCAAGCCCGCTGCCGCCATATTT
The DNA here is from genome assembly GCA_964618305.1 of uncultured Dongia sp. GTDB lineage: Bacteria > Pseudomonadota > Alphaproteobacteria > Dongiales > Dongiaceae > Dongia. Next base: position 6,751 of record CAZUAL010000164.1, on the reverse strand, counting down.
GCGGCTGTAGGCGGCCTCGCCCGAGCGGAAGGGCTGCCCCAGATCGTGCATGATCTCGGGCGGAATGCCCGGCCCGGTATCGGCCACGGTGAGACGCATGCCCGGCTCGGTGCAGTCGACACTGATGTCGATGCGGCCCGAAGCCGGCGTGAACTTCGCGGCATTGCCGACGATGTTGAGGATGATCTGCCGGAAATACCGCGTGTCGACCAGGATGTCGGGGCAATCGGCGCAGAGATCGATGTGGATGGGTGCCGCATCGGGAAAGGCGTGGCGCACCAGGTCGACCTGCTCGGCGAGGTTGACCGGCAGATTGAAGCGCTGACGATTGAGCTTCGCGGTGCCGGATTCGATGCGCCCAACATCGAGCAGATCATTGATGAGTTCAAGGAGCTGCCAGCCGCTGCGGTGAATATCGCGCGCATATTCGCGGGTCTTGGCAGGATCGAGCAGGACATGATCGATCGCTTCCGAGAAGCCGAGGATCGCGTTGAGCGGCGTCCGGAGCTCGTGGCTCATGTTGGCAAGGAATTCCGACTTGGCGCGGCTCGCTGCCTCGGCCTTTTCCTTTTCCTCGATCAGCGCCTCGTAGAGTTGCTTGCGCTGAATGGCGATCGCGACCGATGCCGCCATCCGCCAGGCGATGTTGAGTTCGCGCTCGGTCGGGCTGTGCGGCACTCGGTGGTAGGTGGCAAAGGTGCCGAGAATGCCGCCGCCCTTGGATTTCAGCGGAATCGACCAGCAGGCCTGCAAGGCGTGGCGCAGCGCCAGCTCCTTGTAGTTCGCCCATAGCGGATCGGTGGCGATGTCCTCGACGATCACGGTCTCGCCCGTATGGGCGGCGGTGCCGCAGGAGCCGACTGCCGGGCCGATGGCCACACCGTCGATGGCGTTGGAATAGGTCCGCGGCAAATGCGGTGCTGCACCGTGGGTGAGGTGTTTGCCATCACGCGACAGAAGCAGGACCGAGCAGAGCGCATTGTCGAGCACGCTTTCGAGCGCCCGGCAGGCAAGATCGAGAATTTCCGGCAACGGCACGTCTTCGACGATCGCGCGCAGAATGCGCTGCTCCGCGTCCTTGAGCGCCTCTTCCTGGCGGCGCTCCGCCATCAGCTCAATCAGCTCGGTACTCGACGCCATATCACTGCCGCCCCACTGCAATGGCTTGTCGGTTCGCGCGGAAACCGCACGCCTGCCAGCTCGGATGATTATTGTGCGCAATCTTTATGTCGGAACCAATCCGCGCTTATTCCCCTTGCGCGAATCTCAACCCCGTCCCGGTCATCTTTGTGCGCCACTCACTAATGCATGGCGGCTCAATCAACAAGTGCGCTTTTAAGTGAATTATTCGTAAAAATGCCTCGAGTGGCATTAACGAAACACTGGCGGCATGCACTCACACCGGCATGCGCTCACACGGGCAGGGACACCAAAGCTGTGAGACCCGCTATTGTGCCATCGGGTCCTGTCCGGTTGATCAAATCAATGGTACCGCCCTGTGCCAGAATGGCGCTGCGCGCGATGGCAAGACCAAGTCCTGTGCCACCTGAATCGCGATTGCGCGATGTTTCCAAGCGATAGAAGGGGCGGAAGACCCGCGCCAATTCGGCCTGTGGAATGCCGGGCCCTTGATCATCGATGCGGATCTCGAAGCGCGGATAGCCGCGATCATCCATGCCGCGGCCCACGCCCACGACGGCCCCGCCGCCATATTTCACAGCATTGTCGATGAGATTGGCGACGGCGCGCTTCAAGGCGAGCGGCTGGGCGGATATCTGCCAGGGACCGTCGCTGCCCACCATGAGGCGCACCTGCGGCTGATGTTCGCAGGCCTCCTTGACCAGGGCGCGGAGGTCGAATGTCTGCCGCGGCTCGGGGTTTCCTTCCTCGCGCGCGAAGGCGAGGGTGGAGCTGATCATCGCCTCCATCTCGTCGAGATCCTTGAGGACCTTGCGCCGCGTCTCCTCGTCATCCATCAGTTCGGCGCGCAGGCGCAGGCGGGTGATGGGCGTCTTCAGATCGTGCGATATGGCGGCGATCATCTGCAGCCGGTCCTCGATCAGGCGGCTGATCCGCTCCTGCATGCGGTTGAACGCGCTGGCGGCACGCCGTACTTCGCCGGCGCCTGTTTCCGGAATCTTCTGTGCCGAGCCGGAGCGCCCGAGCGATTCGGCGGCCTGGGTCAGGCGTTCGAGCGGGCGCATCAGCCGCAGGATCGCAAAGAGACAGAGTCCAAGAACCGCCGTGACGGCGGCGACGGTAAGGCCCAGCAATTGCGGCGACACCCAGGGCAGGCTCGCCACCATCGGGAATTCGAAATTGAGCCACATCCCGTCGGGGAGGCCAACAGCGACCCTGACCGGCATCAGATCGGCGGCACGTTCGCGCTCGGACGGCTCACCGGTGCCGACGCGCAGTTCCTGCCAGTTGATACCCTTGAGGCGATCGACCAGCGCGTTGGCGAGCGGCGCCAGTTCGCGCGGCGCTTCCACTTCGGCAACGAGCGGCTTGGCGGAAACGCGGGCATCGAGCGACGGGCCGCTCATCGCATCGGCGACACCTTGCCGGAGGGCTGGTGTCGTGTGGCCCAGGAAGACGGCCAAGGCGGCGATTCGTTCCGCCGCGCGCTGATCCTCGAGGCGCAGCAGCACTTCGTTGCGATTGAGATTATGGAGCAGCATCGTCACGGCCTGGCTTGCCAGCACGCCAGTGACGAGGATCAGCAAAAGCCAGGCGAGGATGCTGTCGGGGACGAGGCGCCGCTTCATGCCGGTACGGTTTCCCGGCTGACCTTGGCCGCGAACATGTAGCCGCCGCCGCGCACCGTGGTGATGAATTTTGGTTGCGCCGGATCGGCTTCGATCTTGCGCCGCAGGCGGCCGATCTGTACGTCGATGCTGCGGTCGAAGGGCTGCGCGGTGCGGCCTTTGGTGAGATCAAGCAGCTGGTTGCGCGAAAGCACGCGCTGCGGCCGCTCGGCAAGCGCCACTAGAAGATCGAACTCACCCGTCGACAGTTCGACGTCGCCGTCCGGACCGCTGACCCGGCGCCCCGAAAGATCGATGCGCCAGCCGTCGAAGACGAGATGCTGGGTCGTTTCGCTGCCGGCATTGGTCTCATAGCCGCCGCGGCGCAAGACGGCGCGGATGCGGGCCAGGAGCTCGCGCGGGTTGAAGGGCTTGGGCAGATAATCGTCGGCGCCCATCTCAAGGCCGACAATGCGGTCCGTCTCCTCGCCGGCGGCGGTCAGCATGATGATCGGCAGATGGGCGACGGCGGTGTTGCGCTCGGCCCGGAGCTGGGCGCAAAGCTGCAGGCCGGTCTCGCCCGGCATCATGACGTCGAGCACCAGAAGATCGATCTTGGCATCGGCCAGCACACGGCGCATGTCGCGCCCGTCCGCTGCCTGGCTGCAGCGCAGGCCGTGCTTTTCCAGGAATCGCGACAGCAGATCGCGTATTTCGCGATCGTCGTCGACGATCAGAATGTGCGGCGTCTTCTCGGTCATGGTTGAGATTTATCCAGCGCTACCGGCCATCGCCAATGAATTTGGTAACACTTTGTAACAAGGCAAGGCCTGGTCGCAAAGCGTTGCCAAATAGCATGGCTGCCGACATGGCGCTGTGACAGGTGAGGAACAATATCGTTCCCAACAGCGGCCCATTGCGATGGGCCCGGGAATGGAGAGAGAGATGAGCGAATTACTCACCCAAACCGGTACGAAAGAGGCCGAAAACGGCCGTTCTCGGCTGTTCGCGAGCGTCGGCCGGGTCGCCCTCTTCATGGGAGCCCTGGCTTTCATTCCGCCGGCCATCAGTCTTGCCCATGTCGCGGAAGCCAAGGCCGAGCAGTTCGAGGCCGGCCAGGCGGGCTTCCTGCGCCCGGCGAGCTTTGCGGATCTTGCCGCCAAGGTGACGCCGGCCGTGGTCAACATTTCCTCCTCGCGCAAGGTCGCCGAGGCGGACGGGCCAGAAATGCCCTTCAATTTCCCCAAGGGCTCGCCCTTCGAGGATTTCTTCCGCCAGTTCCAGGAACAGCAGGGCGGCGGCCACAAGCAGATGCACAAGGCGATGTCGCTGGGCTCCGGCTTCGTCATCGATCCCAAGGGCTATATCGTCACCAACAACCATGTGATCGAGGATTCATCCGACATCACCGTGACGCTGGCCGACGGGACGGAATATCCGGCCAAGCTCGTCGGTACCGACCCGAAGACGGACTTGGCCCTCCTCAAGGTGGAGCCGAAGAAGGCGCTGCCGTCCGTCCCCTGGGGCGATTCCGACAAGGCGCGCGTCGGCGATTGGGTCCTGGCGGTCGGTAATCCGTTCGGCCTCGGCGGATCGGTCACGACCGGCATTGTCTCGGCCCGGAGTCGCGATATCCATGAAGGTCCCTTCGACGACTTCCTGCAGATCGACGCCGCCATCAACCAAGGCAATTCCGGTGGGCCAACGTTCGACATGAACGGCAATGTCGTGGGGATCAATACCGCCATCGTCTCGCCCTCCGGCGGATCGGTCGGCATCGGCTTCGCGATCCCCAGCAACCTTGCCAGGACGGTGATCGCGGAGCTCAAGGACAAGGGGTCGATCGAGCGCGGCTGGCTCGGTGTCGAGATCCAGCAGGTGACGCCGGATCTGGCACAAGGGATCGGCCTCGACGAACCCAAGGGCGCCCTCGTCGCCAACATCGATCCCGACAGCCCGGCCGCCAAGGCCGATCTGAAGCCTGGCGACGTGGTGCTGGCCTTCAACGGCAGCAAGGTGATGGAGATGCGCGACCTGCCACGCCTTGTCGCCGATGCCGATCCGGGCTCGAAGGCGTCGCTCGATATCCTGCGCGACGGCCACGAGAAGGAGATCACGGTCGAGATCGGCAAGCTGAAGCCGGAAAAGGTTGCCAGCAAGGATGCCGGTGACGGCAGCGGCGATCAGACGGATGGTGCCGAAAGCGCCGTGCTGGGTGCGCGCCTCGCTGCGCTGACGCCCGAGGCGCGCCAGGCCTTCAATCTCGACGACAGCGCCAAAGGCGTCGTCATCGTCGACCTTACCGAGGATTCACCTCTGGTCGAGGAAGGGTTGAAGCCCGGTGACGTCATCGAGCGGATCGGCAACACCGAGGTGAGCGACCCGGCCGAGATCACGCGCCTTGCCGAAGCGGTGCAGAAGAGCAGCAAGCCGGTCCTGGTCATGCTGGTCAACCGCGACGGCCGCGACCATTTCATCGCCGTCAATCTGAAGCAAGCTTGAGAGCGTAAGAGAACAATGGCCGGGCGCTGACACCGCCCCTGTCCAAGCAGGAACTGCCTCCTGCCTCGGTGCCCGGCCAGGCCGACGTTGGTATCCCCATCCCCCACCGACGTCGGCCACCCCTTTCCACGGAAGATCGCCTTGTCATCCAGGGCTTCTTCATTTTCCAACGTGCCTTCCCTGAGTACCTGTCGTTTCCTCCAACTGTCCCGGGGTGCCGCTTGCGGCGCCCCTTTTTTTTCGTGCTAGGGTAGTCGCGGCGGCAAGAGGTACGGCGTGGCAAAGCTCGAGGTCTATTACAACAGCGCGTGCCCGGTCTGTCGGGCGGGGATCGGGAACCAGCGCGAGCGCATGGCGCGCCTGGAATCCGATGCTGCCTGGAAAGATATCGCCGCCGACAACAATCTGGTCTGCGAGATCGGTGCCGAACTCGACAACGTGCGGCACAGCCTGCATGTGAGGGACGAGGCGGGGAACATTTTCATCGGCGCCGACGCGATCGCGCGGCTGATGATGGAAACGCCGGGTCAAAGATGGCTCGGGCGCCTGATGATGTGGGCGCCGTTCCGCCCGATCGCCCGCTGGCTCTACGATCGTTTCGCCGACCAGCTCTTCGCCTGGAACAGGCGGCATGGGCGCTGGTAGGGCATTAAAAAATGCGGGGAGCCGAGGCTCCCCGCATGCCATTCGCTTAGGTCTGGTAGCGGGCTTAGGCGCCGACTTCCTTCAGGTAATCTTCGCGCATCTGGCGGGTCACCGGGCCCGGCGTGAACTTGTATTCGCCGATCTGGCCGACCGGGGTCACCTCGGCCGCTGAGCCGACCAGGAACACTTCGTCGGCCTTTCCAAGTTCCTCCGGCTTGATCGCCCGTTCGACCACTTTGATCTGTCGGCGCTGCGCCAGCTCGATCACAGTCTGCCGGGTGATGCCGTTGAGGAAGCAGTCCGGCGTCGGCGTGTGCAGCTCGCCATTCTGTACCAAGAAGACATTGGCGCCGGTTGCCTCGGCCAGCAGCCCGCGATAATCCAGCATCATGGCGTCCTGGAAGCCCTCGCGCTCGGCCTCGTGCTTCGAGATCGTGCAGATCTGATAGAGGCCCGATGCCTTGGCGGCGGTCGGCGCGGTATCCGGGGCTGGACGGCGGTAGGGCGCCCATTTCAGGCGGATGCCCTTTTCGAGGAGTTCCGGCGAGAAGTATGAGGGCCATTCCCAGGCGGCGATGGCGACATGGATCGTGTTGTTCTGGGCCGAGACGCCCATCATCTCGCTGCCGCGCCAGGCGATGGCGCGCACGTAGCAATTCTTGAAGCCCGTGCGGCGGACGAGCTCGGTCTTGGCCTCTTCAAGGGCGTCGACCGAGAAGGGGATCTTGTAGCCCACGATCTCGGCCGAGCGGTGCAGGCGCTCGGTATGGGTCCGGGACTTGAACACCTTGCCGTTATAGGAGCGTTCGCCTTCGAACACGGCTGAGGCATAATGGAGGCCATGGGTGAGGACGTGC
>CAZUAL010000163.1:0-8891 GCA_964618305.1 uncultured Dongia sp. | reverse complement strand
CCATTGGGAGCAGTGCAAAAGGTGGCTTATTCGGACCTCACTGAGGAGGCCCTGAACGCTCAGTTCATGCCCCGGATCGCGGTCCCGGACCATGAAAATTGGATCAACGAGGATCTGGCGGCTTCAAGCGCCCTCAGGCGGGAGTTCGCCGCTGCCGGCCGGGCGCAGCTGGACCGCCGATACGGCCCGGGCCCCCGCCAGCTTCTAGATATTTTCCCTGCAGACCGACCGGGTGCACCGATCCTCATTTGGATGCATGGCGGTTATTGGCGGGCCCTGTCGAAGGAACACTACACGAGCATCGCCCCAACTTTCGTGGCAGCCGGTGCGGCCGTCGTCCTCGTCGGTTACGATCTTTGCCCAAGCCTCACCTTGACGGACCTTCTTGCCGAGACGCGCGCCGCCATTCGCTGGGTGTCGGTCCATGCGGCAGAAATGCACGGCGATGCGAGCCGACTATTCCTTGCCGGGAACTCCGCCGGTGCCCATATCTGCGCCATGGCTCTGCAGCATGATTGGTCGGCCGATGAAGTGAGCACGGATTCGATCCGCGGCGCCGCCCTCATAACCGGCATCTACGATCTGTCTCCCGTGCCGCGTCTCCCCGTCCAGGCTGAGGTGCGCCTCACCCAGAAGGAGGTCGAGGCCCTCTCGCCTCTGCATCTTCCGATCCGCAGCCAGGCGCCGGCAATCGTTGCCGTCGGGGCCGATGAGCCGGATCTGTGGATCGCCCAGTCGAGGGATTACGCTCGGAAGCTTGAGCGTGCTGCCGTACCCCACCAATTGATGGTCATTCCCGGTCGGCATCATTTCTCTATCACGCGTGACCTTACGGATCCTTCGACGGATCTTGCGCGGGCAATTGTAGATCTGCTGAATTCATGACGGAGAGTGATCGCAACAAGGGCGCGATCTATAACAGGATCGGCGTCGGTTACGACAGGACGCGGCGGGCCGATCCGGATCTCGCTGCTGAGATCGTCAAATTGCTGCGGGTGGAGTTTCCAAACCCCGTCCTCGATATCGGCTGCGGCACAGGGAACTACACAATTGCGGTCGCTGGCCGCAATGTCGTGACAGTCGGGCTTGACCAATCCACCCTGATGCTGCGCCGCGCGAGCGTGAAGGAACCGCGCATCAGCTGGGTCGCCGGTGACGCCGAATCCCTGCCCTTTCCAGACAGCACCTTCGGCGGCAGCTTCTGCACGATGACGCTGCACCATCTGCGCGATTTCGACGCCGTGTTCGCCGAGATCGCGCGGGTTATGCGCCCGGGCTCAAAGTTTGTCGCCTTCACCGCTTTACCTGAGCAAGCCCGGCAATTCTGGCTTAGTGCGTATTTCCCAAAGCTCATGGAGCGGGCGGTCAATCGCTTGCCGAGCCGGGAACGAATTGAAGCGTCGCTGAAGAACGCAGGGCTGAGACTGACCCAGCTGGTTCCGTTCAACGTGCCGGAACGGCCGGTCGATTTTGTTCTTTACTGCGGCAAGAACCGGCCAGAGCTCTACTTTGATGCCAAGGTGCGCGGCAACATTTTCGCATTCACAGCACTCGATCTCGCCCAGGAAATCGGGGAGGGCCTGGCCAAGCTCGACTCCGATCTTGCCAGTGGCCAGTTTGCCGAGATCAAGCGCGGTTTCGACGATAGTGCCGGTGACTACGTTCTGGCCGTTGCCGAGAAGCCCTAGAACGCCTCTCCGAGCGGCATCAGCCGCACACCTTTGCGCAAGTGGCAATAGGGCAATGCCCTATTGTCGACCGGATTGTCCCCGGCAGCGGCGACAATGAGGATTTCCTCGGCGATCGGCTGAAAGTCGGCGCGAAAATGCACCGAGCTCTTCAGCGCGAGGATCTTCGCATCGCGCGGCTCAACACCGACATGTCGCAGCATCGCTTGATCCGCTGCCTGCTGCTTACGGCTGGTGACGACGATGCGCGTCCCCTCAATCCCCAGGAGAGCCATCGGGCCTAGTTGCATCTGATTGCCGCGATAGAATGGACCGGTTGCCTTGAAGTTGCCGTCTCCGAGCGCCAGCACCTTGAACCGTCCGCGAAATTTCTGAAGCCCGGGCGAACCGCACCAGGCACCGATGCCACGCTCGAAACTCCCATGAAGTCCGGTCTCGTGGGCGATCTTTGCCGTCTCCGGATCGAACAGATTGGCGAAGACTGCGCCTTCGGCCTTCAGCGTCACCAGTGATTCCAACAGATCGACCGAATCCGAGTTGCCGCCGGCACCGGGATTGTCCTGCGTGTCAGCCAAGATGATTGGGCGTGCGGCACCGGCACTTTTGGCCATGGCGTACCTCACCGCGTCATCCTTCGCCCAGATCTTGCCAGCGAAATCCTTCTCGGCCGCGTTCACCAAACTGATCAGCCGATCGGCTTCGCTCTGCGCCCGCGCCTCGTCCTCGGCATATACAACGATGGCTGGCCCACATTCTGCGATGTCTGCCGGCGGAAAGCCGAAGGCGAACGAGGCGCTTGCCGCCTTTCCCTGCCCCTCCGCTTCAGCAACGACCCGGTAGAGCGATGCCGCTGGATTGATCAGCGTGCACTGCCATGGCAATGGCACCAGGAAATCGGCGCGCCGCATCGCCTTGCCCAGGGGGCCGTGCCGAAGCAGCCGGTCCATGATTTCCGCCGACCTCGCTCCAGTCTCTGCGAGGTCGACATGCGGATAGGTCCGGCAAACGACCAAGGCGGACGCATGGCGCAACATGCGCTGGGTCAGATTGGCGTGAAGGTCGAGACTGACAACGATCGGCAAAGCAGGACCTACGACGGCGCGGATGCGCTCCAGAATCTCCCCTTCGCCATCTTCATGATGCTCCGTCACCATGGCGCCGTGAAGGTCCAGGTAGAGACCGTCGAGGCGCGACTGGCTCCCGATCATCTCGAGCAATTCCTTGCTGATGCGCTCGAACGCATCCTTCTCGACATGGGCCGAGGGAGAGGCCGAACACCAGAGCAGCGGAATGAGCTCATGGCCGGCACCCTTCGCCTGCTCGATGAAACCAGGAAGCGGCAGGTTTATCCCTCGAAAAGTCTCAAAGATGGCGGCGCCCCGCGTTAGGCCGGGCCAGCCGTCGGCCATCTCGAAATCCTGATAGCTCGCCAGCACGGGCGCAAAGGTATTCGTCTCGTGCTGAAAACCGCCAATCGCAATTCTGGCCATTTGTTAACTTCCTGCTGGACCGCTTGAACTCTGTGTTCACCCAAGAGCATTTTGGGAAGATAATCAATACTTGGCGTCAGTTAGGGTTTGTGAAATCCTCGCCAACCTTGGGGAAAAAAGGCAACGACTCGCCATGGCGCAGGCGCCAATTTTCATGATCGAGGACGTGGACACCGCGACACAGCACGCGGCCACGGCGATCGCCGAAATGGCCATGCGCGAGATATCGCCAACGCCTGGAAACTTCTGTGTCTGGTACAATTACCTTTCAGGTTCCGTTCCGCAACTCCGCCGGGATCTTGATGCTCTGCTCCTGAGCGGCAAGGCGCTGTCGTCGAGCGACATCCAGGAACTCTTCGATAAATACTTCCGCGAGCCGGTGGCGGAAGAGCGCATGCAGCAAACCGGTGACGAACTGCAGAGCACGCTGGCGGATGTCATTCGGCAAGTCGCTCGGGCCGGGCTCGATGCCAATGAGTTCGGGCAGACGCTGAGCAAGGCCAGCAGAACGCTGCGCAGCGGACGCATCGATGCGAACGCCATGAAGGATCTGGTGGGGGAACTCATCACCGCCACCAAGCTGATCGGGCAGCGCAATCAAGCTTTGGAAGCCCAGTTGAAGCAAAGTTCATCTCGCGTCACGTCGCTGCAAACCCGCCTGGAGCAAGCGCGGCGTGAAGCTTTGACGGATGCGCTCACCGGCGTCGGCAATCGAAAGAGTTTCGATCTCGCCGTTCAGTTCCGGGCCCAGCAATCCAACGAGCAGGAGAGCGATCTGTGCCTGCTCATTATCGACATCGATCATTTCAAGAAGTTCAATGACACTTTCGGGCATCGCGTCGGCGACCAGGTTTTGAAGCTGGTCGGAAGCCGGCTCAAACAGATCGCGACCGGCAACGACAGCGCAGCCCGCTATGGCGGCGAAGAGTTCGCGCTGCTGCTTCCGTTGACGTCCCTTAACAAGGCTGTCGAGCGCGCCGACAAGTTCCGAACGGGCCTTGCCGCCCATTCGCTCAAGAATCGCACCACGGGGCAGGTATATGGAGCCGTCACCGTTTCAATTGGCGCATCGCTCTATCGACGGGGCGAGCCGCTGGAGGACTTCATTACCCGCGCCGATCAAGCCCTTTACCGCGCTAAGAAAGCCGGCCGCAATCGCGTTGACGTCGAAGAGCTATAACACGATCAGGCGATTGCCGATCATATTTGTCCGCTCGCCATCCGCAGGATAGTGCTGGGCCAATATTTCCCCGAGAGCCGAGATCGCCGTTACAAAACCTTCTTCGTTCAATCCAGCCCCAATCTTCCTACCAAGTGCGTCTACGACGGACTGCCATTTATCCGTCCCCACCAATTGATGAATGGCCTTGTCCGCAATGATTTCAACATGACGTTCGCTCAAACTGACGAAGAACAAGATGGCATTTCGTTCTTCCGCCGAGCTGAGGCCCTGCTCCAAAAAGCAGGTGCAGGCAAGTCGATGAGCGGCCTCCGTCTTCATAAAATCGGGAGTGAGCCTGTCACCAAGCGGGCTCAGCTCCAGCAAAGCGAACAGCAGCAGGAAAGCTGCAAATTCAAGCACCAGGATTTCGCCAGTGCTTGACCACGGCAGAAAATACCAGGCGATGACGCCAATCGCGAAAGTGCCGATCAGGGACAAGGTCAAGCCGGTCGCCCGATATTCCCCTGCCCGACCGGCTATAACCGCCACCAGCTCCGCTCGAGACAATTTTTCGGCGCGAGCGATCGCTGCCTCGATGTTCTGTCTGGCGCTGTCGGAAATCTTCAGCATGCCTGCTTGCCTCTTACCATTTTCCGCTAGCGCCACCGCCGCCGAACGAACCGCCGCCACCCGAAAAGCTACTACCGCCGGAAGAACTGTCAAAGGAACTGGAGCTTGACGATCCGCCGGCCCCACCACTTGCCAGATACCACACAAAACGCTTGCGGGACGGGCTCCATCGTCTCCGCAAACGGAAAACGATGTTGAGGACGATGAATGCCACGATGAATCCCACCGGCACCAGAACGTCGCTCAGTTGAGATACGTTGCCACCCGACGTCACAATTTCTGATGCCGCCGGTACTTCATACGACCCGGCAAGGGCGGCAATGATCTTTGCCGTTCCGATGAGGATCCCGGCTTCCATGTCGCCGCGCTTGAAATATGGAATGACGTCGTACCGAATGATCTGGTCGGCCGTCGCATCCGGCAGGTTGCCCTCCAATCCGTAGCCGACTTCAATGCGCAACTCGCGGTCATTGGGCGCGATCAGGAAGACGACACCATTGTCCTTGCCCTTTTGACCAATACCCCATTCCCGGCCCAGCCTGAGGCCCCATTCTTCAATAGGCCGGCTTTGCAGGCTGCGCAGCGTGACGACCACGATCTGCTCGCCGGTTGCTTGCTCCCGCGCCGTCAGCATTTCCGTCAGCTCGGATTCCGTACGCGCCGAAAGAATGCCCGCGTCATCGACCACCCGACCGGTCAAAGCCGGCAGCGCCGGCATCTCTGCTGACGCAGTGAATATCCGTCCAAAAAGGAGCAGCGCCGTCAGTGCAACGACCACCAACGCGGTTGCAGAGAAACGCCACATCCTCATCGGATCAATTCCCGGTCGTATTGCCGGTGCCAAAATCGACGACAGGGACTTCCTGCTTGGCCGGTTCTACTTGAAGCTGCTGCATCGGCGCGCGATCTGCGTAGAGGACACCCTTCCAAAGCACGCCGGGGAAGGTCTTGAGCTCGGTGTTAAAGACGCGGACCGCGTCGATATAGTCCTTACGCGCAACCGCGATCCTGTTCTCAGTACCTTCGAGCTGAGCCTGCAGGCTCTGGAAGGATGAGGTCGCCTTGAGAGTCGGGTATTGCTCTGCGACGACCATCAGGCGGGAAAGCGCCGAAGAAAGCACCGCCTGATTGGCTTCGAAGGCCCGCATGGCATCGGGATTGGTCAGAATGTCGCCCGACATCTGCAACGATCCTACTTTTGACCGGGCCTGAACCACTGCTTCCAGGGTCGATTTTTCGAAATCCGCGACGCCTTTGACCGTTGCGACAAGATTTGGCACCAGGTCAGCTCGACGCTGATACTGGTTGAGAACCTGCGCCCAGGCCGCCCTGGCGGATTCCTCTTTGGTTGGAATCGCATTCACGCTTGAAAGCGCCCAAACCACGGCGAGGAGTATGAGCCCAACAATCAGCAATCCGACAGCCCGCATATTCAGAGTTCCTTCATCTTCAAATTTTCCAATGCGGTGGAACTGTCCGCTCATAATAGGGCAAGCTCTCAATACGGCTCATCCATGACTGCACCGCGGCCGGCATCGCACTTCGCGCTATCCCAAATCCGGGCGCTTTCTCCTCGGCACGCTGTGCCATTCGCACATAGGGATAGGCAGCATAATCAGCAAGACCTAGCGCGCCTGCCAGGAATTCACCGCTGAGGCTTGCGCCTAATCGGTCAAGTTCCGCCAGCATCTGCTTCCTGGTTTCGGCCGACTTCTCGGGATCGCGTTCGGCCGCTGTCAGATAGACCGCCTGCTCGATGAGATCATTGCTGGCTGTAGCCAGGTAGTTGTCCGCTTCATTGACCATGCGCCGCACAGTCGCCCGCTCCTTGACACCCTTTGGCAGCAACGGATGTTGGGGATATCGTTCCTCGATATATTCGATGATCGCCGAAGATTCCCAAAGCGCGAAGCCATCATCGAGGATTGCCGGAACCCGACCGCGTGGGTTGATGGCGAGAAATTCCGGCTTCTTCGTGTCATTACTGTCGAAACTCAGGCGTTTCGCCTCGAACGAAATAGCTTTGTGTTCAAGTGCCAGCCAAACCTTCCACGCATAGGGAGAGCCGGAGCCGAAATAGAACGTAAGTGACATCATGTTTCCTAGATTGAATGGTACTTCTGGTTTCTCAGGTCGTTCACACGCCTTCTCAAATCAGCACCTTCTTGGTTGGGTTCGGGCGGTGATCCGGGATGACTGCGACCATCAGGCGTTTCACTTCCTCACCCTGCCCCAACGGCAATATGAGAGTCTCTTCAGAAAACGATGCTTTGTCGAAGGCTCCCTTCTTCCGATAGGCGTAGGGCGCCTGGTTGTCTACGACCCTGTCATAGGTGGCCGCAACGAAATCACAATATTCAGGCATCCCCAATTGATCCAGGTACTTACCCGTATAGTCCATGCCGGAGAGCGACGCTAGGATCGAACCGTCAAGACGAAAATAGTAGCGCCGCGGTGGCGGCGTCACGTCTACAAGCGTCACGTAACCAAGGACGAATTTGAACTCCGTCGGATCTATCACTTCGACTGCGGGCATCTGGTCAGTTCCGCGCTTCCCATTCCAATAGGCCAGCAATTGCGTCAATCGCCTGTCAATGAGGCTGGCAATGCAATTGTCAGGGATATGTGTCATTTCGGAAGAGCGGCCCATTGCGGGCTGTCATTGGTTGGGTTGCTCGACAAGGGCTGGAGTGGCACCTGCATCAAGTAGAACACCGATACCGGTGACATGTCGCTGATGATGAAACGGAATTCAGCCTTGCTGCCGGGGGTGATGTCCGCGCCGCTGAACCCGAGCGTATCCTCAGGCTCATCGAACCGCTGCACCCGCGGGAAGTCACTCTCGACATAAGTGGAGCCGATGAAGGAATTCTGCCCAAAGCTCAGTCCATCCCCATAAGGAGAATGGCGGGTCGTCACCTCCCTTAGCTCCATCTCGTAGTTACGCCACACCCGATTGCTTTTGTTGATGACAACTTTCTTCATAGCAAAGGCGGACACGTGCTGCGAACCGATACGGTTGCCGAAATCACGGCTGAAGTTGCGGATGGTGAGGATGATCTCCCGATCTCCGCTCACTTCCTCGGTGACGACAAAGGGATCTTCAAGCGTCCCCTGCCCGCTAACGGAAACAAGATTGAAGCCGCCAAGCTCATCGGAAAACACCAGCCCGGCATGAGCGATAGGCGCAGCAAGAAGTGTCGCCGGAAGGGCGATGAGCAAACCGACCTGGGTCGCCAGGCCCCCTATCAGGCTGCAGCGCCGCATACCGCCATTATGGCGGCCCTGATACCTTCAGCAAGTCCTTGTTTGGGCGGCCTAAATCGCGGCCAATCTGTCGAGCGCCAAAGCCAGTTTTTCGCGCGACTGCTGGATTTCGGCCAGACGCTGCCGCTGTTCCTCGACCACTTCCGGGTCTGCTTTGGCGACAAACTGCTGATTTCCCAGCTTTCGCTCGATCTTGTCAGCTTCCGCGACGGCCTTGTCGAGGTCCTTCTTAAGGCGCGCCCGCTCCTTCTCGACATCGATCAAGCCCGCCAGCGGCAGAAAAATCGTGGCCTCATCGAGAACAATCTGCGCCGCACCCGTTGGTCCGTCGCCGGCCAAGAACTCGATCTTGTCGATGCGGGCCAAGCGTCGGATCAGGTCACTATAGGTTACAACCCTCGCCTGGGTTCGGTCGCCCGCTTCGCGCAGCAGGATCTGCACCTGCGCCGCCGGCGGAACGTTCATTTCCGCCCGCAGGGTGCGCACCTCGGAAACCAAGCGGATGACCCAGTCCAGATCCGCCCCCGCTTCTAGGTCCAGCGGCAAAGCAGAATAGTCGGGCCATGCGTCCCCGATCAGAAGGCCCACGCCCGCCGTCCCAAGCTGCGGCCAGAGTTCTTCCGTAATGAACGGCATGAAGGGATGCAGCAGGTG
>CAZUAL010000162.1:0-8905 GCA_964618305.1 uncultured Dongia sp. | reverse complement strand
CGGTATCCTCAAGCGCAACCGACCCGCCATCGTCTCACCCCAGCCGGACGAGGCGATGGCTGTGTTCGAGGCCAGGGCCGCCGAACTCCAGGCTCCGCTGCGCCGCTTCGGCAAGGAATGGAGTTGCGACGGCGAACTCAAGACCTCGCTCCGCTTCAGCGACGAGCGGGGGCCGCGGCTCTATCCGGCACCGGGCCTTGCCGGGCGGCACCAGTTCCGCAATGCGGGCTGCGCCGTTGCCGCCACGGCAATCCTCGATGGGTTCAAGATCAACGACGCCCATATCGCGCTCGGCCTGCGCAATGTCAGCTGGCCCGCACGCATGCAGCGCCTGACCAGCGGTCCGCTGGTCGAACGGCTGCCGAGCGGCAATTGGGAATTGTGGCTCGACGGTGGCCACAATGCGGAGGCTGGCGAGGTCATCGCCGCCATGCTGCAGGATTGGCGCGCGCAGGACGGCAAGGCCGCCCATCTCATCTTTGGCATGCTCAACACCAAGGATCCGGTGGCTTTCCTGAAGCAGCTTGCCCCGCATGTGGAAGACATGGCGGCGGTGGCTATTCCGGGCGACCATGCCAGCCTGTCAGTCGAGGAATGCGTCGCCGCCGGCGCCGAGGTGGGCCTGCTTGCCCACGGCTATCATTCGGTCGAATCGGCCCTGCGCGCCATCGTCGACTCCCATGGCGGCAGCGACGAGCCGCGCCGTATTCTCATCTGCGGTTCGCTCTACCTCGCCGGAACGATCCTCGCCGACAATAATTGAGAGCGAAAATGAAGAACCCCGCCGCGGCTTGCGCCGGGCGGGGCTTTTTCAAAGCCTGAATGCGTGACCGGGTCAGATGACCGAGTTCACCCATTCCAGGAGCTTACGCTTCGGCTCGGCGCCGACCTTCGTGGCCGCCACCTGACCGTCCTTGAACAGCATCAAGGTCGGCACGCCGCGGATGCCGTACTTCTTGGGCGTCTGCGCGTTGCGGTCGATATCGACCTTCACGACCTTCAGCTTGCCGTTCAGTTCCTGCGCGATCTCTTCCAGCGCCGGTGCAATGGATTTGCACGGGCCGCACCATTCCGCCCAGAAGTCGACCAGCACCGGCTGCGTGGACTTCAGGACATCGGCGTCGAAGCTCGCGTCGCTAACGTGGGTCGTACCCATCCCATCTTCCCTTTCATCGGAGGCGCCTTAACCGGGCACCCCTATTTTCCACAAGAACGTCGCCTAATTCGGTTGGCGTCGTATGTGACGAATCTATGGACGGGGACCGGCAGCGTCAAGGCGAGACCGGCAAATCCGACCGGGGGCTGCTTGCTACGCATAGCTCCGCAGCAAGGATTCGGGGATCGCCATCAGGCGCGGCTCGGCGCTCCAAAGAAGGTAGCAAGAGATTGTGTGACTTGAATAAATTCGAGAGACCGCAGCGCGATAAAGGGCAAGCTGGCGAAGATATTGCGGCGAGACATGTTCGGGCTGCATGGCTGGCGGCCGATTGCTCTTGAAATCGACGATGTGGCATGTCGACGCCGTCACGAGCAGTCGATCGATCTGTCCGCTCACGACCCGGCTGCGGCCGTCGGCATCGGTGATCTCGGCCACGATCGGCACCTCGGCGCGCGAGCCGGGACCGAACAGGGGCGCGAATCGGGCATCCTCCAGCACGGCCATGACCTCGGCAAGCAAGGCATCAAGCTCCGCATCCGTCGCCTTCAGACCGCTCGACCGGTTGATGTCGCCGAGCCACCTGCGCGCCGCATCACGGCGATCCTGTTCGGCGATGTCCGGCAGCAGTTGAAAGAGCTTGTGGATGACCAGACCGCGCTGAAAACGGGAATGCTGGTCACCGCCCAGTGGCGAGATGAGTGCGGTGGCGGAACTCGCCGTTTCACCCGATGGCCGGGAGGGAATGAGCGGCCGTGGCGGGTCCGGTTCCTGTGCTGCCGGCATCAGCGCCCAATCCAGGAAGGAGATATCGAGATCGACGCTCAGGCCGACGCGCGCCTTGTGCGTCTCCACCGCGCCACTTTGATTCACGGTCAGGCGCAGCCAATCGCCTTCCCAGCCGACTTCCTCACCGCTCCATTCCTTGGCCCCGCACCGCGCGACCTGGCCGCCATCCTGCAGAAGCTCCGTCAGCGCATCGCTGACATGGTCATGCCAGCTCAGTTGCGACGATTTCTTCTCGCCCCGCCAGCCGCAGATATAGAGCCGGTCTTCGGCCCGCGTCAGCGCCACATAGAGCAGCCGGTTCTCCTCCTCCAGGGCGCGCTGGTCGATCGCGGCGCGGGCCTTTCCGGTCGCGGCCACGTCGATCTCGCGGCGCGCCACCCAGACCGGGATATCGACGTCATCACCCAGCCAGAACAGGCCGGGCCGCGACGGCCTCTGCCGCCGCTGTTCGGCGATGAAGACGATCGGCGCCTGCAGCCCCTTGGAGCCGTGCACGGTCATGATGCGCACCTGCCCGCCGCCATCGTCGCTCAGCTCGCGCTTCACCTCCGCCTCCGAAACTTCCAGCCAGTGGCGGAACCCTTGCAGCGAGGGCGCGTGATTGGCTTCGAAAGCCAGAGCGAGGTTGAGCAGTTCGTCGAGCGCCTCGCCCACCTGCATCCCAAGACGCGCATGAAGGCGCTTGCGGCCACCACCGGCGGAGAGCAGATCGGCGATGAGTTCGTAGGGTGTCAGACGTTGCGCGCCTTCAAGATAACCGGCCAGGAAGGTGTGCGCCGCGCTGAAGCTTGGGCGTCCTCCGGCGCGCGCCTTGAGGTGTTCCCACAGGCTGGCGCGGGCGCGGGCGACGCAGAGGTCGAAGAGATCGGTTTCGCTGAGGCCAACGAGCGGCGATTTGAGCAGGCCCGCCAGATTGAGGTCATCTTCCGGCAGCAACAGGAAGTCGACCAGCGAGAGGACATCCTGAACCGCGAGTTCCGAGAGCAGCATCAATCGGTCGATGCCAGAAACGTCGATCGAGCGTGCATTCAGTGCCTTCACCAGGGCTGGCACGAAGGCGTTGCGGGATCGCACGAGGACCAGGAAGTCGCCGGCCCGCACCGGCCGGTCGCGCGCCGCCAGCATCTCGCCATTGCCGATCATCTCGGCAATGCGGGTTGCGATCGCGTCGGCAAGCCGCGTGATCGGATCGAGCGGCCCGGCATCCACCTTGATCGGCGGCGCCCAGGCCGGCGGCAGATCCGCCGAGACGGGTATTGCGACCGGCCAAGCTTCGACCAGGCCGGCGGCACCCGACCGCGCCGCCAAATGACGTATGGCGCCGGCACCGGGTTGGATGACGCCGTCCTTGGCCGGGCCGGCGAATACCTTGTCGACCAGCGACAGCACGGCCGGGCTGGAGCGGAAGGAGACATTGAGATCGACATTGACGAAGGGCGTGCGCGCATCGCCATTGCTGTGCGATTGATCCAGGGAAGCCGCGAAATAGTCACGAGTGTCGAGAAAGGCGCGTGGCTCCGCTCCCTGGAAGCTGAAGATGGATTGCTTGAAATCGCCGACGGCAAAAATCGAGCGTGGCTTGTCGCCCCCCTCGCCGCGCCGCTCGGCACCACGGCCCGACGTCAGTTCCTCGGCGATCGACTTCAATATCTGCCATTGCTCCGGGCTCGTATCCTGGCCCTCGTCGATGAGGATGTGATCGATGCCGCCGTCAAGCTTGTAGAGAACCCATGGGGCGATGCCGCTGCGGCTGAGGAGATCGCGGGTCGCTAGGATGAGATCGTCGAAATCGAGCGCCGCGGTGACGGACTTCAGATGATCGTACCGCTTGAGGAGTTCGAAACCCAGGGTCAGCAGCGCCGTCGAATCCGCCAGAATTTCGACACCATTCAACCGCTCGATGATCTTGAGGAGCCGCGCGCCTTCGTTCTTCAGGACTTCAACAATGTCCGGCATCGCGGCAATGGCATCCTTGGTTGCCAGCCGCGCGCGCCACTCGCCCTTCTCGGTGAAGAACACCTTGAGATAGGTATCGAATGTCGCCACGCGTTCCTCGCCGGATGCCGCGAGCCATGCCGCCAGGAGCGCGGCGCGATCGACATCGGACTTCCCGCCGGCTTGAAGGGCCGCGATGGCCGAGCGCAACGCCGTCGGATTGGCAAGGAACTTCTCATCGACGGCCTGCGCGAGAATCCCCGCGCGCGTATCGGCCGGATCGATTTCAAGCAGGCGCGCCAGGGCGGTGCGATACGCCGCAATTCCACCCATGCGCTGCCGGAGAGCAAGCATCCGGCCCCGCGCCATCAGCAGATCGCCGAGCACCCGGTCGCTCGTGAATTCCCCAGCACGTTCGGCCAGGTGTGCTAGCGCCGCCGCAAGTGCGCCGTCCCCGCCGTCCCGCGCGGCGCCCAGCATGTCTTCACGCGCCTCGAACAGCAGCGTGTCTGCGTCGCGTTCCTCGATCAGTCGGAAGTGCGGCGTGATGCCGGCCTCGAGCGGGAAGCGCCGCAGCAGGGATTGGCAAAAGGCGTGAATGGTTTCAATCCGCATGCCGCCGGGCGCATCGAGCACCTTGGCGAAAAGGCCGCGCGCCTTCTTTTCAACCTCCTCAAGCGGATCTTCGCCCAGAAGCTCGGCAAGCTGACGCATGAGGTCGCCGCGCGGCATCGACGCCCATTCCGCCAGCGTCGTGGCGACGCGGTTCGACATTTCCGCAGCACCCGCCTTGGTGAAGGTGAGACAGAGGATCCGTTCAGGCCGTGCGCCGTCCAGCAGCAGGCGCAAGACGCGGTCGCGCAAAACCTTGGTCTTGCCTGACCCGGCCGACGCGGAGACCCAGACGGAGAGGCGCGGATCGGCCGCACGACGCTGGTCGAGTGTGGCAAGCTCGGTCGGCGTCAGAGCGATACTCATTCGTCCCCCTCGCCCGACCATTCGGCATAGCGCGCCAGATGTTCATAATCGTTATAGGCCAAGGCGAAGCCGTCACGTGGAGAGGCGATGTAAGGCGCATCGTCCGTGCTGAAATGGGTGACCAGATCCTTGAGGCCATCCAGCGCCTCTGCGGCCAATGCCATCGCGTCGACCGGCGCCCGGGTTTCGGGATCCCGCACCGGCACGATCGCGGCACCTTCCCGGCCGCCCTTGAGATGCCAGAATTCGAGGCCTGCGACCTTGCTCGGCGGCACGTCGCCGAAGCCGCCATGCGCGGCGATCGCCGCTTCGAGAGGCAATTGCGGCGAAAAGCCCAGAGCCACATCCATCGGCGACGGTGGCTTGCCGGTCTTGTAATCGATGATCGTCAGGCTGCCATCGGCATGAATATCGAGCCGGTCCGCTTTCGCCGTCACTTTGAAGGGTGGCGAAACGTTGTTCAGCGTGAAGTTGCCGCTGCTCTCCGTGACGATCCTGGCAAGGTCGGTTTCACGCGCGCGCAATTCCCCGACAAACCAGGCGGCCATCTGCCGGAAGCGCGGCCACCAGAAAGCCCAGACAGCGGGCCGTGCCATATGCTGCGCGAATTCACGCTCGCCGATGGCAAGGAGCCCCGCCTCGGCATCCGGCGGGAGCGGCAGGCACGTCTCCTTGAGGAAGCGATCGAGAATTGCGTGGAAGAGCGTGCCGAGATCGGCAGCACCCGCATCCTGGTCGAGCGGATCCAGTTTCCTCAAGCGCAGGATGCGCCGTGCATAGAGCGCGTAAGGATCGCGCATCCATTTTTCGATATCGGTGACCGGCAGTTCTTTCGGCCGGAAGGCAGCACCCGGCCTCGGTTCCGGCCGGCCAAGTGCCGCGATCAATTCTGGGCGGTCCAGCCGCGCCTGCCAGCCCCGGTATTGACCCGGCGCTTCCGCCGGTTCGTTGAGGCCGAGCGCGCGCAGAAAGGCATCCAGACGCAACAGCCAGCGCGACGGCACGCTGGGCTTGCCGCCGACACGCTGCGCCCGCGCCATCAGCACCTGCGGCGCGCCGAGCGCCTGCTGGAAGTCATGGGCGGCGAGGCCGATCTTGCGCTCCAGCGCCGGCAGGCCGAACTTTTTCCGCATCGGCCGGCTGAGCCACGGATCGACTGCGACATCCCCCGGCCAAATGCCTTCGTTGAGGCCACCCAGGATCATCAGATCGACCTGCTGCAAGCGCGCTTCGAGCGGTCCCCAGATGAAAAGGCGCGGATGCAGGCCGTAACGCGGCCGCACGTCGACTGACTGCATCAGCTCGGCAATCAGCGCGGCATAGGTATCCGCCGCCAAACCATCGACATCCGTCGCCGCCTGCGCGAGATCGGCGATGAAGGTAGCGAGCGCCTCGCCCACCTCGCCATCCCACAGGAATTGCCCGCCGGGTCCTTCCGGCCGCGCCGCCAGCGCCAAGGCAAGATTGACATGCAGGCGCAAGCGATCGCCCAGAGCCAGCGGCGCCCGCCAGTCGCCGAGCGGCGCCAGCATCATTTCCAAGCGGCCAAGCAAGGTTTCAAGATCGCGCCGCACCGGACCTTTGGGAAGATCCGCCGCGCTCAACGCGGACTTGAGTCCCGCCAGCCCCGGCCCGGGGCGAGGCCCACGCAGGATTTCACGTTCCAGCAACCGCACTAGCTGCTGAAACTCCACCAGAGGCATCGCGCCGGCAGCGAGCGGATGCTTCAGGAGAGCGAGCAGCGGAACCGGCGCCAGATCTTCCGACAAGGACTCAGCCAGCAACCGGAAGAAAAGGCCGGGCCCGGTCATGGCAAGCGGCGCGCCGGCTGAATCGTCAATCACGATGCCCCAGCGGCGAAGCTCGGCGGCGACACGGCGCGCGAGCCCACGATCCGGTGTTACCAGCGCGGCGCGGTATGGCGCTGGCTGCGCCACCGCCTCGCGCAGGCGCAGGGCGATGATGCCGGCTTCCTCCTGCTCCGTCCGGCAATCGACCCGCTGCACGTCGCGCCAGGCGAGATCCGCAATCGGCTTCAGCTTTTCAGCGATCTCCGGCCACTGGGCCGTCGCATCCGCCGGCATCAGCGCCGCCCCGACGATACGGACACGGGATGGCGGCGCCGGCCGCTGCGGCCCATCCGGGAGAGCATGCGGCCAGGTCCAGACATCGGCCGGCGCAACCTTGAGCCGCGCCAACAATTGTGCGAGGCCGAATTGGGGATGCGCCGGATCGTCGGCGATGAGTTTCCACAATGCCTTGTCCGCCTGCGCATCGAGCCCCGGCAGCACGACGAGACCCTGTGGCAATGTGGCGATCGCGGCGATGAGGTCTGCACTTGCCGGTATCGAACCCGTCGACCCGGCGGCGATCACGGGATGGGCGGGCGGCCGTTCGCGCCATACCCGCGCCTGGCGTTCGAGCAGCAGGTTGCGGCGGCGTGCCGCGTCGACCGCACCCTCGGCCTTCAGGATCGCCGGCCAGTTCTCCATCAGAATCTTCAGGAAGTCGACCGTGAGCTGCCAGTGCTTGGCCAGTTCCGATCCCAGCGGCACCAGGCCCTCGATGGCAGAGAAGTCCAGCCTTTCGGTCTCGATCTGATCGATGAGCCGCGCCAGTTCCCCGGCGAGGCGCGCCGCTTGGTCGAAGCTCATGTCACCGGCGGCGGGCAGCGTGACGGCCGCCGCCTTCTGCACCAGCCGGGCGAGGATGAGATGACGCCGCGTGCCGGATATGGCGGGCGGCAGCGGATCGGCAATGCCTTCGCCAAGCGACAGGTCGAGCGCTATTCCCTGCAGGCCCAGGTCGCTGTCGTCGAGATCGCCGAGCGGCATCAGGCGCGGCAGCATCAGCGCCCGTCCCCCACTGGCACCCAGGCGCAAGAACGCCTCCTGGACGGCACGGCACGCGCGCCTGTTGGGCAACAGAACAGTCATGGCGCTGAGGCTCAAGGGATCGTGCGCCGTTTCGCGCATGAGCCCGAACGCCAGCGCATCGACGAAGCTGACACCCGTCGGAATACAGCAGACATGCGATGGCTGGTCGAAAAGCCCCATGGCCCTCACCCGTTCCGGTGAGAGAGATTGGCTTAGAATCGAATTCCGTGGAAGCTCAAATGCCGCTCGACATCCTGCAAATGCTGCGGGGTCGAAACGTGGTACCACTCGCCGTCATGGCGAATGCCGAAGAGCCTGTCTTCCTCGATGGCGCGGTCCCAGACGACATTGGTAGAGAAGGCGCCTTTCGGCGAATCGCGGAACAGCCGCGGATGACAAATCTGGATGCCGGCATAGAGGAACGGTGCCACCTGCCAGCCCAAACGCCGCCGCACGCGGCCCTGCTGATCCATGGTGAAGTCGCCCTTGCCGTCATAGCCCACGGCCGAGACGGTCGGCTGCAAAAGGAGCAGCGCGTCCATCCGTTCATTGTCCCAATTCTGCGCCAAGCGGACGAGCGCATCCGTCTTGCCGTTGAGCCAGATGATCTTGGCATTCACCGCGAAGAACGGATCATCGCCCAGAAGCGGCAGGGCCTTCACGATGCCGCCGCCCGTTTCAAGGATTTCTTCCTCGACCGAATAGACGATTTCGATATCGCGCCGGTCTTTCAAATGCGCGCGGATCTTGTCGCCGAGGTGATGCAGGTTGATGACGGCCCGCTTGACGCCGACGGCCACCAGGCGGTTGAGCACGACATCAAGCATCGGCACGCCGAGCACCGGCACCAAGGCCTTGGGCATCGTCTCGGTGAAGGGACGCAGGCGGGTCCCGAAACCAGCCGCCATCACCATGGCGGTATGCGGCATCCTGTAATCTTCGGCAGACAAATGACTGATCCTTCAGGCGGAAATGGCTTGGCGATCGGCGGGCGGCAGATGGCGCGCGTACCAGGCGGCAACCGGTGCCATCACCGGATGCTCGATATCATGCGCGATGAGCTCCCAGACGCGCGGCATAAAGCGCTGATACCAGGGCTTGCCGTCGCGCTTGAGCAGGCGGGCAAAAGTGCCGGCGATGCGCGTGTTGCGCTGGCCGCCGATGATCGCAT
>CAZUAL010000161.1:0-8920 GCA_964618305.1 uncultured Dongia sp. | reverse complement strand
CTCCTGAGCTGGGTGGGCCTTGCCGATCAGCTCAACGCCCTGCCGGCGACGCTTTCGGGCGGCCAGCAGCAGCGCGTCGCCATCGCGCGCGCCGTCATCGCCCGGCCGAACCTGCTGCTCGCCGACGAGCCCACCGGCAATGTCGACGACGTGATCGGCCTCCGGCTCATGTATCTCTTCGAGGAACTGAACAAGCTCGGCACCACGGTCGTCGTGGCGACGCATAATGATGCGCTGGTGAGCCGCTTCACGCACCGCCAGCTGCGGCTGGAGCAAGGCGGGGTGCGCGTCTTCGATCCGGCGGCGGCGCAGATGCCGGTGCCGCAACCACAACCGCAACCGCAACCGGCGGGTGCCCTCTGATGCTGGGCCTGCGCACCGACCTGCCCCTCGACCGCGACGCCGCGGCGCAGTTCCTGCCCTGGATCCTGGGCTTCATGGTCTATCTCGCCGCCCTTGCGGTGGGCAGCGCCATGGTGGTCGACCGGCTGTCCGCCGCCTGGCAGAGCGGGCTAACCGGCAACCTGACGATCGAAGTGCCGTTCACCGACGATGTCGGTGTTGCCGCCCGCTCGGAAGTGCTCGATCAGGTGATCGATCTCTTGAGCGCAACGCCGGGTGTTGCCGGCACGACCCTGCTCGATGACCGCGAGATCGCGCGGCTGCTGGAACCCTGGCTCGGGCCAGAGGCGAGCGAGCTCGATATCCCCCTTCCCGCCATGATCGCCGTGACCCTGCGCGAGGATGCCGACATCGACATCGCCCAGTTGCAGCAGGATCTCGCCGCCGTGCAGCCGGGCGCCCGGGTCGATGCGCATGCCGACTGGATCGGCGATGCGCTCGGCTTCATGCGCGGGCTGAAGCTGCTCGCCTTGCTGCTGACGGCGCTTGTGCTGGGCGCCACCGCGATCACCATCATCTTCGTGACGCGCACGGGGCTTTCGATTCATCGCGGCGTCATTGAGGTCGTGCACCTCATCGGCGCGCCGGATGCCTACATCGCCAACCAGTTCCAGGCGCAGTCGCTGCGCCTTGGCCTCGTCGGCGGGATCGTCGGCACGCTGCTGGCGGCGGCAACGCTCATCGGCGCCGACCATCTGCTGCGCCTCGCCGGCCCCGGCCTCGGATCGGCCGCCGGAATGGGCGAGGAGAATGCCGTTGGCCTCACCCTCGATCTCCATCTCCTGCCATGGCAATGGGGTGTCCTCGCCCTGCTGCCGCTCGCGACCGCCTTCATCGCCATGGTGACCGCCCGCTGGACCGTTTTGCGGTCGCTGGCGCGGTTCCTCTGAACCTGCTAGATAGGGCGCGCCATGGGGGTCAACCGCATCAATTTCCGCGATCCACACGCACAGCGCGAGGGGCTGGGCCGCAAGCTCGTCCACCTCATTCTGCTGGCGGCTTTCGTTTGGCTGGTGGGCTTCATGGGCTTCATTGGCTTCATCCCGCGCAGTGTCGGTGATGCCACCACCAAGACCGATGCCATCGTCGTGCTGACCGGCGGCGGCGACCGGCTTGCCGAAGGTTTCCGCCTGCTCGATGAAGGCTTGGCGCCGCGCCTTCTCGTCACCGGCGTTGCGCAGGGCGTGACGCTGCAACAGGTGATCGACGGCATGAGCAGGGACAAGAGCGTCGTGCCCTCGGCCGAGAAGCTCGCCTGCTGCGTGACGCTCGGCTACGAGGCCGGCAATACGGTCGGCAACGCGGTCGAGACGGCAAGCTGGGTTCATTCCAACAATGTGACCTCGGTGCGCCTCGTCACCGCCAACTATCACATGAAGCGCAGCCAGCTTGAATTCCACCGCACACTGCCGGCGATCACCCTCATCCCACACCCGGTCTTCCCGAAGGAAGTGCAGGACAATTGGTGGTTCGTGAAGCCTGGAATCCTTATCCTGCTCGCGGGCGAATACCACAAGTTCGTCGGTGCCTGGAGCCGCGGGCTGCTGCAGGACGGCATGCTGTGGCTGGGCGGCATCCGCGGTCAGGCGGATTGGTTGCCGGATATCGATCCGTCCGACTGGAAATCGCCGGAATGGTGGCCGGACTGGCTGCCGAAGCCGGGTGCCTCGCATTCATGACGGCGATCCGCGCCCTCATCTTCAACATTCTCTATCTGCTGTGGACGGCGGTGATGCACATCATCTGCCTGCCACTGCTCTTGGCGCCGTCGCACGTCGTTCATGCCGCCGCCAAGCTCTGGATCGGTGTCGCCCTCTGGCTGCTCAAAGTCTGCGTGGGCCTCGACGTGCGCGAAGTCGGCATCGAGAATTTGCCGAAGGAGCCGGTGCTCTTCGCCGCCAAGCATCAATCGGCCTGGGAGACACTCTTCCTCTCCTGGCGGCTCAACCATCCGGCCTTCGTGCTGAAGAAGGAATTGCTGCTGATCCCGCTCTTTGGCTGGTTCCTCGCCAAGGCCGGCATGATCGCCATCGACCGCAGCGGCAAGGCGGCGGCCTTGAAGAAAATGGTGGCCGACGCCAAGGCGGTCTTCGCCGAAGGCCGGCCGGTGGTGATCTTCCCCGAAGGCACGCGCGTGGCGCCGGGCCATCACCGCGCCTACCAGCCGGGTATTGCGGCCCTCTATGCGCAGCTGGGTGTGCCGGTGGTGCCGGTGGCGCTCAATTCCGGCCTCTTCTGGGGCCGGAAGGCGATCTTGAAAAAGCCCGGCACGATCACCATCGAATATCTGCCCGCCATCGAAGCGGGCCTCGACCGCAAGGCCTTCATGCGCGAGCTCGAAGCGCGCATCGAAGGCGCGTCAATGCGGCTCGCTGAAGCCGGCTGAGGCCGTTTACTCGACCGGCGGCGGCAGGCGGCGGCGCACCGGTTGCGCCTTGACGATCGACGTGTTGGTTTCCGCCTTGTCGGCGATGCGGTCGAGGATCGCATCGAGCTGCTCGATCGAGGTGAGGTGCAGCCGCCCGACGAAGCAATCGTCGCCCGTTACCTTGTCGCATTCCGAGAATTCGGGAATCTCCTCGATCAGCTTCTGCACCATGTGCAACTTGCCCGGCAGCGGGCGGATGCGCACGATCGCCTGCAGCTGATAGCCGAGGGCGGCCGGATCGATTTCGATCGTGAAGGCGCGGATGACGCCGCGCTCCTCCAGCCGCTTCAAGCGCTCGGACGCGCTCGGCGAGGAAAGGCCGACCCGGCCGGCGAGGTCCTTGAGCGATATCCGCGCATCCTCGGCGAGGATGGCTATGAGCTTGCGGTCGAGATCGTCCAGCATCATACATCACAGGAAAAGTGACTTCATTGCCTTGCTATATTAGGAAAAAGCCGAAATTGATATAAGAAAATCCATGTAACGCGTTGATTGGCCGACCTATCCTCCCGGCCAGCATCTATTGTCGGGGAGGTGGGCCATGTCGGAGCGGTTGCGGGGAACGGCGGAGATGAGCGCCGCGATGCTGATATCGGGGACGATCGGCTGGCTGGTCGTCGTCTCCGGACAACCGGTCATCAATGTCGTTTTGTGGCGCTGCGTGTTCGGTGCCGGAACGCTGCTCGCCGTTTGCGCGTCGATGGGTCTGCTCCGCCGCGACCTCCTCACCGGACGTGTGCTGCTCATCGCCGCGGCGGGCGGTGTCGCCATCGTGCTCAACTGGCTGCTGCTCTTTGCCTCCTACGCCCATGCCTCGATCGCGATCGCGACTTCCGTCTACAACACGCAGCCCTTCATGCTGGTGGGTCTCGGCGCGCTGCTGTTTGGCGAGCGCATCACCTGGACGAAGATCTTCTGGCTCGGCCTCGCCTTTGCCGGCATGTTGCTCATCGTGCAGGCCAAACCCGACGTGGGATATGCCGGGCGCGACTATTTGAGCGGCATCCTGCTGGCGCTCGGCGCCGCCTTCTTCTATGCGCTGGCGGCGGTCGCGGCGAAGAAGCTCAAAGGAACGCCGCCGCATCTCATCGCGCTCATCCAGGTGAGCGTCGGCGTCGCCATGCTCCTGCCGCTCGCCGACTGGTCGGACCTTCCGTCCGGCGCCAATGATTGGTCGCTTCTTGCCACCATCGGCATCGTGCATACCGGGCTCATGTACATCCTGCTCTATAGCGCCATCCAGCGCCTGCCGACCAACCTCATCGGCTCGCTGTCCTTCATCTATCCAGTGGCGGCGATCCTGGTCGACCGCTTGGCGCTCGGGCATCATCTGCATGCCGTGCAGATCCTGGGTGCCGCCGCCATCCTTCTCGCCGCCGCGGGCATGAATCTCGGCTGGTCGCTCCCGGCCCGGAAAGCAGTCACGGCGCGCTGAGGTGCTGCCCGGATCAGGTCTTGCGCATCACCACGCGCGACCAGCTGACATCGCCGCGGCTGAGTTCGTCGCGCGTGCCTTCGCGGACGAAGACGGTTTGGAAGCCGAAGGGTGCGGCCAGCGCCAGCGTTTCCGCGACGGGCACGTCGAACATGCGCCGCCCGGGCGGTACCGGGCCGTGGCGCAGCGAGATCGAGAGATGGCCGCCGGGCGCCACCAGCGATGCGACGGCAGGCATCGCCGCCTTGCGTTCGGCATCGTCGAGATGCATCCAGACGGCGGTCAGCATCACAATGTCGAAGCTTTCGCCGCGCGCCCGCACGCGGGCAAGATCCGGCAAGCCATCGTCCAGCCACTCAATGCGCGGATCCGGGTGCAGGCGTTCGCCATGCGCGCGCATCTCCGGGGTCGGCTCCACTGCCAGCACGTCATGGCCACGCGCGGCAAAACCCGCCGCATCGCGGCCCGTGCCGGCGCCGATGTCGAGCACCTTGCCCAATGCCGGCAGCACCTTGAGGACGCCCTTATGCGCCTCCTCGAACGTGAAGCTCTCATATTGGACCGCGAGCTTGTCCGCTTCGGCGGCATAGCCTTGGGTACCGGGAACGCGGCTCATCGCTGATCCAGCTTGAACTCGATGCGACGATTCTTGGTGTAGGCCTCGTCATTGTCCGCCGGGTCGAGCGGGCGGAACTCGGCATAGCCGGCCGTCACCATGCGGTCCGGCGGCAGGCCGCGGCTGATGAGGTACTTGGCGACCGCCACGGCGCGTGCCGTTGAAAGCTCCCAGTTCGAGGGGAATTGCGCGGTGGCGATGGGGCGCTTGTCGGTGTGGCCGTCGATGCGCAAGACCCAGTCGAGATCCTTCGGAATATCCATCGAGAGGAGAATGAGCGTTGTCGCCAGATCGTCGAGCTGCGCCTTGCCGGCATCGCCCAGGATTGCCGAGCCGCTGTCGAACAGCACTTCCGACTGGAAGACGAAGCGGTCGCCGACGATGCGGATATCCTGCCGATCGCCCAGCACTTCGCGCAGGCGGCCGAAGAATTCCGAGCGGTAGCGCGCCAATTCCTCGACCTTGGAGGCAAGCGCCGCGTTGAGCCGGTTGCCGAGATCGACGATCTGCACTTCCTGGTCCTTGGCCTTCTTCTCCGAGGCGTCGAGCGCCTCCGAGATGCGCGACAATTCCTCGCGCAGGGCCAGCATCTGCTTATTCAGAAGCTCGACCTGCAGCTGCGCTTCGTCGGTGATCTTCTTCTTCTCCTCGTCGAAGCCCAGGACCTTCTGCTGCAGATCGTTCTTGAGGCTTTCGAGGGCGGCGATGTCCGAGAGCAGGGCGGTGATGCGCTGGCGGTCGGCGTCGATGGTCTGATAGGCGTCGGCAAGCTTCTTGGCCTGGTCCTCGCTGACGGCCGCGCGCTTGTTGGCGGAATCGCGCTCGCCGATCACAACATTGAGCTGGTTCTTGAGTTCGTCGCGCTCGGCTGTCGAGCTGGAGAGCTCGATCGACATCTGGGAGAGCTGTGCCTTCAAATCCTCGGCGCTCTTCTTTTCCATCGCCAGCATGTCGGCCATCTCGGAGATCTGGGCGCTGAGCTTGGCGAGCGCATCATCCTTGCCGGAAAGAGCCTGGGAGAGGAACATCTGCGCGGTGACGAACACCATCAGCACGAAGACGATGACCATGAGCAGGGTCGACAGCACGTCGACATAGCCCGGCCATGCCTCCATCGGGCGCTGGCGGCGGCGACCGGCGGCGGCCATGGCTTAGCGCTCCGTGCCGGCGGCGACGGCGATGGTTCTGGCCAGCAGCTTGATCTCGGCACGGATATCCTGGACCGACTGGTTGCGCCCTTGCGCCAACTCTTCGGCCAGGCGCGTCAGGTGCGCGTCGAGATTCCGCAAATGATTGCGGCTGTTGGAATCGATGCCGAAGGAACCGGCGGCGGCAAGCTCGGCAAGGCGCGCGGTCACCTGCTGCTGCGCGCGGATCTGGTCGTTGAGCGCCGCCAGCTGGTCGGCGAGCTGCTTGAAGCCGGAAGCGGAGGTTCCGCTACGATCCTCGCCGCGCTGCAGGACGCGCTGCAATTCGTTGATGCTCTCGGCATTCTGCTCGAGGAGCGCCTGGATGTAGGCCGGGATGGGTTGATCACCCACATCGGCGAAGGCGCCCGACCCACCGGCCGTCAGGCGCGTCTGGCCGGAAAGCCAATCCTCAAGCTCGTTGAAGAAGCGGTTCTGCGCCTGGCTGGCCTGGAGTTCCAGAAAGCCGATGATGAGCGAGCCGGCAAGACCGAAGAGCGAGGAGGAAAAGGCGATTCCCATGCCGGAGAGCGGCTTGGCGAGGCTCTGCTTCAGCGTGTCGAACATCACCGCCGCATCCTGCCCGCCGGAGACCTGCAAATTGGCAATGGCGTCGGCCACGCCCTTCACCGTCCCGAGGAGCCCCCAGAAGGTGCCGAGGAGGCCCAGGAAGATCAGCAGGGAGGTCAGATAGCGGGTGAGTTCGCGGCTGTCGTCGAGGCGCGATTGCACGCCGTCGAGGATGGTGCGGAGCGAACTGGCATTGAGGCTGAGGCGCCCGGTCTTGTCCTTGAGCATCGCCGCGAGCGGTGCCAGGAGGCGCGGATGGTTGTAGCTCTGCGCGAAACCGCCGGTGCGGAAATCCTCGATCCAGGCGATGTCGCTGTAGAGGCGCACCACCTGCCAGATCGTGAAGACGATACCGAATAGCAGGACGGTGAGGATGCCGGTGTTGAGATAGGGATTGTGCCCGAAGGCGACCGAGATCGGATCCCACAGCAGCACCGCGACCGCGATCGCCGCCAGGAGGCCGATCAGCATCGCCAGCAGATTCATGACTGGGCGGCTCATTCAGGCCCCCTTCCGGTGGTCGCTAAAGCTAAGTCGTGGCCGCTCAACGCGGGGGCATCAGCCGGCCGAGGGCACGATATCGACGCGGTCAGCCGGATCGCCTTCGGACTTGGTGCCAAGCGCGCGGACATCGATGCGGTTCGAGCGCACGCCCTTGCCGATGAGGTACTTACGCACCTCCAGGCCGCGGGCGAGCGACTTGCGCCGCGCCTGGCTTTCGGCGTCCGGCGTGCCGCTGCTGTAGGAGAGGACCTGGACCTTCATGTTCTGGTCGTCGGTCATCTTCTGGGCCAGCGCGTCGAGATCGCCCGTCGCACCCTGGGGCAGGTCATCGCTGCTGGGCTCGAAGACGATACGCACGCCGCCGGATGGCAGTGCCGCCGTGGCGCCCGTGCTGGGGGCTGTTTCGGCCGGTGCTTCGGCGCTGGCGGTCTGTTCGGCCGCAGCGGCCGGCTGCTCGGCCGGGGCGGTCGCCGTTTCGTTGCTGGCGGCAGGCTGTTCGGTCGCGGCAACCGACGTGGCGGCGGCAGGTGCATTCTGGGCCGGCGACGGCACGCTGGCCGGCACGGCTTCGGGTTCAGCCGGGGGCGTCGGTGCCGGGGGCGGTGTCGGCGAAGGTTCGGGGGCGGCGGCGGCGACCGGCTCGGCGGCCGGGGCCGGTGTTGCGGCTGGTGCCGATTCGATGACCGCTTCGGCGGCGGCGACCTTGGCGGCCGCGGCTTCCTCGGTCGCAGTCGGCGTCGAGGCCGGCGCGGCGGGGGCCGCCGCTTTCTTCTTCTTCTTTTTCTTGGTGGGCTGGGCGTCGACCATCTTCTGCGCGCCCGGAACGTTCAGGTAGCTCTGCGGATAGCCGTTCGAGGTCGGCGTGCTGATCGGCAGGCCGGCGCGGCCGCCCGGCGCAAAGGCCGGGTTGGCATAGGGCGCCACAAAGGGGGCAACCGTCGGCGCCGCCGCATAGCCGGTGGAGGCATAACCGCTCGGGGCATAGCCATAAGCCGGGACGGCGTAACCGGCAACCGGGGCCGGCGCACCATAGGGCGTGAACACCGACTTGGGCTTGGAACTCAGCTTGGTGGGCTGGGCATAGCCATAGGGCTGGAAGCCGCCGGGCAGGGCCGGCGAGGCGGCAACGCCGTAGGGGCTCAAGGCGCCGTAATTGACCGTCACCGACGATCCGGCGGCCTGCGGCAAGTAATAGGCCTGCTGAGCGAGTGCCGCGGGCGCCAGGTAAAGACAACCGGCCGCCGCGATGCCGGCCAAAAGAAGGCGCTGGATACCCGAAGGTGCGTTCTTGCTCATCTGTGCCTGCCACGCTCGAAAAATGGGGTGAATTTGGCGAGGAATATAGCCGATCAGATTTTGTCCCTACAACCGGCACTTTCAGCTTGCGGGCCAAGAAGTTAGGAGCAGGACGCGCGTGACTCGGCGGCGCTGGGC
Organism: uncultured Dongia sp.; assembly: GCA_964618305.1. Lineage (GTDB taxonomy): Bacteria > Pseudomonadota > Alphaproteobacteria > Dongiales > Dongiaceae > Dongia. Next base: position 344 of record CAZUAL010000161.1, on the reverse strand, counting down.
CGAAATTAGTGGCTGATGAGGTTCTGAATCGGGGCGTGGAGCGTGTTGTTGGTGGCCAGAATCTCGCCCTTGGCGAGGACCACCGGCTTGCCCTTGAAGTCGCTCACATAGCCGCCCGCCTCCTTGACCAGGAGAAGGCCCGCGGCAATGTCCCAGGGGGAGAGGAACTCCTCCCAGAAGCCTTCGTAGCGGCCGCAGGCGACATAGGCGAGGTCGAGGGCTGCGGCACCGAAGCGGCGGACCCCCGCCGTCTCGCGCATCGCCTTCTCGATCTGGCCCTGGAAGCGCTCGATATTGCCGTGACCGCGGAACGGGATGCCGGTCGCGAGCAGGCTCTCGTTGAG
>CAZUAL010000160.1:0-8950 GCA_964618305.1 uncultured Dongia sp. | reverse complement strand
TCCATATCCTCCACGAAACCTTGCGCGCCTTTGCCACCCGCAAGCCCGCGCCGAGCGAGGCGGAAGTGGCGGCGGCCCTCGACCGCATCGATGCCGAAGCGGGCGAAGCGCGGCTCTTCGGCAATGCGAATCCGGCGGTCCGGCCGGTCTCGCTCACGGCCGCTCCCCAGCGCAACGTGCACATCATCTTGCTGGAAAGCTTTTGGGATCCGACGCCGCTGCTGCCGAAGGATCACCCGACCCTGACCGGCGAGCCGCTGCTCGACCCGCGCTTCACCAAGCTTTGGGACGAGACCGGGCGCACCACCGCCATGTCGCCGACCTTCAGCGGCGGCACCGCCAATGCCGAGTTCGAGGTCCTGTGCGGCTTCCCGATCGACAGCTGGGCGGTGAAGTTCGAGCAGGGCTTCAACAGCGCGCCCTGCCTCCCCGCCCTTCTTAACGAGGCGGGCTACCGCACGGTGGCCTCGCACCCCAACGCGCCCGGCTTCTGGAACCGCATCAACGCCTACCGGCGCCTGGGCTTCGAGACCTTCTGGTCGAAGGCGGATTTAACCATGGACGAGATGATCGTCTGGATGCTCTCCGACCGCTCGCTCTATCGCCAGATCGCCGAGAAGCTCAAGGCCGAGCAGGCTTCCGACAAGCGCCCGGTGCTCGACTTCATCGTCACCCTCTATGGCCATTGGACCTATGACATGGTGCCGGAGCGGCCGGCCATCGTTCCCGTCAATCCCGAGCAGACCGAGCTCGGCCAGTACGCGACGGCGATGCATTACAAATCGATCGAGCTCATGGACGAGATCGAGCGCCTGCGCCGCGAGGATCCGACATCGCTCATCATCGCCTTCGGCGATCACCTGCCCAATCTCGGCTACAATTGGGGTGAGTATAAGAACAACGGCTTCTTCAAGGGCGGCTGGGGCGATTTCCCGGCCGACATGTATGCGCGCTCGCGCACGACGCCGCTCATCGTCATCGATGGCGAGAGAGGTCCCCAGAAGCTCGGCAGCCAGCCGCTCTACCGGTTGAACCAGATCGTGCTGGAGAGCCTCGGCCTCGATCTGCCCAATATCGGCGCGCTGGTGCCGCCGCCCGAGGATCTCACCATCCGACCAGTGCCTGACACGATCATCGGCTATGACGCGCGGGCCAGGGCCTTCCTGTGCAACCCGGGTGACAAGAGCGCGGATTGCGGCCGCGTCGCCGACTGGCTCGATGACGTGAAGCTGGTGGCGCGCGATATCTTCGACGGCGAGGGCCACGCCCTCAATCTTCTGGAGCGGCACCGGCACCCGGTCGCAGCCAGTCTGAAATGACCGCGATCCTGCGCCGTCACCCCTGGATCGTCCCGGTCCTGTCGACGGCGCTCTATTACGCTTTTGCCTATCTGGTCTCGGCCGCGTTCTTCAATGTCGCCATCGTCGTCAAGCGCGTGCCGGCGGATTTCGCGGCCCTTCTGCTGCTCTCGTTTCTTCTCTTCGCCCTGTCGCGGCGCACGAGCCTGTTCCTTGCGCTGCAGGGCCTGCTGGTGGCGACGCTCTATGTCGGCAGCGTAGCGAAGAACGCCATCACCGGCCGGCCGCTGATGCCGGAGGATATCTACAGCCTCGATGCCTTCATCCGCCTGATGGGGCCGCTCGGCTGGCTGCTGGCGGGGATTCCCTGCCTCCTCATCCTCGGCCTCTTCTTCGGCAATCTTAAATTCCAGGGCCGCCTGCGCCGCGCCGTGCTGCTGAGCGCTGCCGGCCTCTTCCTCAGCGCCGGTGCCGGTTCGATCGGTGTCGTCGGCTGGATGGACCATGTCTGGGGCGACAAGCCCTGGGACCAGCGCGAGAATTATGTGTGGCGCGGCGGTACCGTGCACATGCTGCAGGAACTTGTCCGGACGGCGGCACTCGCCACCCCGGCGCCGAAGGCGGGCGAAGTCTCGGCGGCGATCGAGCGGCGCCGCGCCAGCGCGGAGATCGGCCCGGTGCAGGGCCGCCGCCGCAACATCCACATGGTGCTTGAGGAAAGCTTCTGGGATCCATCACCGCTCACGGCGGCGGGTCTTGCTGAATCGCCCCTCGATCGGCGCTTTCTGGAACTCTGGCGCCAGGCCGGCCACTCGACGTCCATGTCGCCTGCCTTCGGCGGACAGACCGCCAATGCGGAGTTCGAAGTGCTGTGCGGGTTCCCGCTGGCGCAAGGGGCGGTGCGTTTCGAGCAGCCGATGAATGACGATCTCCCCTGCCTGCCGCGCCTTCTGGCACGCGCCGGCTACCGCGCCGTCGCCAGCCATCCCAATACGCCGGGCTTCTGGAATCGCCAGGCAAGTTATGATCGGCTCGGCTTCGAGACTTTCTGGTCGGTCGGCGATTTCGCGCTCGACGACATGACCTCGATCTTCCTCTCCGACGCCTCGCTTCACCGGCAGGTGGCCGAGAAGCTGAAGGTGGGCGGCGATGCGCGTCCCGTCTTCGATTACACCGTCACCTATTACGGACATTGGCTCTACGATGTCGATGAGAAGCGGCCGCTCATCGCCGAAACGGAGAGCAAGATCGACGAGGTGAAGCGCTACATCAGCGTGGTGCATTGGAAGTCGCGCGACATGATGGATGCGATCGAACGCTGGCGACGCGAGGACCCGGATTCGGTCATCGTGGTCTTCGGCGACCACCTGCCGCTGCTGGGGCAGAACCTTGCCGGCTATGCCGAATCGGGCTTCCTCGGTGCCGCCGATGATGCCGCCTCGCCCGAGGTTCAAGCGCGCAGCACGCAGACGCCGCTCATCGTCATTGATGGGCGCAACGGCCCGCTGCGATTGGGCTCGCTGCCCATGTATCGCTTGCCCTCCCTGCTCTTGGGTCTTGCGGGGCTCGAGGCGAAGTCGATCACCGATCTTGCGGCCCCGCCGCAGGGCCTGACGCTGCGGCCCCTTCCCGGTGAAGTGGTCGGTCTTGATCAGGCAGGCAAGCCGTTCCTCTGCCAGGGCGGCAGCGCGACACCGCCTTGCGACGCCGTCGCCGCCTGGCAGAATGATGTCGATTTGCTGGCGCATGATATCTTCGCGGGCAAGGGCCATGCGGCGCGCTGGGGCGCCGGGCCGGCGAAGATCGAGGGGATCGCGGCACAATGACAATAACCCGCGCGCTGACCGCGGCGGATGTCGATATCGTGCAGGAGATGGTGCTGGAATTCGGCGCCTATCTCACCGCACTCGGCGACAGCTGGCGGCACAATTTCACGGCTGAGCGATATCTGGCGGACGGGTTCGGACCGAATCCCGCCTTTCGCGGCTTCATCGCCGAGAAGGATGGCGAAGCATTGGGCTATCTGCTGATGGCGCCCAATTACGATGTCGATCAGGGAATCCGCATCGTGATCGTCATCGACCTCTGGGTCCGCGCCAGCGCCCGTCGGTCGGGTGCCGGCCGGGCCTTGATGGCAGCAGCTGCGGAAGCCGCGCGCGCCGGCGGCGCCCGGCAATTGCTGTGGTCGGTATATCGTCCCAATCAACTCGCCAAGGATTTCTATCTCGCCATTGGTGGCAAGCCCGTTGCCGATCTCGACTGGATGTCTCTCGATCTCGGCGGCGGCGTTTAAGCCGCGCCACCCGTAGGGATAACCAGTCCTTAACGACCCTGTCGTAACGTTCGGTGGGAGAAGAACCTTGCCGCACGTCCGCCCGCAAAGCCTGCGCTTCGTTCGCCGCGTCGCCATCTTCGGCGCGGTCGCCATGCTGTTGTCGGCGCTGCTGGTCGCACCCGTGCGCTATCACCAGCAGAGCGAGGATATCCGCCGCACCGCCGAAATCTACAATGAGAGCCTGGCGCACAGTCTGGCGCTCCTGGTGCGCGACCGCGTTCATTCGCTGCTGCTCAGTCACGATCATGTACCAGACCCCATTGGCGGGCGCGGCATTCAGGCTACGCTGGACAATGCTTTTGCCGAACTGGCGCAATATTCGAAGCTGCTCAAGGTCAAGCTGTTCGACCGGGACGGCAATCTCATCTACTCGACGGACGCGGCCGAGGAGGGCGAAGAGGGTGACGCCGAGGACGAAGCCTTTGATCGAGCCTTCAAGGATAAGGTGACAAGCAGCGACATGACCTTCCGCCCCAACATGACAACACTCAACGGGTTGAGCGAGGACCGTTATGTGGTGGCGAGCTATGTGCCGATCTTCAACGATACGACCCGGCGCGACTTCCTGGGATTGTTCGAAATCTACAGCGACGTGACCGAGCGCGAGCGCAGCTTCCGCAATGCCGTCATCCTGGAAACGGTTCTGACCGTCATCACGGTTGGTGCGGGCTATGCCGGGCTGATGCTGGTGATCATCCTGGGCGCGCGCGATCTGGAACGCGCGCATCAGAAGGCAATCAAGATGGCCTCGCAGATGGCTTCACTGAGCGCCGCTGCGGATGCCAAGACCCGCCTCCTCACATCGGTCAGCCACCATTTGAAGACACCGCTCAACGCCATCATCGGCTTTTCCGAGATGATCGAAGCGGAGAAGCTGGGGCCGATCGGCGACAAGCGCTATGCGCGCTTCGCCGCGGATATTCTGGACGCGGGCCGGAAGCTCCTCAAGGGAATTGACAACATCCTCGATTATATCCGTGTGGATGGCGGCCGGCTGGCACTGCATCCCGATCTGCAAAGCCCACAGCAGATACTACGTACCGTGGCGCTCGAGGCGGCGGATGCCGCCAGCCTGGCCGGAATCACGATCGAGGTGGAAGAGGTCCCGGTGGATTTCGCCTATCTCAAGGCCGACGCCAAGTATCTGCGCCAGGTTCTGCGCAATCTCACCGACAATGCCATCCGCTACAACAAGCCGGGTGGGCACGTCTGGCTGGGTGGCCGGCTCGCCGACGAGATGCGCGCGGTCTTCACAGTGCGGGACGATGGGCCCGGCGTTGCAGCGGAGGATCTGCCGGGGATCTTCGTGCCGTTTGGACAAAGACAACAGATTCTGACACAGTTTCAGGATGGTTTCGGCATCGGCCTGCCGCTGTCGCGGCGAATCGCCGAGCGGCTCGGCGGAAGCCTCACCCTGGAGCGGCTTCCACAAGGCGGCATGCTGGCGACCCTCGTCCTGCCGCGTGACCCGGAAGAAATGGAAGCGGCGACCTGACTCTCGGATCCCGGCGACAGTACCGGAGGCGGCAATCGATGCGGCAGATCATACGGCTGATCTCGATCCTGATCCTGCTGGCAGCGCCGGCATTTACGGGCAGCGCCATGGCGCTGGACGTGCGTGGAAATCTCTTCGTCGAAGGCGGCAAGCCCGTACGGCTCAAGGGCGTTGCCATGGGCGATGTCGGCGATCTGCCGGCCGACGAGAACCCCTATCCTGAGATTGCGCGGGACTGGGGCGCCAACATTGTGCGCCTTTCGATTCATCCGGGCTTCTGGCGCGACGATGCGGTGGGCGCGCTCTCGCGGCTGACGCAGCATGTCGAATGGGCGCGTGACGCCGGGCTCTATGTCATCATCGATTATCATGCCATCGGCTGGCCGGACGGCTACCGGCAGAATGTCTTCGTGGCATCGGACAGCACGACCACCGATTGGTACGACACGCGCCTGTCGCTGGCGGTCGATTTCTGGCGCGCCGTTGCCGCCACTTTCAAGGATGACGGTATCCTGTTCGAATTGTGGAACGAGCCCGTCTCGAAAGCGGACGAGGACATGAAGGGTGGCGGCGAGCGCTGGCGGCAGCTGGCCAGCACCTGGCAGCAGCTCACCCATCTCATCCGCGGGCAGGGTAATCGCAACATCATCCTGGCGGCGGGATCGCAATGGGCCTTCGACCTGGCCGGCATCGCCGACTATCCGCTCCCCGACGCCAACACGGCCTATGTCTGGCACGTCTATCCCAGCGCGGATTTCCGTGCCTATGGCGAGGCGGCGGCGGCATTGGCTGCCGCGAAGCCGATCGTCGTGACCGAGTGGGGCTTCGAGCCGGGCTCGAAGGAGCATTGGGCGGGAACCCCGAAGGGCTTTGGGGAACCCTTCGCCGCGCTCATGGACGAGCTTGCGCTCTCTTACACCGGCTGGTGCTGGAATATCGATTACGGCCCGGCACTGCGAAAGTCCGACGGCAAGTCGCTGACCATCTGGGGCGCCTTCCTGAAGCGCTATCTGCGCGCCGGCTGACGCCCCAGGGTTAGCGCTTACATATGGATCGGCTTCATGGTCACGGCCATGGCCGCTTCCTTGATCGCTTCATTATGCGTCGGGTGACCGTGGAAGGCGCGGGCGACGTCCTCGGACGAGCCGTGGAATTCCATCGCCATCACGCATTCATGGATCAGCGTGCCGGCCTGGGGGCCAAGGATATGGGCGCCGAGAAGGCGGTCGGTCTTGGCATCGGCCAGGAGCTTCACCGTGCCGTCCGCATCGCCCGCCGCCTTGGCACGCGAGTTCACCATGAAGGGGAACTTGCCGACCGTGTAGGCGATGCCGGCGGCCTTCAGCTCTTCCTCGGTCTTGCCGACGGAAGCGAGTTCCGGGCTGGTATAGACGATCGATGGGCAGGTGTCGTAATTGACATGGCCCTTCTGTCCGGCCAACTGCTCGGCCAGGGCAACGCCTTCTTCTTCCGCCTTGTGGGCAAGCATCGGGCCGACGATGACGTCGCCGATCGCATAGATGCCGGGGACATTGGTCTGGAAATGATCATCGACGGCAACGCGACCGCGCTCGTCGAGCTTCACGCCCGCCTTGTCGAGGCCGAGGCCCTCGACATAGGGCCGGCGGCCGATCGACACCAGCACCACGTCGGCAATGACACTCTCCGCCGCGCCGCCTTTGGCCGGCTCCACGGTGAGTTGCGTCTTGCCGCCCTTCGCCTTGGCGCCCGTCACCTTCTGGCCCAGGCGGAATTCCATGCCCTGCTTGGCCAGAATCTTCTGGAACATGGCGCCGATCTCGCCATCCATGGTGGGGACGATGCGGTCGAGGAACTCGATCACCGTTACCTTGGCGCCGAGCCGCCGCCAGACCGAGCCAAGCTCCAGGCCGATGACGCCGCCGCCGATGACGACCATATGCTCCGGCACCTTCTCAAGCGCGAGCGCGCCGGTCGAGGTGACGACCTTCTTCTCGTCGATGGTAAGGCCCGGGAGCGGCGTCGAATCCGATCCCGTGGCGATGACGATGTTCTTCGCGGCGACAGTCTGGTTGGCCTCGCCGGTGACCTTCACCTTGCCGCCGCCCAGGAGCTCACCAGCACCTTTGAGGTAGGTGATCTTGTTCTTCTTGAAAAGAAACTCGATGCCCTTGGTGAGGTCGCCCACGACCTTGTCCTTACGCGCGAGCATCGCCTTGAGGTCGAGCGTGACACCCTTCACGCCGATGCCGTGCGCCGCCAAATGATGGCCGGCCTCCTCGAACTTTTCGGACGAGGCGAGCAGGGCCTTTGAGGGGATGCAGCCGACATTGAGGCAGGTGCCGCCCAGCGCCCCACGCTTCTCAACGCAGGCGACCTTGAGGCCCAGCTGCGCCGCCTTGATGGCGCAGACATAACCGCCCGGTCCACCACCGATGATGACGACGTCGAAAACTTCCTCGGCCATAACCTTACTCCGTCTATCGAGGCGCTCTTGGGCGCGCTTCCGTTATCCAGCTCTGTCATTCCCGCGAAAGCGGGAATCCATCTATCCATGGATGCCCGCATCCGCGGGCATGACAAGAGAATTCAAGCCAACTCAAAACTGCGGTCCCCGGATGAGAACGACAGCGCGCTCCTGGCGCGGGCCCCATTTCGCCATGTTCATGAAGGCCGCGTGGCTGGCCGCGCGGCCGGTCTGGGTCTTGGCGCTTTGTCCCTTGTCGCGCGAGATCCAGGGATCGTTGAGGTAGACGTGTCCGTCGTCGCAATCGGCAAAGACCAGCCAATGCGGCGTGTTGTCACCATGGAAGGCGCGGGTCGAAACGAGGACGATCGGAATGGCGCCGTCGGAAAGCGCCTTCCTGAGATCCGCCATGTCCCACTTGCGCACTGTTATGGGCAGACCCAGCTCACGCACCGCGGCCTCGTCGGCCTCCTGCATCAGCTTGCCGGCTTTGCGCCATTCCGGCTTCTTCTGGTAGTCGAGCAGGATCGGGCCTTTGCGGCCGAGCCAGATTTCCGGCAGGAAGCCACGCCGCCAGGCGGCGAGCGCGATGCCGTAGGGCGAGGAGCCGGCATGGCCCTTGCCCATGAAGACGGTGTTGGCTTCGCGCCAGACCTGGAGCTCGTGAACGCGGTCGAAAGGCGTCGCGGTTTCCAGGCCCTTCATCGCCATCAGCAGGGATGCCGCACCGCAGGTGAAATCGGTCGTCTGCTGGTAATAGGGCAGGCGCCGCCGCTTGCTCGCGGCGGCGGGCCTCGTCTTTGCCTTGGCTGCGGCGCGCGCCATCAGAGCTCGATCAGCAGGCGCTGTGGATCCTCAAGGCATTCCTTGATGCGCACGAGGAAGGTGACCGCCTCGCGCCCGTCGATGATGCGATGGTCGTATGAAAGCGCCAGATACATCATCGGCCGGGCTTCGATCTTGCCGTCGACCACCATCGGCCGCTGCTGGATCTTGTGCATGCCGAGAATGCCCGATTGCGGCGGGTTGATGATCGGCGTCGACATCAGCGAGCCATAGGTGCCGCCGTTCGAGATGGTGAAGGTGCCGCCTGTGAGATCCTCGATCGCCAGCTTGCCGTCGCGGGCACGCTTGCCGAGCTCGGCGATGCCGGATTCGATCTCGGCGAAGCTCAACGCGTCCACGTTGCGCAGGACCGGCACGACCAGGCCCTGCTCGGTGCCGACCGCGACGCCGATGTCGTAATGGTTCTTGTAGATGATGTCGTCGCCGTCGATCTCGGCATTGACCGCCGGAATCTCTTTGAGGGCCTGCAGGGCCGCCTTGACGAAGAAGGACATGAAGCCGAGCTTCACCTGGTGCTTCTTCTCGAAGCT
>CAZUAL010000159.1:0-8950 GCA_964618305.1 uncultured Dongia sp. | reverse complement strand
GTCGGCGCGCTCGACGCCGAGCTTCGTCGCCTCGGCGAGCGCGGCGCGCACGCGGTCGCGCAGCACCTCGGGCGCGGCGGCGCGGCGGCGCTCCTCGGTCTCGCGCTCGTGCCGCGCCTGCGCCTCGGCCTCGGCGCGGCCGTGCGCGTCCCACCACTTGTCGAACTCGCGGCCGTACGCGACGAGCGCCTCCCGCACCGGCGCCTGGTACGTGCGCCGCGTCCGGTACACCGTGAGGTGCCGCGGGATCGCCTCGCCGCGCAGCACGACGGGCACCTCCCCGGAGCCGTACAGCCGGGCGAGCTCGTCGGCGAGGTCGAGCGCATACTCGCGCCGGCACTCGTCGGTGAAGTTCACGGGGATCGTCACGTAGCGGCGATGAGCGAAGCCGCGCACGTCGCTGTAGGTGCCGCCGAGCGCGCGCACCGCGGCGCCGTGCGTGCGCGTGAAGCGCGGGTCGGTGCCGAGGTGGAGCTCGATTGCCGTCGGTCTAGGGGGTAGCGGTGCGGCTGCGGGTTGCGTCATGGCTGGCGATCCTCCGATCGATCGCCAGCGTAACGCCGTGGGGTTAGGGTGTCAAGGCGAAGGCGCGGCGCCGTCGAGGATCAGGCCGCGTAGAGGCGCTCCCGCAGGTGCACGCCCAGGTCGTCGTGCGATCGATCGCCGCCCTTGTAGGCGCCGATCATCTCGCCGAGCTTGGCCGTCGCCGCGGCGACCTGCTCGTCGGTGGGCTCCTTGCCCGCGACGAGCAGCGCCTTGTCGACGGTCGGCGCCTCGGGCCGCTCGCCCTCGGGGATCTCCTCCCAGCGGTCGATCGCCGCGGCGGCGAGCTCGCGCACGACCTCGGCCGGGTCGAGCTCGGGCGCCGTGGGCTCCGCCTCGGCGGTCATGGCGGCGAACGCGGCGGCGAGCGCCGGGTAGTCCTTGAGGGCGGTCTCGTCGCCGCCGAGGAACTTCGCCATCGCCAGCGCCGCGCCGACGCTGATCGCGTCGCGCTGGCGCCGCTCGATCTCGGCGACGTTCAGCCCGTTCTCCTCGGGGTCCGGCAGCGTCGGCGCCAGGCGGCCGAAGTGCTCGGTCATGAGCAGCACCGTGCCGCGGTCGACGACGAGGCGCCCGCGCTTGACGGGGCGCGTCGCCGTGGCGCGCTGCCCGCTGTCCTGCGCGGCGCCGCTGTCCTCGCTGCCCGTGGCGTCGCCGCCGCTGTCCTGCGCGGCGCCGGCCGGCGGCTGCGTCGTGGTCTCCTCGGGCTGCCCGAGCGCCAGCTTCCGCAGCTTGAGGCCGACGGCGAACGCCTTGCTGCCGCGGATCCTCTCGTCGCCGGGGAACGCCTCCAGCAGCCCCTTCAGCACCTGCGCCTGCGCCGCCGGCGGGATGAGCACGCGCGGCTGCCCCTTGGGCCACACGACGAACGCGGCGTCGCGCTTGCCGGGGTTGCCGATGAGCGCGACCTTCGCCGACAGCTTGCCCGAGTCGATCGCGGCCTGCACGTCGGGGATCGCGTCGAGGATCAGCAGGCTGTTGTTCAGCGCGTCGTCGCCCATGTTGAGCAACTGCGCGACACCCTTCGGCGAGAGCAGCGGCTCGCCGGCGGCGTTCTTCTTGTCGAGGGCGCGCTGGATCTGGCGCGCGCGCAGCGACGGCGGGGTCTCGACCTGCGCCTCCTTGCGGGCCACCGACTGCACGAGCAGCCGCGGGTCGTTCACGTCGACGTCGACGCCGATGATCTGCACCTTGAGCAGGCAGGGCAGCGGGTTCCACGCCTTGTCGAACCAGCCCGAGGTCTCGCCGCCGCCGTCCTCGCCGCTGCCCAGGATCGCGTTCACGAACGGCCGCGTCAGCCACGCGGCCTCCTGCGCGGTCGGGTGGTTCTTCGCCCATTCGAGCAGCGTGTTGCGCAGCTTGATCCGCTGCTGCGCCGGCTTCTCGGCGCGGAGCTCGTCGGTGATGAACTCGCCGACGATCCACGCGAGCCGCGCGTCGATCTCGCCGGCGCAGCGCCGGCGCTGCCGGCCGTTCTCGATCACGATCGCGAAGCCCGGCACGCCGGCGACGTGCTGCACGTAGACGAGCTCCGGCTCGCCGACCGGGCACATGGCGCGCTTCGTCGCGCCGTCGACCGCGGCGCCGAGCACGTGATCGGCGGCGTAGGGGTTCGCGACAGGCTCGGCGCCCATGACCATGCCGAGCACGATCTGCGCGTGCTTGTCGCCCCACGTGAGATCCTGCCGGCCATCGTCGAGCATGGTCCCGGCGAATACCTCGCCGTGCGGGGTGGTCTCGTCGCCCGCGACCGTCAGGTCGTCAGGGCGGAAATAGGTCTGCTTGGCGATCGATCGGGGGATCGACTTGTCGACCTTGCACGCGCCCTCGGGCGCGGCGGTGTCCTGCGGTGCGGCGGCGTCGGTCATACGGTGCTCCTCTTGCTGCGGTGTGGCTCGCGGCGTGCGCGAATACTACGGCAAGGAGCATCGTACGGTGCGGGGTATCACTGCGTCAAGGGGGTCTGCGATCGATCGGCGCGGGACGGCTTGCGCCCCCACGCGGTCTGCGCCTGGCGCACGTACCGAGCGACGGCGGGATCGTTCGGCGGCCGGGCCTCCAGACCGTGCAGGTACTGCCGCGAGATGCCGAGCTTTTCCGCGGCCTCTTTCACGTTGAGCCGCGCCGCGATGCGCGCGCGCTGCAACGGGTTGTCGACGTCGAGCAGCGCCAGCATGTGCTCGCGGAGCTCGTCGTCTTGCGCGCCCTCGACCCACGCGCGCAGGCGCGTCGGGAACAAGGGGCCGCTGTGCAGTCCAGGGATCTTGCGGTGCGCGAGCTCGCACAGCGCCTGCACGCGCTCAGGCTCCGGCGCACAGCGATCTTGAAGCCACCGGCTCACGCTCATTTCGCTGACGCCGATCGCCTCGGCGATCGATCGGTGGTTCTCGTCGCCGCGCGCCTTGAGCACGGCGACGATGAGCGGGATCGGCTTCTGCGGCGTCGTACGTGCAGCGGGCCGTCGCTGTGGTGCTTTGCGTGTCATGTGGACTCCCGTCGGGTCACTCGAATGCAAAGGTTTGTGCGTCGACGATCCCGTTTTGCGCCAAATCCTCGCACAGGCTAGTATAACGTGTCAACAGTGCGCGCGCACGGTCGAGGTCGCGCCACGTCGGGGCCGCAGCGCCGAGGTCGGCGAGCCGCTGCCGCTTGGCGCGCGCGTTCGTGCGCAGCCGGAACGCGGCCGTTTCAAGCTCGGCCAGCCGGTGCTCGATCGTCGCGAACGCCGCCGACCACTCGCCGCGCGTGACCTCGAACTCGTGCCCGCCGGCGTCGTGCTCGCCGCCCCCATCGCGCACGACGAGGGACCACGACCCGCCGCACGCCTGCAAGACGAGGTTGAAGCCGCGATAGTTGCCGATCAAACGTTCGTCGCCGCCCATGCGGAGCAGCGACTCGGCGAGCACCACGATCCGGCGGTCGGCCACGGCGCGATCGTCGAGGGTCTGCCAGTCGTCGCCCATCGCCATGCGCAGCTTGACGAGGAACGCGCCCGGCGGCAGGGGGTTTGCGTCGCGCAAGCGAATCGCCTTCTCGACGTCGGCGACCTCGCGATCGGCCTCCTCGATCTCGCGGGGCAGGCGGCTCCGTTCCCACTCGTACCGCGAGCGGTCGGCCCGCCATAGCTTGTAACTGCGCTGCAAGCCGCCGAGGTCGATCTCCATCTTGACCTTGTCGAGGACCCGCACGTCGCCGAGGGCGATCGCGCGGCACACGCTCGCGCTCAGCACCATGTCGCCGACGTCGTCGGCGGTGCGGTTCGAGTACGTGCCGTCGGCGATCTGCGCGATCATCTCGGCCTTCTGTTGGATCATCTGCCACAGCACGACGTCGAAGGATCCCGTCGTGGGGTAGGCGATCGAGTGCACAGCCTCCCAAGTATTCCCGGGGCGGCGAGCTCGGCCGTCGGCCTGTTCGAGCCAATCGGGGCGCCACGGCACGGTGACGTGGTGCGTCGCCAGGGCGCGGCGCTGCACGTTGACGCCCGTACCGAGCTTCTGCGTTGAGCCGATGAGCACCCGAATCTCGCCGCGGTTCACACGACGGAACAGCGCGCGCTTCTCGTCGTCGGTGGCGGCGTCGTGGATATAGGCGACCTCGACGCTAAGCACGCCGGCGCGGACAAGGCGATCGACGATCACGCCGTAGACGCCGTGCTGCAACCATCGCTCGCGCTCGTCGAGGATCACCTCGTCGCTGTCAGCGCGCGGCGTGTGCAGGTCGCAGAAGATCAACTGCACGCCGGCGGCGGCGTCGCTGTGCACGTAGAGATCCCACACGCGCGCCGCGAGCGCGTCGACTTTCGTCACGCGATCGATCGGCCAGCCGTCGGTCTGCGGCGGGCCGTTGAACAGCGACGCCTCCCGGCCGTCGTGCGTGATCTTCAACATGTTGTCGACGTCCGGCGTCACGCGGCCGGCGCGCACCTCGGCGGCGCGCTCGGCGAGCTCCTCCGTGTACGCCTTGAGCTCGGCGCTGCCGACGGTCTCGATCACTTCCATGCGCCCGCCGACGAGGTCGGGCCGCGTCATGTCGGGGCAGTCGGGCGCGGTGTCCCACGCCATCGCGAGCATGTCGAGGAGCTCCGGCACGTTCTGAAACTTGAGCCGGGTTTGTGTTCTAAACTTCCCAACCGCGTCCATTTCCACGCTCTGCACCTGTTGCGTGAAAACGCCCGCCCACGCGTCGAAATTCCAGAACCCCATGCGGCGCAGAAGCCGCGGCTGAAACAGCCGCATGAGGACCCACGCCTCGGCGATCGTGTTCGTGAGCGGCGTCCCGGTGAGGCCGATCAGCTTGCCGTCGGGGCGATCGATCGCCAGGCCCGGGAATAGCTCACGCGCGATCAGGTAGTGCGCCTTGACCCGCGCGTCGAACGCGCGCTGCGACTCGCTGCGCGGCAGGCCGGCGACGTTCGTCATGCGCGTGTTGACAATGTCGTTCTTGAGGTAGTGCGCCTCGTCGAACGCGAGCAGGTCGAACCCGAGGCGCTCCCACGTGATCGGCGCGTCGGCGCCGGCGCTCGCCTTGCGCCACTTGTCCTTTTGTTTGACCTCGAACCGTTCGAGGGTCTTGCGCCGCGCCTTGAGGGTGCGCTCCAAGTGCTTCGCCTCGGCGCTGTCCTCGGCGGCGTCTTGCAGCGCGGCGTCGAGCTCGTCGACCTCGCGCTGCATGTACGCCGTGAACGTGTCCGGCTCGACGGGGATCGACTTGAATTGCTCGTACGTGAGCAGCACGACCCGGGCGCCCGAGGTCGCAGCGCGCGCCAGGAACCGGCGCCGGTTGCGCGGGTCAAAGCTGTCGTCAGCGGCGGCGAGCAGCCAATCGGCGCAGCCCGGGTAGAACGCGAGGAACGCGGTCTGCCACTGCGCGAGCACGTGTTTCGGCACGACGACGCACGCCTTCGACGACATGCCGAGTTGCAGCCGCTTGACGATGCCGAGCAGCGCGGCAAGGGTCTTGCCCCACCCGACGCGGTACGTCAGCAGCGCCGACTCGTCGACCTCGCCGCGCTCGACGATGCGCAGCGCGCCGTTCACCTGATGTTTGCGCGGCGCAAGGGCCGCGCCCTCGTACACCGATGCGAGGCCGGGGAAGCGCAGGTGCGCGCCATCGTAGCGACGGCGGCGGAAGCCGTTGAACCGCTCGTTATAGAGCTCGGCGAGGCGCCGCGCGCGGGTCTCATCGAACGTGATCCACGCCGCCCATTTTACCTTCACGTCGCCGAGCTTGGCCTGCGCGAGCATGGTCTCCCGCTCATTGCGGTATCGCTTCGTCGCGCCGGTCTCGGGGTCCTCTTCTTCGTCGTACACGACGGGCGACTTCAGTTGCAGGCCGTGCCGCAGGATCTCGACGCCGTCCATGCGGCCGGTGCCGTATCGCTCCGTGTTCTCGCTGCTACCGAGCAGCGCCGACGACGTGACCTCCAGAAGCCATGTTGAGGTCTGCTCGACCCAAGTCAGCGCGGCGCCGTAGCCGTCGAACCGGGGGAACAGGTGCCGCAGGAAGTCGACGTAGACGTCGGCGGGTACCCACCCGGCGCCGAGCGTGACGCCGATCTGGTCGACGGGGATCGGCTCGGGCTGCGCGGTCTCTAGCGCCTCGACGTTCGCGCGGAACGCGTCGGGGTCGAGGTCGGCCCAGATCCGCGCCTGGCGCAGCTTCTCGCGCACGTGCCCGGCGAGGTAAGCCTGCGCCGTGACCCACTCGCCCTGCGGCCCCTCGCGGAACACGACGCCGCGCAGCGCGGTCTCTACGTCGGGCCGCGACATGCCGCAGCGCGCGGCGACGCGGTCGAGGTCAACGCGCCCGGCCTCGTCGAGGATGAGGTACAGCGCGTCGATCGGGTCGCGCGCGTCGCGCTGTTCCTGCCGCGCCACGGTGCGTTCGCGAAAGATCGCGGCCTTGCCGCCGCGGTCGTCTTCCAGCGCGGCGAGCATGGGCCACCATGGCTCCCGCGTGGCGGCGTGCAGCGCGTGGTGCCGCATGTGCTCGGCCGAGCGCACCGGGCCGATCTTGCGGCGCAGCGCGTCGTACTCGACGTTGAGCACGCGCCGCGCGCGGTCGAGGCTGGCGTCGTCGCCCTCGACCTGCTCGCGCAGCACGCGGCGCAGCGCGCGCACCACGCGCTCGGCGTGGAGCTCGTCTGCGTTGCGGTGCCGCGGCGTCTCGGCCTCGATCTCGACAGCGATCGGACGGGCCTCGGCCGTCGGCGCGCGCATGCGCAGCGCGCCGGCCGGTAGGCGGGCGGCGACCTCGTCGATCTGCTCACCGATCGATCGGGTCTCGTCGGGGCGAGGGCGCACGGCCGCCGCGTTGCGCCCATACGCGAGCTTGTCGGCGCACCATTCGCCGAGGACGTTCGCGGGGTGCGCGTGGAAGTAGAGATTGACCGGCGCCTCGCGATCAAGCTGCCAGCGGTCGTCGCGATAGCTCACCGGCGCGACGTTGAGCCAGTCGACCTCGCGGCCGGGCTGCTCGACGTCGAGGCGTCGCAGGATCAGGATATCCGTCGTGACCTGCGTCCCGGCGTTCGCCTCGAACGCGGTGCACGGCAGCCGGATCGCTCCCAGCAAATCCACGTGATCGGCGAGCCACCGACGAACCGAGCAGCCCTCCTTGTCGAGGGTGCCCTTGCTCGTGATGAGCTGCGCGACGCCGCCGGGCCGCAGTAGCGTGACGCTGCGACAGAGGAAGTAGTCGTGGATCGTGCGCCGCAGGCGCCGCGGGATCCGCTCGTCGTCGACGGGGTAGTCGCCGAAGGGGACGTTGCCGATCACGAGATCGAACGCGGCCTCCGGCAGGTCGGCGCGCTCGAACCCTGCGCACGCGATCCGACACTGCGGATAGAGCGACTGCGCGATCGCCGCCGTCGTGGGGTCGAGCTCGACGCCGTAGACGTGCGCGGGGTCGAGGGTCGGGAGCTCGGGCATGAGGCCGAAGAACACGCCGGCACCGCATGACGGTTCGAGGACCCACGGATCGACGAGGTCGGCGAACCCGAGGCGCAGCGCGATCCGCCACATGGCGTCGGCGACGTCGTGCGCCGTGAAGTGCGCGTTCACCGTCGACCGCTCGATCCCACGTCGCGCGACGTCGCCGAGGCCGACCGCGGCGAGTTCGTTGATCAGTTGACCTCCCCACGTCATGCCGCGCTTCCGCACCTCGGTATCGCCCCACCCGCTGTACAGCGCGAGGGCGCGGCGCTCGGCCTCGGTCGCCGGGCGCTGCTCGCGCTGTAGCTGCAAGACGATGCGGATCGCCTCGACGTTCGCCGCGTAGCGGGCGGCGGCGTTCATCGCGGGCGGCGGGGGCAGACGGAAAAGCGGATCGGCCATCGTCGGGATCTTACCCCGAGGCGATCGATCGCGTCAAGTGGTTAGCGTGTCGCGTGAGGGCGGAAGATCCGACGGTGGGCGGTGCGCCAGTGGTGAGGGTCGCGCTCGATCCCCACGAACCCGAACCCGAGCTCCTGCGCCGCGACGCCGGTCGTGCCGCTGCCCATGAAGGGATCCATGACCACGCCGCCGGGGGAGGTGATCTTCACGATGCGCCGCAGGAGCTCGGTCGGCTTGCCGGTAATGTGGTGCTTGTCGTCTTGCCGCACGGGCACGGTGTACCCGCCGGGTAGCTGCTCGGCCGCCGGCGTGGGCTCCTCGCCGGGCATGAGGTCGACCGGCGTCGCCAGGCCGAACGCGCGCGCGAGGTCGGCGGCTTCCATGGGTTCGAGCGCGTCGGGCACCGTGTGCGAGCCGGCGAGCACCCCGACGTCGTGCCGGTGCGGCATGGGTCCGTTGCTGCCCCACACGATGAACTCGCACTGGTGGCGGAACCGGCCGGGGCCGGGGCACCTCGACGCGGGGCCTTTGTCCCACGACACGACGCCGCGCCACACGAGATCCGCAAGCTGCACGGCGAACGTGAGGGCGGGAAGCTGGCGCCAGTCGACGAAGACGCAGAACGGCGCCCCGGGGCGCATGACGCGGCGGCACTCGGCGAGCCACGTTTGGCACCACATGACCCAAGACATTTGGTCCTTGACGTCGCCGTCGAATGAGCGGCGGCGGTTGATCGTCCCGCTCTGCTCGTACTTGTCGCCCGGGTCCTGCGCCCGGTCGCCGCGGAACATGCCGCCCGACGAGTAAGGGGGATCGGTGATCAGCGCGTCGACGCTGGCGGTGTCAAGTTTGCGGAGCTCGGCGAGAGCTTCGCCACAGATGAGACGGGGGGTGATCGGCACACGCCAAGGTAGAGCCGCTTGGCGGCGGCCCGATCGATCGCCGCCGTAGCGCGGCTACCTTCCCGCGCATGCCTGCCAAGAAGCCGCCGCCGAAGCCCACCCGGCGCCCGCCGCCCCGCGCCGCGGGCGGCCGTCCCGCCGCGCCCGAGAAGCGCCCCG
Source organism: uncultured Dongia sp. (assembly GCA_964618305.1). GTDB lineage: Bacteria > Pseudomonadota > Alphaproteobacteria > Dongiales > Dongiaceae > Dongia. The sequence continues at coordinate 9 of CAZUAL010000159.1, read as the reverse complement.
CCGCGAGCT
>CAZUAL010000158.1:0-8997 GCA_964618305.1 uncultured Dongia sp. | reverse complement strand
CTGCAGACGCTCTCCAGCATGGACCATGAAGATGACGATCCCGGCACCTCGTGGAACCATGATGCGCGCACCCGCCAGCCGGAGCGCCTCTCGCCCCGCATGGCTTGGCGCGCCATCCAGGCGGGCCTGCCGAAGGATGCGATCATCTCCAGCGATATCGGCAACAATTGCGCCATCGGCAATGCCTATCCGACCTTCGAGAAGGGCCGCAAATACCTGGCGCCGGGCCTGTTCGGTCCCTGCGGCTACGGCTTCCCCTCGATCATCGGCGCCAAGATCGGCTGCCCCGATACACCGGTTGTCGGCTTTGCCGGCGACGGTGCCTTTGGCATCAGCATGAACGAGATGACGTCGGTCGGCCGCAAGGAATGGACGGGCATCACGATGGTGATCTTCCGCAACTACCAATGGGGTGCGGAAAAGCGCAACACGACGCTGTGGTACGATAACAATTTCGTCGGGACCGAGCTCGACCCGGAACTCTCCTATGCCAAGATCGCGGAAGCCTGCGGCCTTAAAGGCGTGCAGGCGCGGACCCAGGCCGAACTCACCGCGGCCTTGAAGGAATCCTGCGAGGCGCAGAAGAAGGGTGTCACCACTTTCATCGAAGTGATCCTCAACCAGGAACTCGGCGAACCCTTCCGCCGCGACGCCATGAAGAAGCCAGTCGTCGTCGCCGGCATCGACAAGAAGGACATGCGCCCGCAGAAGGGCGCTTAATAGATCGGTCGCAACGAGAAGGGGCGCGGAGAGTGATCTCCGCGCCCCTTTTTCGTTTCATTGCTGCAAGAGATTCTCGCGCAAGGTCGGCCCTGCATAGTTGGTACGGAAGCGGCCGCGCCGTTGCAGTTCCGGCACGACCAGGTCGGCAAACTCCTCGAAGCAGCCCGGCGTGTAGGTGGCAGCCAGCATGAAGCCATCGGCACCACCTTCATCCAGGAAATGCTCCAACTGGTCGGCGATATCTGCCGGCGTGCCGATGAGGCGTGGCATGCCCATGCCTTCGGCGTAAATGAGGGCCGCTTCCTTCACCGTGACGGGTGCGCCACCCTTGGCATAGATGATGGAATCGAAGAGACCCTGTATGCCCGGAATCTCGATATTCTGCACAATATCGTCGAGATTGTATTTCGAGAAGTCAGGCCCGAAATGGCCGAAAATCCAGGCGAGTGCCCCCTCCAGCGGAATGCATTCGCGGATGCGTTCATATTTCTCCTGCGCTTCCGACCGGGTCAACCCGACTACCGTCTGCACACCATAGATCTTTTTCACGCTCCCCTTTGGCCGTGCGAAACGTGTCTCCAATCTGTTGGTCAGGTCGTCGGAATATTCCCGCATCCGTTCGACATTGGGATGCACGGCGAAGATCGCCTCGGCGTGCTTGGCCGCGAAATCACGCCCGCGATCGGACGAACCCGCCTGCCACAGGACCGGCCGTCGCTGCGGTGAGGGGGCGACAAAGGATCGGCCCTTGCTCCTGAAGAATTCGCCCTTGAAGTCGATCTCCTTCACCTTGGCGATGTCGGCGTAGATGCCGCTCTCCCGGTCGGCGACGATCGCGTCCGGTGCCCATGAATCCCAAAGCTGGTAGCAGAGCTCCATATACTCTTCCATGCGCTCGTACCTGCCCGACCGCGCCGTCATATCGACACCATAGGCATCCCACTCGCTCTTGGAATAGGAGCTGACGATGTTCCAGGCGATGCGGCCGTTTGAGAGGTGATCGAGGCTGGAAAGTCGCCGCACCATGGAATAGGGGTGTTCGAACGCCGTCGAGAGGGTCACGCCGACCCCAAGATGCTTCGTTGCCGTGGTGATGATCGGCACGATGGTCGACGGCTCATGCACGGGGCATTGCACCGCATATTTCACCACCGCATCCGACGAATCCTGCCAGTTGTTGTAGGGCGCCAGTTCATCGGCGATGAACATGGCATCGAACAGCCCGCGCTCCATGGTTCTTGCCATGTGCTGCCAGTAGGCGGGTTTCGTCCAGTCCCAGTTGATCTTGTCCTTAGGATGCCGCCACATGCCCGTCGCGTGGCTGTTGACACCGTTCTGCACAAATCCCAGGAGGTGCGCCTTCTTCTTGCCGCTCATGAAACTCACTTTTCGACGAAGAACGCGATGCCGACTGCGGCAGCCGTGAAGATTGCAAGGAACGGCCCGGCATAGATGGCGCCGGGTACAATGCCGATTGCCGTGATGACAAGGGCCGAGGCGATGACGGCAAAGACCGCCGAGCCGAGATGGCCGGCATCGTCCGGCACCTCGCTGCCAGATGGCTAGTTCCGGCCGGCGATGGCGCGGTTTACACCGCGTACAAAGCCGGCCAGGAACAGAAGGGTCGCCGCCAGACCGCTGACGAGAATGATGAGGCTGATCGCTGACATATCTGTTTCCTCCGCTCAGGCGATGTCTTGTGCGGCCTTGAGGCTCGCGACGTCGAACTTGGTGGGCTTGAGATAGGCGCCGAGCACAACGACGGCGCCGCTGATGGCCAGGATCGAGAGCGTCCCAACGAGTTCGCCGTAATAGGAACGCAGTGTCATCCCGATAAGGATGGAAAGGACGATGCCACCGACGAAGCCCAGTGTGTTCGTCCGGGGCCACAGAATGGCCAGAACCAGCGGCAACAGGATTGACGTCTTCAGCGCGTAGGTCGTCAGAACTAGCGTGGTGAAATCGACACCGGAGAGAACGATGACGAGGGCAATCGCACCACCGGCCAGGACCGAGAGCTTGGTGATCACGAACAGCGCCTTTTCCGACGTATTCGGCAGGTATCGCTTGACGATATCCACGGCAACGATCGATGAAAGAGCGGCGCTGGCACCGTCGATGGTCGAATAGCAGGCCGCTAGGATGACCAGCACATAGACGACGACGATCGTCACCGGCAGCCCCAGATGCGAAACGATGTAGGGGCCGACAGCCGCGATATCACCGCCGACATCGGTCGCCGTCAGTCCATAGGCCAACGCGACCAGACCCAGCATGCCGAGGGCGATGGGAATGGGATAGAACAGGCCGCCCGCCCACAGGAACGTACGGCTGACATCCTTGGTATTCAGCGACCAGACTTTCTGCCAGAAGGTCTGGTCGGCGACGGTCGCGGCCAGCAGGCCGAACGCAAGCGTAATGCCAAAACCGGCCGCCGCATCCGGGCGCAGGACCGAGAGGTTGGTGGGGTTCGCCGCACCCACGGAAGCGAAGACAGCGTCAACGCCGCCCGGAACCTTGTCGTAAACCAGGGCGATCACAATGGCGGCCGGAACCGTGATCATTAATGTGTTGAGTGTCGCCGTCATGACGCTGGTCCACAGGCCACCGAAATAGGAATAGGCCAGCACGGCCAGGATGCCGACAATCGCCGCTACCTCCCAGTTGATCCCGAAGATCGACGAGATGACGATCGAGGTACCTTTGAGGTTGATGAGGATTTCGAGCACGATGCCGAAGATCATCGTCGCCGTGACGATTCCGGTTGCCACATGCGACCGGTTGAAACGGTAGCTGGTGAATTCCGATATTGTGTAGCCGTTGGGCATGTTCCTCCGCAGGATGCGCGCGAAGGGGATCATGGCGATGACGGCAAGGCCATTCGGCACCACGAACCAGAAAAGACCGGACAGACCCCATTGGAATGTCATGGCGGCACTCATCAGCACCGCCATCGCCCAGGTCCAGACCGCGATCACCGATCCAACGCCGAATCCGAACCCGACCTTTCGATTCGAAATGATGAAATCATGCGTATTACGCACCAGATAGGCGCGAATGACGGTGGCGAGTATCAACGAAAACAGGCCGAGTCCGATGAGCACGGCGTAGCCCAAGGCGGGTGTCAGCCCGGGTGTCAGAACGAGTGTTGTTTTGTCCATGAATCCCCACTTTGGCCGCGTGATTGCGGCCGAATGCCGAATTGATCGTCGGCATTTGAAGTGAGGTGAGTGTCCGGCGGCAAACGAGGTTTGCTGGCTGTCGGCGCGAGCCTAACTTGTGTGTGGGGCTTGCGCCGCCTAGGCGATTTCGTAGAGCGCCTTGCCCAAGGTCAGCACCGCGAGTGCCATCAGGATGAACAGCACGATGCGGCGGAACAGCGCCTGGTCGATCCGGCGGAAGCCGTGCGCGCCGACCCAGACGCCGATGAGGAGCGCCGGCAGCCAGGCAAAAAACTGGGCGAAGCTCTGCGTGGTGAGCAGCCCTTCAAAATAGTGGCCGGTCAGACCCAGCACATCCGTCGACAGAAAGAAGGCGATGACCGAGGCGCGGCTCACGGCGGCGGCGGCCCGGCTTGAGAAGAAGAACAGCACGACCGGCGGGCCGCCGATACCGAAAGCACCGTTGAAGATGCCGGAGGCGGCGCCCGTTGCCGTCGTCGCCGCAGCGCCGGGTGTCCTTTCCAGGCGGAAGCCTCTCAGCATCATGGCTACCGTCCAAAGGACGAAGATGGACATGGCGAGCTGCATCGGCGCTTCCGGGAAGCGGGCCAGCGCATAGACGCCGAAGGGCAGGGCGATAACATAGCCCAGCAGCAGCCAGCCGATCGAGCGCCAGTCGATCTCGCGCCAAATGGATGGGATGAGATTGATCGAGGCCGCGACTTCCAGCATGAAGATTGTCGGCACGATCTCACGCGCCGGCATCAGCAGGGAAATCGCCGTGATCGACAGCAGCGAGAAGCCGAAACCGGAAAAACCGCGCACGACCGCCGCCAGGAAAATGGCGCCGCTGCTGATGGCCAACGCCTGCCAGTTCGCGGCGGCGAAAGAATAGAGCGAGTCGATCATGATCCGGCCACTCTAGCCCGCGATCCACGGTCCCGGTAGGCCACGGGCAAGATTTCAATGGGGGCAGGGGAGTTTTGGCGGCTCAGGGCAGCTGGTCGAGGGCCGATACGGCATCGATGCGTCCGGCGCCGAACTCGGGATCTTTGGCCGGCGCGCCAAGGTCGACCGCCGATCCCTCAACCGCCTGACGCAATTGCGGCACGCCGAGGCCTTGGTCGCGGGCAAGCAGCAGCGCGGCAACACCGGTCACGTATCCGGTCGCCATCGAGGTGCCGCTGAAGAAATCGTAATTGTCGCCGGGCTTGGCACCAAGGATGTCGACGTCGGGTGCCGCCACCGAGATGTAATCCCCGCGATTGGCCTTCTTGTAGAGCCGGTCCTTGGCATCCGTCGCGGTCACCGCGATGACACCGTCCTGCGCGGCCGGATAGGCGGGCTTGGCCTTCGGCCCGGCATTGCCGGCAGCGGCGACGATGCTCACTTTGTGCAGCAAGGCCTCATTGACGATCTGTCCGACCAGACGGTCCTGCGGGCCGGTGAGGCTGAGATTGACGACATTCGCCCCTTCCTTCACCGCCGTATCGATCCCTTGCGATACCAGGAAGGACGAACTTTGCGAGGCACCAAGCTTGGGTTCGATCTCGCGGAAGGCGCGAATGGCGATCAGGTTCGCGGCCGGGGCCACGCCGTGGAGCGGTCCCTGGCCCACAAGGATGCTGGCGATGACCGTGCCGTGCGTCTCGGCATCGACCGCGTCGCCGTCGACCAGATCGATCCCCTTGATGTGCGCGCCGCGCAGCGATTCATGGGCCAGATCGACACCGCTATCGACAAGCCCGATGGTGACGCCGGCGCCGTCATTGGCTTTGGTAGCGGCGGCATCGGCGTGAATCTGCGCCAGGGCGTATTGCTGGCCGTTGGTGTCGCCGGCGCTGCTTTCATAGACGTAGTTCTTCTGCACCCAGAGCGGGCGCGCATCGGCACTGGCACGCTCGAAGACCTTCTCGAGATCGGCGCCTTCCGCGATCTGCATCAGGTAGATGCGCAGGCCGAGGCCGGACATGGTGAAGTTGCGTTCGGCTTTGAGATCAAAGTCGTCGGCAAACCCTTTGGCCGCGGCGGCGTCGGTGGTCGGCGCGAACACCACGCACAGTTCGTTGGGAACGGCTTCGCCTTCGACCTTCTTCTTGCGCTTGTCGCTCTCGCCGGGTGGCGGCTCATTGAGGATGTCGGGCACGGAGGCATCTGGGCCCTGACCCGGCAATCCAACCGAGGGGATGTTCGTGCGCGGCGGCAGCGTTGGAGACTGCGCCTGAGCCCACTCGGCGGCAGGGCCGACGCCGAGGGTTACAAGGCTCAGGGCCATAAGGCCTATGCGGATCGGCCGGCGCAACGATGGCCCGCTCAGCGCGCTTGGACGCTGGCGACGAGGTCGGGCCGCGACTGCAGCTTGGCGATGGCGGCATCAGCCGCCTTGGCATCGGCAAGACCCAGGATGAAGGTCTGCCCCGGCTTCGGACCGTCGATAATGGTGGCGTCGATCTCGCTCAGCATCTGCGCCAGCTGCGCGGTCGTCACTTCCGGACGGAAGGCGACGATCAGGCTGGCGCCGGGGACGGCTGCTTCGCCGCCGGCGCTCGCGGTCGCATAATCGGCGCTCTCGGGCTTCGGCGATACGCCGCCCAGCTGATAGAGGAAGATGCCTTGCGCGATGACGAGGGCGCAGGCGGCGACAAGCGCGAATTGCAGGGCCGGGCGCGGCCTGGCCCAGGAACCGAGAATTCTCTCAAAGAAGCCGGGTTCGTTCGCCACCACATAGCGGCGCTGCTTGGTGCTTTCGATCTGTTGCAGAAGCTTGGTGAGGTTGGCGGCGCTGGGGCCGGTCACATCGGCATTGTCCGCCATTACGGCGCGCTGCTGATCCTTGGCCTCGTCGAGTTGGCTGCGCAAATCGGCGGAGCCTTTCAGCATGCCTTCGATGGCATCGCTTTCGGCGCGGCTGAGCTTGCCCGTGAGATACCAGGGCAGCAACTCCTGCGCGTCCTCAAGGCTGAGCGGACGCTTATCGTCGTTTCCGGCACTCATGCCACCGCTCCTTTCACGCCGGCCTGTTCCAGCAGCGCCTTCAACCGTTGGCGGGCATAGAACATCCGCGTCTTCACCGTGTTCTCCGGGAGATCGAGTACCTCGGCGATCTCCTGGACCGAAAACTCCTGATAATAGGCCAGCTGCAGGATCTCGCGGTGATCCAGCGACAACCGTTCGATGAGCCGCGCAAGCAGGCGCGACATGTCATTGTCCGAGGCGAGCTTGTCCGGCGTCGGACCGCTATCCTCGATATTGGCGGCCACTTCCTCGTCCAGCGCCACCTCGCGCATCCGGCGCAGGCGGCTCACGGCCTTGTGGTGGCCGATGGAAAAGAGCCAGGTCGTGACCGACGACTTACCTTCGAAACGCCCGGCCTGGCGCCAGACGTCGAGCATGGTCTCGTTCAGCACTTCCTCGGCCAGTTCCCGGTCCCGCACCATTTTCACCAGGAAGGCGAACAGGGCCCGGTTGTGCCGCTGGTAGAACTCAGTAAAGGCTGACCGGTCGCCATTGGCGATACCGTCCAGGAGCTTTCCGTCGGGTGTGGCGCCGCCCGCATCCAGCTTCATATGGTTCCTGCCATGCTGATCATTCAGTCGTCGGTCCCGCTCGAAAGGTTCAAATAAAATGGTCGATTGGCCGGTCCGGCTCGCGGGGGAAAGTAATGCCTGGTCCGCCCCTTGTATAGGCCGCTTGCCAGGGACGGGTTGCTGGTCTAATCGGGTCGCAACGGGCGCGTTAAAAGCCCCGGTTTAGCCCCTGGGCGGAGCAACCTGAAATGGGCCGTGTTGTCGATTGCGCAATTTATGAGGGTGGCCGCCGGGTAGGCAGCCTGGACATCAACGATCCCGAACAGATGAAGGTCCAGCCAGGGCGGGTCATCTGGATCGGCCTCTACGAACCGGGGCAGGAGGAGCTCGGCAAGCTCCAGCGCTATTTCGGCCTCCACGAACTTGCCGTCGAAGACGCCTACCGCGCCCATCAGCGGCCAAAGCTCGAACTTTATGGCGAGACGATGTTCGTCGTGATGAAGACGGCGCAGATGGATGGCAGCCATGTCGCCATGGGCGAGACCAGCTTCTTCATCGGCCGCGGCTACGTGATCACGGTGCGGCACGGCCCGTCGGTGAGCTATTCGGATGTCCGCGCGCGCTGCGAGAATTCGCCGGAGAATTTCAAGAAGGGCGAGGATTTCATCCTCTATGCGCTGATGGATTTCATCGTCGACCGCTATTTCCCGATCGTGGAAAGCATCGAAGACGATATCGAGCGGCTGGAGGAGGCCGTTCTCGACGGCCGCAGCACGATGGATGTGCTGGAGGAGATCGTGATCCTGCGCCGGGATCTCCTGCACATGCGCCATGCGGTGGCGCCCCTGCCGGAAATCTGCCAGCGCCTGATGCGTTACGACATGGCGCTGATCGACCGCAACACGCATCCATACTTCCGCGACGTGTCGGACCACAGCACGATCCTGCTCGACCGCATCGAGAATCTGCGCGAACTCATCAAGACGGTGGTCGACACCAAGATGCTGATGAGCGCCATGAAGCAGAACGAAGTCATGCGCCAATTGGCCGCCTGGGCCGCCATGCTCGCCGTGCCGACGGCGATCGCCGGCATCTACGGCATGAATTTCCAGAACATGCCGGAACTTGGCTGGACCTACGGCTATTTCGGCGTACTCGGCGTCATTATCCTGCTGTGCGGGCTGCTTTACTGGCGTTTCAAGCGGTCGGGCTGGCTATAGACCGTATTTGTGCAGCAGTCGCCGCAGCTGGTGATAGGAGAGATCGAGCTTCTTCGCGGCCAGCGTCTGGCTGCCTTTCGATGCCTCCATGGCGCGCTTGAGCAAGTCCTGTTCGAAGGCCGCGACCGCGCCTTGAAAATCACGCAGCGGCGGTAGCGGCTGGGCAGGTGCCGCCTCGGCACGGGACAGACGCCAGGGGCTTTCGAACGGATCGATCTGGATCTCGGCGATCGGCTGGTCGCTGGGACCGGCGCGATAGACGGCGCGCTCGATCACATTGCGCAGCTCGCGCACATTGCCGGGCCAGGAATGGGCGAGGAGCGCTGCCTCGCAGGAATGGCTGAAGCCGGGGAAGAGCGGGTGGCC
>CAZUAL010000157.1:0-8999 GCA_964618305.1 uncultured Dongia sp. | reverse complement strand
CGCGCATGATCTTTTCCTGCGACGCTTCCTTGGCTGGCATTTCGCCCACCATGCGCCCCTCGTTCATGACGTAGATGCGGTCGGAAATGCCAAGGAGTTCCGGCATTTCCGAGGAGATCACGATGATCCCTTTGCCAGTATCGGCCAGACGGTTGACGATCGAATAGATTTCGTACTTGGCGCCGACATCGATGCCGCGTGTCGGCTCGTCTAGGATGAGGATTTCCGGCTCGGTGAAAAGCCACTTGCTCAACACCACCTTCTGCTGATTGCCGCCGGACAGATTGACCGTCTGCTGGAAGACACTGGAGCAGCGGATGTTGAGATCCTTCTTGAACCGGTTGGCGACCGCGAGCTCATGACCGTCGTCGATGATCGCGTTCTTCGACACGCCGGCGAGATTGGCGAGCGTTACATTACGTTTGATATCGTCATTGAGGACGAGACCGTAATTCTTCCGATCTTCCGTTACATAGGCGAGGCCGTTATCCATCGCCTTCTGGATCGTGCTGACATCGACTTTCTTGCCATGGAGAATCACATCGCCGCTGATGTTCTGCCCGTAGGCGCGGCCGAAGATGCTCATCGCAAGCTCGGTGCGCCCGGCTCCCATCAGACCGGCGATACCGACGATCTCGCCCTTGCGCACATACATGTCGATGCCGCGGATCCGCTCCTTGTCGGCATGGACGGCGTCGAAGACGCGCCAGTTCTTGACTTCGAAAATGGGCTGGCCGATCCGTGCCGCGCGTTTCGGGTAGCGGTCCTTGAGCTCGCGTCCGACCATGGCGCGAATGATGCGATCCTCGCTCACCTCCTCCTCACGGCAATCGAGCCGGTCGACCGTCGAACCGTCGCGCAGGACGGTGATCGTGTCGGCGACCTTGAGGATTTCATTGAGCTTGTGGGAGATCAGGATCGACGAAATGCCCTGGCGGCGGAATTCCATCAGGAGATTGAGGAGCGCGTCACTGTCGCTTTCGTTGAGGCTCGCCGTCGGCTCGTCGAGGATCAGCAGCTTCACTTCCTTCGACAGCGCCTTGGCGATTTCAACCAGCTGCTGCTTGCCGACGCCGAGATTGGTGATGAGCGTGCTGGGGGTCTCGTTTAGGCCGACTTTCTTCAGCAATTCGCGGGTGCGCGAGAAGACGGTCCCCCAGTCGATGATGCCTTTCTTAGCCGGCTCGTTGCCGAGGAAAATGTTCTCGGCGATCGAGAGCAGGGGAACCAGGGCCAATTCCTGGTGAATGATGATGATGCCGAGCTTCTCGCTGTCGGCTATATCCCGGAAGTGGCGCTCCACGCCCTTGTAGAAGATGCCACCGCTATAGCTGCCGTGCGGATAGACGCCGGAGAGAACCTTCATCAGCGTCGACTTGCCAGCGCCGTTCTCGCCGACGATGGCGTGAATCTCGCCCTCGCGGACGGTCAGGTTGACATTGTCCAAGGCGTTGACGCCTGGGAATGTCTTGACGATCCCGCGCATTTCCAGAATGGGCTGCGCCGACAGGGTGTCCATGAGGAAACCTCGAACTCACGCCAGATGACGAATAGATTGCAGGAAAGCGCCGGTCAGGTGAACCGAAATCCCGCGCAGGCGGGAAAAGGCAATTTGCTGCGGCGCAAGGAGCGCTGAAATTCGAAGGGGATGGGATCGGACATGAGGCCCGAGCCCATCCCCTTCAAGACCCCAGAATTACTGTGTGATCTGATCCTTCGTGTAATAGCCGCTGCCAATCAGGACTTCTTCCCAGTTCTTGGCATCGACCGCGACCGGCTTCAGGAGGTAGGACGGTACGACCTTGACGCCATTGTCATAGGTCTTGGTGTCGTTGACCGGCACTTCCTTGCCAGAGAGCAGGGCGTCGACCATGTCGGCCGTCACCTTGGCAAGCTCGCGCGTGTCCTTGAAGATGGTCGAGTATTGCTCGCCGGCGAGGATCGACTTCACCGACGGGACTTCCGCATCCTGGCCCGAGACGAACGGCATCTTCATATCGCCGCTGCCGTAGCCGACACCTTTGAGCGAGGAGAGGATGCCGATCGAGAGGCCGTCATAGGGCGAGAGCACGGCATCGACATGCTTGTCGGTGTAGAAGGCCGAAAGGAGGTTGTCCATGCGGGCTTGGGCGACTGCGCCGTCCCAGCGCAGGGTGCCGACCTTGTCCATGCCCATCTGGCCGCTCTGCACCACCAGCTTGCCGCTGTCGATATAGGGCTGCAGGACGGACATGGCGCCGTTATAGAAGAAGAAGGCGTTGTTGTCGTCCGGCGAGCCGCCGAAGAGCTCGATATTGAACGGACCCTTGCCGTCCTTGAGGCCCAGCGCGTCGGTCAGTGTCGTCGCCTGCAGGACGCCAACCTGGAAATTGTCGAAAGTCGCGTAGTAATCGACATTCTCGGAATCGCGGATCAGGCGGTCATAGGCAATGACCTTGATGCCGGCATCGTGCGCTTTTTGCAGAATGTCGGAGAGCGTGGTGCCGTCGATCGCGGCAATGACCAGGACCTTGACGCCCTTGGTCACCATGTTCTCGATCTGCGCCAGCTGGTTGGGGATGTCGTCGTCCGCATATTGCAGATCGGTCGCATAGCCCTTCTCGGTGAAGACCTTCACCATGTTGTCGCCGTCTGCGATCCAGCGCGCGGAGGATTTGGTCGGCATGGAAATGCCGATCAGGCCCTTATCCTCGGCAAAGCTCTGCGTCGTCAGCGCAAGCAGGCCGAGCGTCGCTGCTGCCAGAAGTGTCTTGAGAGATTTCACTGCATTCCTCCCGATAGGTGGTTGATGTTCGGTTTGCCGCCGTTTGGCACAGCAGCGCCGCTTCCCGGAAAGGAAATGGGCTGGCGTGCGTCGGCGGCTTTTTTTGAGCCTGATCGATCGGGGATTGTTGGTGCATCTCAGCGCCGATGGGACGAAAAGGTTGCCCTTCTGCCCAACAGCTTGGCGCCGCTATGAGACCGCCCCTCCCAGAGCGATAATCATTCCGATGGTTTTCCCATCGGCAATTATGTTTTGGCTTTTATCATACAAAATATCCCCCTTCAACGCTCCTTTGTATGATAAATAGAGCGCAATGCGGCAAGGAGATGCATTGAGGTGAATCGCCTCAATGCGTCAGATTTGCCCACTGCCGGGCAATGACCCGGTCTGTCGAGGGGAGATTGCAAGTCGATGCTGACGAGGAAGAAGGGAGAGGCGCCCCAGAAGGCCGCCCGGGCGATCCCGCGGGGCAGCCTGCACCATTCCGTCGCGCAGGATATTGGCGCACGCATCCTGAATGGCGAATTTGCGCCGGGCACGCTCCTCCCCAACGAAGCAGAATGGTGCGCGGCCTTTGGTGTCAGCCGCACTGCCGTACGCGAAGCGATGAAGATGCTGATGGCGAAGGGCCTCATCGTGTCACGGCCCAAGATCGGGTCCCGGGTGCAGCCGCGCGCCGCCTGGAACCTCCTCGACCGCGATGTGCTCGGCTGGTATTGCGCGGCGGCGAACCCGACGCATTTTCTGACGCACATGCAACAGGTGCGCGAGATCCTTGAACCGGAGACGGCGGCCCTCGCGGCGCTCAATCGTACGCCGGCGCAGATGCAGGAAATCGAGGCCGCCTTCGCGGCGATGCGTGAGGCGAAGACTCTGGCAGCCTGGAACGCCGCTGATGTTCTCTTCCATCAGGCGGTCCTTCTCGCTGCCGGTAACGAATTGCTGGTGCCGCTGGGCCTCGTCATCGAATCCGCGCTCGGCCACATGTTCAACTACACGGCCAGCCAGCGCGGTGATATCGGGCGGACGCTGCCCGGGCACGAGCGCATTCTACAGGCCATCCGCGGCCAGAACGCGAAAGCGGCACGCCTAGCCGTGCGCCAGCTGCTGCAGGACACGGCACAAGTCGTCGATCAAGTCACCCGGGCCGAGGAGAAGCGTGTGCCGCGCAAGCCGCGCGCTGCCGCGAAGGCCTGATTCTACAAGTTCATCCGAGCAATTCATTCAACAGGTGATCTCATGGATCTTTCCAACTTTGCCCACTATCCCTCGCTCAAGGACAAGGTCGTCTTCGTCACCGGCGGTGGCAGCGGGATCGGCGCGGCGATCGTCGAATCCTTCATCGACCAGGGCAGCCGCGTGGCGTTCGTCGACGTCAACGTCGAGAGCAGCGCAAAGCTGGTCGACGACCTGCAGGGGCAATACGGCCGAAAGCCGCTGTTCATCAAATGCGATTTGACCGACACCAATGCGCTGCGGCAAGCAGTCAAGGATATCGCGGCACAGCTGGGTGATATCGAGGTGCTGGTGAACAATGCCGCGCACGACCAGCGGCACAAATGGCAGGACGTGACGCCCGAATATTGGGACGAGCGTGTCGCCATCAACATCAAGCAATACTTCTTCTGCATCCAGGCCGTATTGCCCGGCATGATCAGGAAGAAGGCCGGCTCGATCATCAATACCGGCTCGATGAGCTGGAAAGCCAAGCAGGGCGGGATGCCCGCCTATACGACGTCGAAGGCGGCGACCCACGGTCTGACGCGTGGCATGGCGCGGGATGTGGGCAAGGACAATATCCGCGTCAATACGGTGGTCCCGGGCTGGGTGATGACGGAACGTCAGCTCTCACTGTGGGTCGATGCCGAAGGGGAGAAGGAGATCGATCGCCAGCAGGTTCTGGCCGGCCGGGTCATGCCGATCGATCTGGCGCGCATGGTCCTGTTCCTGGCCTCTGACGATTCAAAGATGTGCTCGGCCCAGGAATTCACGGTCGATGGCGGCTGGGTCTGATCAGGCCCGCTGATAGCTGATCGATAGGATTTCCAAGGTCTCCAGCCCCGATGGCGTGCGCAGCTTGACCAGGTCGCCAACAGCGGCCTTCATCAGCGCGCGCGCCACGGGCGACACCCAGCTCACATGGTTCTTGTCGGCGTCGATCTCGTCAATGCCGACGATCGTCACCGTGACCTCGCTGTCATCCTCGCGCGCATAGGTGACCGTCGCCCCGAAAAACACCCGGTCGCGCCGCGTTTGGCGGGCCGGATCCACCACTTCCGCGGCCGCCAGGCGCTTATCAAGAAAGCGCAGGCGCCGGTCGATCTCTCTGAGGCGCCGCTTGCCGTAAATGTAATCGCCGTTTTCGGACCGGTCGCCGTTGCCGGCCGCCCATTCGACGACTCGAACGATTTCCGGCCGGTCGACACGCCACAGATGGCGCCGCTCCTCCTGCAAGCGGGCGAAACCGGCGGGCGTGATGTAGTTCTTGGTCCCCGCCGGCAGGCTCGGCGCGTCCTCTTCCTCACCGTCACCGTGATAGCTGAGATCGTCTGCAGCCATCGAAGGCTCGCTCCTTGTCGCTTCGGCAGGGTCCTTTTCTCCCCTCCGTCTAGCCCAATCGGGGGGCTAAGCCAAAGCCCTTCCTGGGGCTGAAAACGGACGCTAAGGGAAAGAAAAACAAGGAGCGTGATGGGTACCGCAAGACAGCTTACGCGTGTATGAAAATTTTCCTGCCTCTGCCTCCTTTGAAGGAATATTTCCGAAAAAATCACACTATATTATATAGATTCAAATACTATAGTGTGAGCGTCTGCGATGAAAAATCGCAAGTTTCTCTATGCAAACTCCTGAGCGAGCCATGCGCCGAAGTTGCTCTAAAAGAATAATAAAAATCGCACACTATTATATCAAATACATGGCGCTTCGCGGCAAGACTCCTATTCTTGGTAAGAGCAGTATGTGGACGATTTTTCTGGCCGTAATGTGCCCTGCCTTAACTCACCTGCAACGTGCAGTAGTTAGGGTCGGCGCCAGCAGAAACGCTGCGGCCAATCGGGTCATCTTGGGGAGCGAAGTCTATGGCCACCGACACCACCAACATCTCGACCGCCAACAACACCATCAGCGAGCACGATGTCGATCAGGGGCACACGACGCAGTCCGGCGCGCCGGTCCCGGTTCAGGTCCCGGCGGGACAGAACGTCGTCCGCATCCAGGTGACGCCGGGCGAGACGGTGCAGCTCCCCTTCCCCAGCGAAGGCTTGGCAGCGCGCCTTGGCGACAACGGCAACCTGGCCGTGAAGGTCGGCGACATCACGGTGATCCTGCTCGGCTATTCGGATGCGGTTGGCCAGGGTGACGTCACCATCATCGGCAATGACGGCAAGCAGGTCGATGTGGCCGACGTGCTCGCCAATACCGACCCCGCTCTCGACATCACGACCGCTGCCGGCCCGGGCGCCGGCGACCAGGCGGGCGGCCCGGACAATAACGGCGGCCTCTTTGCGGTCTTCGATCCGGCGCAGGGGCTGGGCGGCCTCAATGCAATTGGCGGCCTCGACCCGACCGCCCTTAACTACAATCTCGTCCAGCGCGAGTTTCCCGAACTGATCGAAGACGACGAAGTCGACACGGTTCCGACCCTGCTCAATGTCCGTCAGGGCGCAGTCATCAACGAAGACGATCTCGCCGGCCGCTTCGAGGAACGCTCCCTCAAGCTCGCCCCGGACCAGGATTACCAATACCAGCAGCAGATCAGCGGAGAGCTGGCTGACAGCCTCGGCATTGCCGACGCCTATACCGGCGGTGCCCAGGGAAATGGTAACGACCCGTTCGATCTCAACGACAACGAAGAAGAAAGCCAGAACGGCAACGATCCGGCCAATGAGGATAACGGCCAGGGTGTCGATATTGACCGCGAGCCGCTGACGTCGACGGCCGTCGTCACGGTCGACTTCCATGTCGATGTGCCGGGCAAGATCAGCTTCTCGAACGGCGGCACGTCGCCCCTTCAGACGCAGCTGGAAAGCATGAACCTGACCTCGCATGGTCATGAGCTGCAATACAAGATCCTCCCGGCCACGGCCGATGACCCCAATACCGTTGGCGTTGACGAAAGCCATGGTGAGGTCCTGGTGGCCTACTATGTCGAACCGCAGCTCAGGTGGTTCCAGGATCCGGAAACGGAGGAATGGACCCAGCAAGAGGTTGATGTCGCGACGATCGTCTTCACGATCGGCGTGCGCGAGGCCGAAGGCACGACCGGTGTCAGCGAATTCAACATCGACTTCACGATTTATGGCGTCCTCGACAACGTGCCGACCATCAACGATGTCGACGGCAACATCAGCGATATCTTCGATATCAACGTGCCGTTCTTCATGGTGGACAGCGACGGTTCCGTCACGCCGAGCCCGGTCGACGCGATCACCTTCCATGACGTGGATGATGTGCCGTCATTCGGTGGGATCGGCTGGGAACTTGTTGGTGGCGAAGGCAATACGGGCGGCACCTGGCAGCAGGTCATCGAACCCGCCGATACCGGTATTGTCCACGATGAAACGCGGGGTGTTCAATACCACGGTTCCGACGAGAACGGAGATGGCGACAAGGGTCCGAGCGGCGAATGGGAAGACGATAGCGACGTTGACGTCAGCCCGCTTCTCGCCAAGGTCGGTTGGGGCGGCTACGAGCCCGTCGGCGCGGCGCAATCCTATGTGGCCGTGAGCTTTGGCGCCGATGGCCGGGCGCTTGGCAACGACGAGGCGGGAAAGACCGTCTTCACAGAGGACGGTGATGCCAACGCGACCGCCTATCAGCTCTATCTCGGTGACGCCAACGCGCCGTTGACGGCGGGGGCTACCAACTGGACCGTCATGATCGACGGCGTCGAGGTGACTGTCCGCGCCATCCAGATCGATGCCAACACCATCATCGGCATCGCCAACAAGAATGACCTCAACGGCGATGGCGAAGTGGACACCGCGCCCCAGAACGAGCTTGCCGCGAACGAGGTTCAATCGGATGCGGTTGCCAGCCCGGATGTCCCCGTCTTCGTTCTCAATATCGATCCGCTGAATGGTCAGGTCACGCTGGTGCAGCTGCATCAGATCAACCACGACAACACCTCGGCGGCTGATGAGACGTCGCCGTCGCTCGTGATCTACGGCGACAATCCGCAGGTGGTCGCCGAGGACAATTTTGACTCACTCGCCAACTGGACCGTCCTCGGCAATAGCGATGTCAGCATCGTCGGCGATGTCGGAACGAGCGACGCGCAGCCTGACCCGGCTCATCAGGCCCTCCTCATTCCGTTCGGTGGCGAGGAAGGTGACAACACCCAGGACGCTGCGGACCTCGAGAGCTTCTTTGGTCTCGCGGCAGGATCTCTCAGCAAGATTGCTGATGACGGCTTTTCTAGCAATGGCTCCGAAGTTGCGACCAATGGGTCGGCGATCAAACAGACGTTTGACGTCACTGCCGGGCAGATTCTGACCGTTGCGTTCAACTTCCTCGATTCCGAGAACGATGGCGGTGAAGCCGGTCCCAGCTATCAGGATTTCGGTTTCATCGTTGTCGGCGATCAAGTCTTCAGGCTCAGCAACGTGGGTGAGGCCGATTTCGCGTCGGCGGCGAACGCCAATAACATCTCCTGGAGCGAGGAATCCGGGTATCTGACCTTCACCTTCACGTTCACCCAAAGCGGTCCGGTGCAGATCGGCTTCGGCGTGATGAATGAAGGCGATCAGGTCGTCAATCCGGGCCTTTTGATCGACGAATTGAAGATCACGGACGGCGCCACTCAGGTCAATGTCCGTGCGACCGATTTCGATGGCGACCACGTCGACACGGCCCTCTCCGTGCAGGTGCAGGATGACGGCCCGACCGTCACCTACGCCGATCTCGATACCGACACGCTGACGCTCGACGAAACACGCCGTGAAGGCGGCGACGGCATTGCCTCGGTGACGGCGGATTTTGCGGACAATTTCAGTTCAGGCGGCGGCTTCGATTACGGTACCGATGGACCGGGCCACGCGAGTTACGCGCTGGCTCTTGAAGGCAGCGACGTTCACTCGGGCCTCTTCGCCGTCGATCCGATGGGGGCTGGCGGCAAGGGTGCCGAAATCCTCCTCAACAAGGTCGGCAGCGATATCGTCGGCGCCGTGGGCGGCGTCGAATATTTCCGCATCAGCGTCGATGCCGATGGCAAGGTCACCTTCTCGCAGACGACGAA
>CAZUAL010000156.1:4890-9185 GCA_964618305.1 uncultured Dongia sp. | reverse complement strand
AGGCGGCCGTCGTCGGCTATCCGCACGACATCAAGGGCCAGGGCATCTACGCCTATGTCACACTGAAGACCGGCGTCACGCCGACCGAGGAACTCCGGAAGGAGCTCGTCATGTGGGTGCGAAAGGAGATCGGCCCGATCGCGGCACCCGATCTCATCCAGTGGGCGCCGGGCCTGCCCAAGACCCGCTCCGGCAAGATCATGCGCCGCATCCTGCGCAAGATCGCCGAGAACGAATATGGCGCCCTCGGCGATACGTCGACGCTGGCCGACCCGAATGTCGTCACAGACCTGGTCGACAACCGCATGAACCGCTAACGGGCCGGCCGCGCCGGCGGGGGCGGGTCGCATGGGGCTCAGGGGTGCTATTCTCGCCGGCCTCGGCAAGGAGGCAAAGCCCGGGCGCTGGACTTGGGCCTACCGCCTTGTGCCAGCGGCGATCGTGCTGGTGTCCATTGCGGACGCCTCGCTATCGACCTTGCCGGATCTCTCGCCGCATGCGGTGAGCATTCTGCAATCGGGGGCGCTGCTCTGCGGCGCCCTCTTTGCATTGGAATGGGTGTTGCGGCTCTGGCTGGCGCCGCAACTCGTCGCTGGTCATGCCGGGGCGCGGCGTGCCTATCTCCATTCCTTTCTGGGGTTGGTCGATCTCGGTGCGGCTGCCTCACTTCTCACCTTGGCCGGTCGCGAGCCGCATTGGCGTGACGCGACATTGCTGCTGCAATCCTTCGCGGTGCTGAAGCTGGCGCGGGCGGCTTCCGGTCTGTCGCTCATCGTCGCCGTGATGCGCAATGAAGCGCGCTCGCTCCTGGCGGCGCTGGTGACCATGCTCACCGTCCTCTTCCTTGCTTCGACGCTCATGTACCTCATCGAGCGGGATGCGCAGCCAGAAATCTTCTCGTCGATCCCGGCCAGCCTCTGGTGGGGCATCGTCACGATGGGCACGGTGGGCTATGGCGACATGACGCCACTCACACCCCTTGGCCGCGTGTTCGGCGGCGGCATCATTCTCATCGGCGTTGCCATGTTCGCGGTCCCCGCCGGTATTCTCGCCACCGGCTTCGCAGCCGAACTCAAGCGCCGCGATTTCGTGGTGAGCTGGCACGCGGTCGCCAAAGTGCCACTTTTCTCCGGCCTCGATGCGACGCGCATCGCCACCATTGCAGCACTCCTGAAACCGCAGATTGTACCGGAGCGGCAGGTCATCATCCGGCGCGGTGAGCCGGCCGATGCCATGTTCTTCGTCATGGAGGGCGAGGTGGAGGTCGACGTTCACCCCGTTCCCGTGCGCCTCGCCAAGGGCCAGTTCTTCGGCGAAATCGCCCTCATCAAGGAAGTGATGCGCACGGCCACCGTGACGGCGCTTAAGGAAGTGCGCCTCCTGCGCCTGGAGCGCGCGGACTTCCAGCATCTGATGACCCAATATCCGGAACTCAAATCGGCGATCGAGCGCATCGCCGAGACGCGCCTCAGCGCGTTGCAGAAGCAGGGCTAGCCGACGAGGTGCCGGAAGGCCTTCACCACCTGCTCATAGAGCGGTCGCTTGAAACCCACGATCAGGTCCGGCGTCTTCTTCAGTTCGGCCCAGCGCCAGGCGCTGAATTCCGGATGCTCGCCGTCGATGTTGATCTCGGTATCGTTGCCGGTGAAGCGGAAGGCGAACCATTTCTGCTCCTGCCCGCGATAGCGGCCCTTCCAGATATTAGGCACGATCTCGCGCGGCAGGTCGTAGCGCAGCCAGTTCGGCGTCTCTTCAAGGAAGACCGCTGACTTGACGCCCGTCTCCTCATAGAGCTCGCGCCAGGCAGCGGCGAGCGGCTCTTCGCCCTTGTCGATCCCGCCCTGCGGCATCTGCCAGGCCGGTTCCGGGCTGTCGATACGCTGGGCGACGAAGACCTCGTCATTGCCGTTGAGAAGGACGATGCCGACGCCGCGGCGATAGGGCAGGCGGTCGATCTCGGCGTCGGTGAGCTTGCTCATGTCTCAATCCTGCTTGAAGAAGGCGCTGGCGGGCACCAGCACCATGCCGCGATCCTTGGCAGCGGCGGCGAGCGTCGTCAAGGCGGCCAGCGACAGCGGATAGGAGGGCACGGTGGCGAAGGCCTTGCCATCGCGCCTGGCTGCAACCAGCAACGCACCGATCTCGTCGGTCAAGGCCTGGCGCGAGGCATCCTGCGGCAACTGCCGGTCGACGGTGGCGATGAGCGGCGCATCGGCCATGGTCTGGGCGATGGCGTCCACGCCGGGCATCGGGCTCGCGACCACGAAGCCGAGGCCGCGCTGGCCGATCTCGGACAGGATCGGCCGCACCGAGGCGCTGTCGGCCATGAAGCGGTCGCCGTATTGCGTGGCGACACCGGCGACGCCGTCCGTCTCCTTCAAAAGTTCGCCGAGCCGGCGCAAATTCTCGTCCTTGTTGAGCGCGGTGAGGAGGCCGAGCGGCCCCGGATCGTCCTGCGGATAGTTCCGCGGCTCCAGCGGCAGGTCGATCAGCACCTCGTGGCCATAGGCGTGGGCGGCATCGACCCAGGCCGCGAGATCGGCGGCGTAAGGACTGAAGCTCAAGGATATCTCCGGCGGAAGGTCGGCGATCGCGGCGGCGGTCACACCGCGGTTGAGGCCCAGACCCACCACCAGCACGCCGATCCTCGGCTTGTCGCCGAGGAAGAGGGCGGGGCGGGCGAAGCGCTTGACCGGCGGCAAGTCGAACTCGCCGGGCTGCAGCCGCAGCGAACGGGGCGGCGGGCGCTTCTCGATGAGTTCCTTCGCGTCCATCGGCGTGAGGACCAGGGGCTTCACCGGCTCGGCCGGCTTGTCCGCGTCCATTGCTGTCATGGATTGAAGGCTGGCCTCATTCGTGGCCGGCGCGGCATCCGGGTTCGGTGCCGGCGTCGAGCCGAGCTCGATCATCTCGCCGCCTTGCGCGAGCAGGCGGCCGAGTTCGCCCGTCGCCTCCAGATAGATGGCGGCCCCGGCGCCGATGAGCAGGATGAGGATCAGAAAAATGAAGCCCGGCCCGCCGACCCAGCTCCCGCGCCTGCTGCTCACAGGGGCGAAGGGATCTGGATCCGGCGAGCCGGGCTCGTTTGGTCTGGCGCGCATGGCGTGCCGGCTGGCGGCTCGTCCCGGCTCAGTTGGCCGCGGTGGACTTGCCCTGGATCAGCACCAGCCCGCGCAGCAGGTCGAGTGCCCGCGCCAGCTGGAAATCGTCATCGGGCCGCGCGATCTGCTGCTTCTCCGAACCGACGAAGGGGGTGGTATCCTCCGGCTTCTTGTCGGTGCCCGTCTTGCCGTCAGTGCCGGCCGCGGCATTCTCCTCCGCCGGTGCGGCTTCGCCCTCGGCATTGCCGGGGTTGGCGAGGGCACCTTTGAGGTCGGCCTCGTGCGGGCGCTTCTCGGCGCCGAGCTTCTCGACCTTCGCCTGTTCGACCTTGATGTCCGGGTCGATGCCGGTCGCCTGGATGGAGCGGCCGGACGGCGTATAATAGCGCGCGGTGGTGAGGCGCATGGCGCCATGCCCCGGGATCGCCATGATCGACTGCACCGAGCCCTTGCCGAACGACTTGGTGCCGATCAGCACGGCGCGGGCATGGTCCTGCAGAGCGCCGGCGACGATTTCGGAGGCCGAGGCGGAACCGCCGTTGATGAGCACGATCACCGGCTTGCCGCCGATGATGTCGCCGCCCTCGGCATTCCAGCGCTGCGCGTCGTTGGGGTCGCGGCCGCGGGTCGAGACGATTTCGCCCTTTTCCAGGAAGTCGTCGGAGACGGCGATGGCCTGATCGAGGAGGCCGCCCGGATTGTTGCGCAGATCGAGCACCAGGCCCGAAAGCTCGCCCTTGGTGGCCTGCTTCAGCTGATCGATCGCCTCCTTGAGGCCGCTATCGGTCTTTTCGCTGAACGAGGTGATGCGGACATAGCCGACATTACCATCCTCGAGTTCCCAGCGCACGGACTTGAGCTGGATCACCGCGCGCTTCAGCGTCACGTCGAAGGGATCCATGTCGCCACGCAGCACGGTGAGGGTGACGGAGCTGCCCACTTCGCCGCGCATCTTCTCGACCGCCTCGTTCAGCGAGAGGCCCTGCACCGGCTGGCCGTCGATCTGGGCGATGAGGTCGCCGGGCTGGATGCCGGCCTTGGCCGCCGGCGTGTCGTCCATCGGCGTCACGACTTTGATGAGGCCGTCCTGCATGGTGACCTCGATGCCGAGGCCGCCGAACTCGCCCTTGGTCTGGACCTGCATGTCCTGGTACTCTTTCGCATTCATGTAGCTCGAATGCGGATCGAGCGAGG
>CAZUAL010000156.1:0-4880 GCA_964618305.1 uncultured Dongia sp. | reverse complement strand
CATAAGCGGCGCGCACGCGCTCGAACACTTCGCCGAAGAGGTTGAGCTGCTCATAGGTGTTGACCGGCGGCGCATCCGTCGAGACCACGGATTCGGCCTGAACGAAATGCGGCGCGAATGCCACGGTGCCGATGACCATGCCGGCCGCGAGCGCGGTGGCGACGAGGAGCGTTTGGCGGAACATGTGCTTGGATGACCTTCAGTTGCTGTTGCTTGTATTGAAAATCGGCGCCGGATCGAATGGCTGGCCGTTATGGCGCAGTTCTACATAAAGCCGAGGCCGCCCATCTCCCATTCCGCCGGCTGCCGCTTCGCCTTCGCTCTCGTCGGCGGCCTGCGTCGTTTCAAGTTTGCCGGCTGCGCCCATGCGACCGATCGGTTCGCCGGCTTTCAGCCTCTGGCCAACCTCGACCACCACCCGGTCGAGACCCGCCAAAAGCGTATGATACCCACCCGTATGCTCGATGATCAATATTTGCCCGTAACCCCGGAACGGACCTTCGAACACAATCTGGCCGTCAAATGTGGCGACAATTTGGGCGCCCGGCCGCGTCTCGATCTCGACCCCCTTCATGGTTCCGGCGGTTTCGGTCGGGGTGCCGAAGGCGGTCACCAGCTGGCCGCTCACGGGGGCGGTCAGCTTGCTGATCTTCTTTGGAAAGGCCCTGAGATCGCCGGGTTTTTCGCGCCGGATCTTCGCCTTGGGGGCTTCCGGGGCCAGGGCCGCGACCTGATCGGCATCCGCCGGCCCGTCGCTGACCGCATCTGGCGCCGTTTCGTCGGCCTCGGTCGGGTTGGCGGCCTGGGTCTGTTCCAGCCGCTGGATGAGGTCCTGCAGGTTCTTGGCCTGGTCGGCAAGGCGGGAGAGGCGCTGCCGGGTGGCTTCCGTTTCGGCGAGGGTCGATTGCCTGAGGCCCGACTTCTTGGCGACGAGGTCTGAAAGGCGCGCATTCTCGGCGGCGAGCTTGGCAAGGGCCGAGGTGAGGTCGTCGCGCCGGCGCGCCATCTCCTGCCGCAATTCCTTGATCTCGTTGAGCTCGCTCTGCAGCGAGCGGGCGCGGGCGTCGAGGACGGGTGTGGTGAGGCTCAAAAGCCTTGCCGAGCGCGCCATGTCGATGGGCTTTTCCGGGCCGAAGAACAGGGCCTGGCGCGGCATGACCGAAAGGCGCTGCAGGGCGACGAGGGTCGCCGCCAGATTGCCGCGGCCTTTGAGAAGCGCTTCTTCCTTTTCGCTCTCGGTCTCGGCCAGCGTTGACAGCGTGTTCTCGATCTCCGTCACCTCGCGCTCGCGCCGCTGCACGTCGGCGGCGGCGGTGATCAGCGCCGTCTGCAAATCGGCGACTTCCCGGTCGAGGGCTGCTGCCGTCTTTTCCAGTTCATCGGCCTTCTGCTGGCTCGACTGCAATTCCTTCTGCACGTTTTCAAGATCATTCGTGCTCTGCGCCACGGCCGCCCAGGGCCAAGCGATGGCGGCCAGCAGCAGGGCCGCGCCGAAGCGCCGAATGGACGTCGCTCCGTTCACGCCGATGCCGTGCCGGGATGGCGGGCGGCCGCGCGGCCCGCATCGGTAGCCTTCCCATCGGCGACGAGCGAGTGCCCGGTCATCTCCTTGGGCTGCGTGATGCCGAGAAGGGCGAGGATGGTCGGTGCCACGTCGGCAAGGCGCCCGTCCTTGAGCTTGTGGGCCCATTCCGGCGCGTTCACCAGGATGAAGGGCACGCGGTTGAGCGTGTGCGCCGTATGCGGCTCGCCCGTCACCGGGTCTTTCATCATCTCGCAATTGCCATGATCGGCCGTGATCAGCAGCGCGCCGCCTTGCTCCACGACCGCGTCGCGCAGGCGCCCGAGACAGAGATCGATCGCCTCAACCGCCTTGATGGCGGCCTGCAGATTGCCGCTGTGGCCCACCATGTCGCCGTTGGCGTAGTTGACGACGATGAGGTCGAACTTGTCGGACCGGATCGCCTCGACCAGCTTGTCGGTGAGCTCATAGGCCGACATTTCCGGCTGCAGATCATAGGTGGCGACCTTCGGGCTCGGCACCAGGATGCGCTCCTCACCCTCGAACAGCCGCTCCTCGCCGCCGTTGAAGAAGAAGGTGACATGCGCGTACTTCTCGGTCTCGGCGATGCGCAACTGCTTCATGCCGTGATCGGCGATGATCTCACCGAGGGTTCGGGTCAATTCCACCGGCGGGAACAGGCAGGGCATCAGCTTGGCGAGCTCCGCCGAATATTCGACCATGCCGAGGATCGCGGCAAAGCTCGTCACCTTCTGCCTCGGGAAGTCCTTGAAGGCGGGGTCGATCAGCGTGTGCAGCAATTGCCGTGCCCGGTCAGCGCGGAAATTCGCCATCAAAAGCCCGTCGCCGTTTTTGAAGCCCGGGAAATTGCCAATGAGGGTCGGCTTCACGAACTCGTCGGTTTCGCCCCGCGCATAGGCCGCGTCGATCGCGGCCTGCGCCGTGGCGACGCGCGGCGCCTCGCCATGAAAAGCGTCGTAGGCCAATGAGACGCGCTCCCAGCGCTTGTCGCGGTCCATCGCGAAATAGCGGCCGCCCAGGGTGCCGATGCGGACATTGGGCAGGTTCGCAATCTTGGCTTCGAAATCGGCGACGAAGCCCTTGGCGCTTTGCGGCGGCGTATCGCGCCCGTCGAGGAAGCCATGGATGACGACACCGATGCCGGCGGCGGAAAGAATCTTCGCCAGCGCCACCATATGGTCCTGGTGCGAATGCACGCCGCCGGGCGAAAGCAGGCCCAGCAACTGCACGTCGCCCTTCGAGACCCGCAACTTGGCGACGAACTTTTCAAGTTCAGGCATCTTGGCGATGGTGCCGTCGGCGATGGCGCGGTCGATGCGCGGCAGATCCTGCATGACGACGCGGCCGGCGCCGAGATTCATGTGCCCGACTTCGGAATTGCCCATCTGCCCCTCGGGCAGCCCGACATAGAGTTCGGATGCGTCGACCAGGCTCCACGGATTGGATGCCGTCAACTGGTCCCAGTTTGGCGTCTCGGCGAGGAGGACGGCATTGTCCTCATGTTCGTGCCGGTGGCCCCAACCATCCAGGATGCAGAGGACGATGGGCTTCGGGCGTTCAAGGGTCATTGCTTTCCGGACTCATTCGGTGGGTTGCCGCATAGCACCATCATGTAACCCGAACCGCCGCCTTCCGCTAGTGCGTAGGCGGCCCCGGCAAGCAGGGTGTCCGAAATATTCCCCAATTATTTCAGGCAATTGCCCTCAATCCCGGTGGTAGGGATGCCCGGCGATGATGGTCTGGGCGCGGTAGACCTGTTCCATCAGCAGCACGCGGACCAGCATGTGCGGCCAGGTCATGGCGCCGAAGGAGAGCAGGAGCCCGGCCCGCTCGCGAATCTCCGGGGCAAGTCCGTCCGCGCCGCCGATGACGAAGTCGATCTCGCCATAGCCCTGGTTGCCCAGTGCCGCGATGCGCTTGGCGAAGTCGCGGCTACCGAAATTCTGACCCCGTTCGTCGAGCGCGATGGCGACCCGCTTGCCCTTGTTCCTGGCATCGAGCGCCTTGGCGATGAGCTCGGCCTCCGCTGCCATCAGCTCCGCCCCGCTCAGGCCCTTCTTCGCCTCGAGCTCGACGATCTCGGTCGGCCAGATGAGACGCTTCATGTAGGTTTCGACCAGCGATTTCTCGGACCCTGCCTTGGCGCGTCCCAGGGCGATGATGCGGATCTTCATGGCTGCTCCCCGATGACCATTCCCGGGTGGATGGCGGGTGATCGTTGCCGCTATAGTGCGTCGCCGGCTGCCGAAGCTCAATGCGCCGGCGCGCGCGGATGACAAAATGCACGTTTTCCGGTTTCTTTCGCTGCTACTCTTCGCCTTCCTGCTCACTGCGTGCGCGGCGCGGCTGCCGTCGCGGGTGACGGCGCCGCCGGAGGAGGTCCGCGGCAACATCCTGCGGCTGGCCGAACAGGAATGGCTCGCCTTCGGCGGCCAGATCGTCTACCGCGCCCCCGATGGCCACGAGATCATCGATCCGGTGGGTTCCTGGGAGGATGAGCGCAAAGGCTCGGCGCTGGTGGCAAAATACTGGCGCAGCGTCGGCGAAGATTGGACCGGCTTTGACGTCGACAAGCCCTGGTCGGCGGCCTTCATTTCCTGGGTGATGGAAGAGGCTGGCGTGCCGGCAAGCGAAATGCCGGCGGCGGCGACCCATGCGGGCTATCTGCGTGCCGCCATTGCTGCGGGAAGTAGCGGTCATTGGCGGCCGCATCCGCCGCAGGATTACGCGCCGCGCCCTGGCGATCTCATCTGTGCGACAAGAGCCGGGCAAACGATCGCCCGCTTCGACCAGGTTCCGGCCGGGGCGACGCTTCATTGCGACATCGTTGCCGGCATGGGGCCGGGCTATCTGGAATCGATCGGCGGCAACGTCCGCAATTCCGTCACCAAATCGCGCCGCCGCCTCGATGCCAGCGGGCGCCTCGGCACCAACATGGACCGGCCCTGGTTCCTGGTGCTGCAGAATCTCTATCCGTAATGGCGCTGTTGCGGCAATCGCTCCAGATGGCAAGGTGAGAACAGGGACATCATGCGACGCCTCTTCCTCGGCACCATCCTGCACTTCCTCTCGGACCCCGGCGCTGATCCCGATCCCGCTTCCTGGCAGCTGATCGAGGATGGCGCCCTTCTGGTCGAAGGCGGATTCGTCCAGGCAATCGGCGAGGCGGCATCTTTGCGGGCGACATTGCAGCCCGGTGCCGAGACGATCGACCATCGCGGCAAGCTGATCCTGCCAGGCTTCGTCGATACCCATGTCCACTCAGCCCAGCTCGACGTCATCGCTTCCTACGGCACGCAACTTCTCGACTGGCTGACGACATACACCTACCCGGCGG
>CAZUAL010000155.1:0-9186 GCA_964618305.1 uncultured Dongia sp. | reverse complement strand
CAATTACAGTGACAATGCCGTCACCGTCTTTGTTCATGCTCAATCTTGACGCGCAGCCCAAGCGATGCTCGTCGCCCAAATCGGGATCGCTTTTTGGCTTCGAGAGCAAGTGGGGCGATTTCTCAGCCATTTCCGCGCAACGTTGTGCGTTGGCGTCAAGCACGATGAGGATGGCGTTTCTGCTACTTAGATTGGCATTGGATTTTAAGAACGCATCGCACGAAGCCGCGACATCATCTGCATGCTCAGAAGTCACCTGCCCATTTATATGACGAGAGGTTACCACGCCAGTTGTCGCGACAATCTTCTGTGCGACATTCACGGCTTCGGCCTCCAAGTCCTCGGGGCCAACGTCGTAAGTGCCGACAATGAGATGGATAGCCAATACGTCGCCCCTAAGCAAATTTAGCTTTGTCGTTGCCCAATCGGATCGAAGGCCGCGCCCCAGTACGACACGCTCGAAGATCTCAATGTCATCTACCTTCCCGCCACCAACTTTCACACTTTCCTCGGCACCGGCGAAGCCACAAAGAAACTGACATATGGAAAGAACCATGATGCAGGCGAGCCTCGACCGGACAGTTCTAACAATCAAACTGAAAATCGGGTTCAGCGAGGCGTTACTACTGATAAGCGATCGCAAGATTAGACTCTTTGTTAACCCGCCTATGCCTTCGACATTGTTTGCGACAATCAGGGATGCTTTCATGCTATCTATCTCCCCCTCCCCCTCTCATCGCCCATGCGCATGAGCGGTGAGAGGACGTATTCGATCGGTTCCCTGGTACCCACCTTTATCTCTCCCGCAACGGTAAGCTAGTTCATGGAGAGAATTTCACTCTGACCCCGATTTCCTCTTAGTATCTTGAGGCGAGAAACGAGGCTAGACAGGCTCGTACAACTTGTCTCACATCAGATGCCTTCATCGGCGCTGTCTCTCGCCGAACGGGCATATCTTTGGGTGAATCCACTTCAGGTGTTTCTGCTCCAATAAGAACAATCGTCGCTGTTTGACCCGTTGCTTGGGTAAGCAGAATCGCGTCGCAAGAAGTGCCCAGCGGATTGCTAAGATTCCGCCGCGCAACAATCGGTTCGCACGGATTGAGCGACAGGCGCTTTGCGACGTTCGGGATTCTTCCCGGAAATCCTTCGTCCCCGATGTAATAACTGCCTTCCAATTCTTCGCTATAGATCAAAGAGTCTATTGGATCCGCCAAGCCCAAGTATGGAGTAACAATGAAAATCAACTCAAATTTATCAGCACCGCTTGCAACTTGCTCACCGGGCTGAATTTCTTGGATAGCAACATCAAGGTTCCTCTGGATCTCACTCAAAAAGTAATGCTCTAGAGAATCGTCCATTGAGTAAAATGCTATTCCGACATGCTTACCGATTGACTCCTTGGGTAGCCTACAGCCGTTAACAGCGTGGAACTTGGAGCACATCTCCGGGATTGCAACATTGTGTGACGCGTCGCATTCACCTGCATAGGAATTCTCCGCAAGCAGCATTGTCAGCGGGAGGAGCGGCACAACCCATAAGCGGGCAATGTACTTGCCTAAGAGTTTCATTTTCGCCTCTGAAAAATTCTTCGTGCAAAATCGAGGTCAGTGAAAAATCGGGGTCAGAGTGAGATTTCTCCTGGTCGTCGCAGCAACCTTCCTTGTTGGGTTTCATCCTGATTGTTGCGTGGCCGGCAGGCGGTGAGACGAACAGCACGACCTCGCCCGGTCAACCGAGATAGAGCCGATAATCACCATTATCGAAGAAGACCGGCTCCAGATTGTTGCCCCGCTGGATCACATGGAACGGCACGTCCTTCAGGAAATACCGACCCAGTCTCGCCATCATCAGTCCCCAACCTGTTCCGCATCCTTCATCAGACAAGCATTCCCCCAAACAATCTCACTCTGACCCTGATTTCCCCTGATTTCTGATGCTGATTTCTCCTAGAGGGTCGGCAGGGGGAAACATTCATTTAATTATCAATAAGTTAAACAAAAACCTCACGCCAGATGACAGCAACCAGAGCGTGAGGTAGAATTTAACAAAATTTCTATCAAGGATTGATTGTTGACTTTAACGTCACCATATGACCAATTGCGAGGATGGGGTTTCGACGTTGTCGCGCTGGATCTGACAAGCGGACGTCCGCACCATAGGCAAATTTGGCTGAGTCCTGATTTGCAAGCTTGGATCAGGAGTTCTCTCCCGGTGATGGTTGCTGATCGTGAT
Source organism: uncultured Dongia sp. (assembly GCA_964618305.1). GTDB lineage: Bacteria > Pseudomonadota > Alphaproteobacteria > Dongiales > Dongiaceae > Dongia. Next base: position 6,951 of record CAZUAL010000155.1, on the reverse strand, counting down.
CTTCGGTCACCTGTGTTGCAGGTTGCAGCCTTCTTCGATGGCTTCCTGGATGGAGAGGTTATCAAAATCAAGCAACTGAATCAGCCGAACGATTGGGGCGAAGGGCTGCGGCTCTTGCTTCCGAATGGCAAATCCGTGTGGGAAATGTGCATTAGCGACATTCGGATCTTCGGATGGTTTCTTTGCCGGGATGTGTTTGTCGCAACAAGGGGCGGTGGGACAGCTTTCGTTAAAGGAAAGGAAACTCCCCCAAGTCAGTATTCAGTCTATCGAGACGAGGTGGTTACTATTCGAGCCAACCTGGGTCTGTCACAGCCAGATCATGTAGCTGGCATGAGGTATGAAGATGTCCTTTCAGATCGGAGTTAAGCCGAAAGATGTGGCCGCTGCAAAAGTAGTGCAGCAGCTGCAAGATGCCATTGTTAAAGCGTTTATGAGAAGGAGAAAGGTATCGAAAGTAAAGCAGGCTGATGTAGCCCGGTTGTTAGAGGTGGACAGGGCACAGATCTCGCGTTGGCTAAAGGGGCCAAGCGATATGAGCTTGAAGTCTATCGGCCATCTGCTTTGGGCTCTAGACGCTCAGCTCCGCGTGGACGTCGAACTGCGTAACGACCATCATTTTCAAGAAGAAAATGTTCGCTCTAACGCGACGTTCAATAATCGCGGGATAGAGACGTTCCAGCATAGTCTGGTTGGGAATGCCAAGCTCTCTTCGAATCCTGCAAACGCAAACACCGCGACTAAAGTCGACGGAATGCAGCAAGTAGCTTTGTAAATGTCGCAATCTGAACTAATCGTCCCTGAAGTCGCCGTTATCACAACTTTCTGCGAAGACATTCGCTTCGAGAACAACGGCAAGGCTTTCATTATCGGCATTTTCGGTAGAGACCTGATTGTGCCCATGTTTCCGGCGGCCCTTCCCAAGCTTGTAGCGCAAACAACGATTGCTGTTCCGCCGGGCCCCGAGTGGGAAAGCATAACCCTAATTTACGAGATGCCAGATGGGTCGAAGGAAGAAGTCGCACTGAACTACGGCGAGATTCAAGCACCCACGCGGCTAGCAGAAGATTCCGAAAGTCTCCCGCGTCGTGTCCGAATCAGCTCAGCAAAAGCATGGTCCAACTTTGAGATTAAGAAGCCGGGCTACATCAAAATCCGAGCACGCATCGGAGACAAAAAATACGCCGGCGGCTCGCTAAGAATTATCGATAGCAACCTTCAGGTCCAGGATAGCTTCGATAATGCTATCGATTTGAGCGCAGTCAATCTCGTTCTTGGCTATCTTGGGAAATTGTTGCCGGTCATCGGGGGTGCAGATCTGAATGCTGCCAATCGCGCTCTGATTTCGATGCTTTCTGAACTATCTGCTGGCCGAGCCGATCTACAGCTAATTGACTCTCAACAACCAGTCTGGTTCGCGGCCTCTAGGACAACAATTTGGGTTCTCAAAACCCAACCGTGGCATACGGGTAATACAGTGCGAGTTGCGCTCTCTGGCGATCCAGTTGCATTCACGATTGAAGAAGAGAATGTCATCGCTATCAAAATAACTTTTTCATTCGAAATTCTAGCAGTCGCGTCGTTGATAGAGGTTAAGTGCGAGTTGTCCAAACGCTAGCGGCAGGTGATTTCAACAACGGACCATTCAGTTCCAACAGTCTTCTTCAATCAGACTCTTCGAATTCTCTCAGTACCTCGGCCCATCCGAAAATCGGAATAAGTCGGCGCACAGCGGTAAAACTCCTACTGAGCGCCGTCTCTCCCGCGAGGTGAGAGGCTGACGCTTCAGAAGTGCCGATAGCCTTTGGCGCCGAGTTCCAATTCCGCGCCGTCGCGGTCGGTGATTGTGACGGCGGAACCCGCCTTGATCTCGCCCACAACGGTGAGCGGCAAATCGAGTTCGGCGGCGATGCCCATGAGATCGGCAACAGCATCGGGGGCGGCCGTCAGCAGCAGTTCGTAATCGTCGCCGCCGGTGAGGATGAGCGCCAGGGTGTTCATGTCGTCGGCGAGGATCGCGGCGGCGGCTTCGGAGACGGGCACGTCGCTGGCGCGGATGGTGGCGCCGACCTGCGAGGCTTCGGCGATGTGGGTGAGGTCGGCGACGAGGCCGTCCGAGATATCCATCATCGCATGGACCTTGCCGCTCAACATCAGCGCACGGCCGAGATCGACGCGGGGTTGCGGCAGGTGATAGCGGCTCGTCAGATGCCGGCGATAGGTTTCCTCGAGCCCCAGATATTCATGGCGCAGCACTTTCAAGCCCAGCGCGCCGTCGCCGAGCGAGCCGGAGACGAGGATGATGTCGCCGGGCTTCGCGCCGTTGCGGCGGGGGGCGCGGCCCTTGGGGACAGTGCCGATCGCGGTCAATGACAGGGTGAGCGGTCCGGGGGTCGCCACCGTATCGCCGCCCATGAGGGCAATGCCGAACTCATCCTGGTCGGCGGCGAGCCCTTCACAGAAGCGCGCCACCCAGGCCTCGTCGATATCCGGCGAGAAGGCGGTCGTCATCAGATAACCCTGGGGTGTCGCCCCCTTGGCGGCGAGGTCGGAGAGATTGACCCGGAGCATCTTGCGGGCGACGAGGTCGGCCGGGTCGTCGGGGAGGAAATGGATGCCGGCCACCAGCGCGTCGGCGGTGAGGACCAGTTCCTCGCCTGGCCCCGGTGGTGCCCAGGTGCAGACATCGTCGTCGAGGCCGATTGCGCCGGGCATCCGCGCCGCGAGTGGTTTGAAGTGCCGCGCGATGAGGTCGAATTCACCCGGCAGCCGGCTTTTGGCCGGGGGACTATTTGGTGGAGTGGCCACCGCGCCCCGTTCCCTTATCCGAACCGCTCTTCTCCAGACCGCCCTTCTCCAGACCACCCGGCCGCAGGGATTGCGCCAGCTTGTCGAGGACCGCATTGGTCATGCCGGTCTCCTTCTCGCTGAAGAAGGCGTCGGCCACGGCAAGGTATTCGCTGATGACGACCTTGGGCGGCACGTCCTGGCGGTGCGCGAGTTCGAAGGCGCCGCAGCGCATGATGGCGCGCAGGATCGATTCCAGCCGCTCGATGCTCCAATCCTCGGTGAGAATCGCCGAGAGCATGTCGTCGAGCTCCTCGACCCCGGCCGAGACGCCGCGCACCAGTTCGGCAAAGAGCTTGCGGTCGGCGGGCGGCAGGTCCTTGTTCTCGGCCGCCTTGCCCAGGCGATGCGTGCCGAACTCGGCGATGATCGCCTCGGGCCGCGCGCCGGTCTGTTCCCATTGATAGAGGGCCTGCACGGCGGCGAGCCGCGCCGCCCGGCGCTCCAGCGCCAGCTGCTGGCTGCGTTCCTTGGCCGAAGGGGCTTTTTCCTCGGCCACGTCAGGCGCCCAATTGCTTTTTGAGGATCACGAGGCTGAGGGCCGCGAGTGCCGCCCCGCCGCCCTTGTCGAGCTCATTGGCCTTGGCGCGGACCCAGGCCTGCTCCTCGTTCTCGCAGGTGAGGATGCCGTTGCCGATGGCGAGACCATATTCAGTACCCAGGGTCATGAGGCCACGGGCGCTCTCGTTGCAGACCGTGTCGTAATGGGTGGTCTCGCCGCGGATGACGCAGCCCAGGGCCACGTAGCCGTCGAACTTCTTCTTGAGCGTCCCCGCTTCGCCAGCAAGGTGCGCGAGGCGGATCGCCGCCGGGATCTCGAGCGCGCCCGGAACGGTGAAGCGTTCATAGGTGACGCCGGCCCCTTCGAGGGCACGCTTGGCACCATCCCAGAGGGCGTCCGACAGGTCCTCGTAGAAGCGCGCTTCGACAACCATGATATGCGGCTTATCGGTCATAATTCCTACTGCTCTGATCAATCGATTGAGGCGCCTTTTAGCGGCTTCGGGCCCCTAGGTCGAGGCCCGCTTACTTCCCGTCTTGCCCTAAGAGCCGGGCTACGTAGCGGGCGATGAGGTCGATCTCCAGATTGACCCGGTGCCCCGCCTTCGCCCGGCCGAGATTGGTCGCCTCCTGGGTGATCGGGATGAGGCAGACGCCGAACTGGCGGCCGCTCACCTCGTTGACCGTCAGCGAGACGCCGTCGATCGTGACCGAGCCTTTTGAGGCGATATATTTTGCCAGATTTTCAGGGGCTTCGACGGTGAGCCTCAGGCTTCCCTTGTCGTCGATTGCCGAGACGATGGTGCCGATCCCGTCGACATGGCCGGCGACGATATGGCCGCCCAGTTCCTCGCCCACCTTCATCGGACGTTCGAGGTTGATGCGGTCGCCGACTTTCCAATCTTTCAAGGTGGTTACATTCAAGGTTTCGCGTGCTGCTTCAAAGGCGAACCAGCCTTCGCCCTTGGCGACGACGCTGAGGCAGCAGCCGTTGCAGGCGACCGAGGCGCCGAGCGCGATTTCGTCCGTGTTGAAGCCGGTCGCGATCTCCAGCCGCGTCACGGCGCCGGGCGAGATGGCGCGGACGGTGCCGAGATCGGTCACGATGCCGGTAAACATGCTCTAAAATCCGTTAGTTAGAGTGATGATCTCAGTCGGCGCGCGAATAGAGCGCGAAGCTGTCGGCGCCGACTTCCTGGCGGGACAAGAGCTTGAATCGGCTGATCCGGTCAAGGGCGCTCCGTCCCAGTTCGCCGATGGCAGCCATGCCGTCATTGCCGATGACAAAGGGCGCCTGGAACCAGGCGAGGCGGTCGACCAGATCCGCCTTGAGGAGGCTGGTCGCCAGGGCGGCGCCACCTTCGACCAGCACCCGGGTCAGCCCGCGATCGCCCAATTCCTTGAGAACCGTTCCTAAATCAAGCGATCCGGAATCGACCGGAAAGGGGTCGGTCAGGGCCGTTCCGGGACGGGCCAGTTGGTCCAAGACCGCCCCCGGATGACCCGCCCTTGTGACGATCCAGGTCGGGTACCTTTCCTGGTTCGTGAGCACCCTGGCCGTGGGCGAAATCCTGAGCCGCGTGTCGAGCACGATCCGGACGGGCGAGCGATCCTCCAAACCGGGCAGCCTGCAGGTGAGGTCCGGGTCGTCGGCCAGCACCGTCCCCGATCCGACCATGATGGCGTCGTGACCGGCGCGGAGCTGGTGACCGGCGGCGCGGGCTTCCGGCCCCGTGATCCATTTGCTCTCCCCGCTCAAGGTCGCGATGCGACCGTCGAGGCTGGTTGCGAGTTTGAGGGTGACGAGCGGGCGGCCGTGCTTGATCCGGGTGAAGAAGCCGGCATTCACCTCGAGCGCCTCCGGCTCAAGGACACCCAGCGCGATCTCGATACCGGCCTTCTCGAGGATGGCGATGCCGCCGCCATGGACGCGCGGATCGGGATCGCCCGTCGCGATGACGCAGCGTTTGATCCCGGCCGCCACCAGCGCCTCGGCACAAGGCGGCGTCTGGCCGTGATGGGCGCAGGGTTCGAGGGTCACATAGGCGGTGGCGCCGCGCGCCATTTCCCCCGCCTGAGCAAGAGCTTCAGTTTCGGCATGGGGCCTGCCGCCAGGCTGCGTGAACCCGCGGCCGACGACCTGACCGTCACGCACGATGACGCAGCCGACGGAAGGGTTGGGCCAGGTGCGGCCGAGATTGCGCCGGGCAAGGCCCAGCGCCGCGCTCATATGGGCGCGGTCGAGATCGCTCTCGCCCTTAATCGTTTTCGCCACCGAGCTTGCCGATGAAGGTCTCGAAATCCTTGGCCTCGCGGAAATTGCGATAGACCGAGGCAAAGCGGACATAGGCCACCTTGTCGAGAGTAGCGAGCGCGTCCATCACGGCCTCGCCGATCATCGAACTCGGCACTTCGGTCTCGCCCGAGCTTTCGAGGCGCCGGACGATGCCGTTGACGACGCGCTCGAGGCGCTCGGCATCGACCGGGCGCTTCCGAAGCGAGGTCTGCATCGAGCGCATCAGCTTGTCGCGCTCGAAGGGTTCGCGCTGCCCATTGCTCTTCACCACCACGAGCTCGCGCAGCTGCACGCGCTCGAAGGTCGTGAAACGAGCGCCGCAGTTGCCACATTGGCGCCGGCGGCGGATCGCGGCGTTGTCGTCGGTCGGCCGCGAATCCTTCACCTGGGTGTCTTCATTGCCGCAGAATGGGCAGCGCATATGTCCCCTCTTTCCCCGTTTAGCCCCGCGTTACCGGTTCGGGTAGATCGGGAAGCGGCGGCACAAGGTTTCGACATCCTTGCGCACGGCGGCTTCCGTCGCCGAATTGTTGTCCGGATTGGCCGCGAGCCCGTCGAGCACACGGCAGATCAACTTGCCGATCTGGCGGAATTCCCCGGTGCCGAAACCGCGCGTGGTGCCGGCCGGCGTGCCCAGGCGGATGCCCGAGGTGATCATCGGCTTTTCGGTATCGTAGGGAATGCCGTTCTTGTTGCAGGTAATGCCGGCGCGGTCGAGCGCATGCTCCGCCGCCTTGCCGGTCAGCTTCTTCGGGCGCAGGTCAACCAGCATCAGATGGTTGTCCGTGCCGCCCGTCGTGATGGCGTAGCCGCCTTCGATGATCGTGTCGGCGAGCGCCTTCGCATTGTCGATGACCTGCTGGGCATAGATCTTGAATTCCGGCTTCAGCGCCTCGCCGAAAGCCACGGCCTTGGCGGCGATGACATGCATCAGCGGACCACCCTGCAGGCCCGGGAAGACGGCCGAGTTGATCTTCTTGCCGAGATCCTCGTCGTCGGCGAGGATCATGCCGCCGCGAGGGCCCCGCAGCGTCTTGTGCGTCGTCGTGGTGACGACATGGGCGTGCGGGAACGGGCTCGGATGGACGCCCGCCGCCACGAGACCGGCAAAGTGCGCCATGTCGACCATGAAGATCGCGCCGACTTCATCGGCGATCTTGCGGAAGCGCGGGAAATCCCAGAAGCGCGGATAGGCCGAACCGCCGGCGAGGATCAGCTTCGGCTTGCTCTCGCGCGCCAGCTTCTCGACCTCGTCCATGTTGATGGTGAGGGTCGCGGGATCGACGGTGTAGGAGACAACCTTGAAC
>CAZUAL010000154.1:0-9260 GCA_964618305.1 uncultured Dongia sp. | reverse complement strand
CTCGCGCGCCGCCGCCTCGCCGCCCGCCATTTCGATGACGGCGGCCAGCGTATGGGCGTTGTGGGTCGCGAACATCGGATAGAAGGCCTGAGTGTCAGAGAGCAGGCGCCGCGCGCAGGCCAGATACGAGACGTCGGTCGAAACCTTGCGCGTGAAGACCGGGTAATCGGGCAGGCCCCGCTCCTGGCTCCATTTGACCTCGCTGTCCCAATAGGCGCCCTTGACCAGGCGCACCATCAGGCGCCGGCGGTTGCGCCGGGCGCAATCGGCGAGCCAGTCGATCAAGGGCAGGCAGCGCTTCTGATAGGCCTGGATGGCAAGGCCCAGCCCTTCCCAATCCTTGAGCGACGGTGCTGAGGCCACCGCCTCGATGATGTCGAGCGAGATGTCGAGCCGCTCCGCTTCCTCGGCGTCGATGGTGCACCCAATGCCGGCGCGCTTGGCATCTTCGGCGAGGGCAATGACCTTCGGCACCAATTCGCCCATCACCCGGGCGCTCTGCGCATACTCGTAGCGCGGATGGAGGGCGGAGAGCTTGATCGAAATGCCGGGGCCGGCGATGACGCCCTTCCCTAGCGAGGCCCTGCCGATGGCGGCGATGGCATCCCGGTAGGAGGCGAAATAGCGCTCGGCATCCTTCATCGTGCGCGCCGCTTCGCCCAGCATGTCGTAGGAATAGCGGTAGCCGCGCTTCTCGTTGGCAGCCGCGCGCTCGGCCGCCTCCTCGATATTGCGGCCCATGACGAATTGCCGTCCCAGGATCTTCATCGCCTGGGTGACCGCCTGGCGGATGACCGGCTCGCCGCTTCGCGCTACGAGGCGCTTCAAGACGCCCTTCAAATCGCTGCTCGACTTGTCGAGCTGCATGATGCGGCCGGTCAGCATCAGGGCCCAGGTCGAGGCGTTGACGAACATCGAATCCGATTCACCGAGATGCTGGCCGAAATCGGCGTCTTTCAGCTTGTCACGGATAAGCTGGTTGGCCGTCTCGCTGTCGGGGATCCGCAGCAAGGCCTCTGCGAGGCACATCAGCACGACGCCTTCCTTCGACGAGAGCTCATAGGCATGCATGAAGGCGTCGATACCGCCCTGGCCCACCCGGTTGCGGCGCACTTCCTCGACCAGCTTCCGTGCCCTGGCGCCGATCCGGTCCTGCATGTCGGCAGGCAGGTCCGCTTGGCCGAGCAGCATCTCGACGATGGCGGTTTCATCGGCGCGGTAGTGCGCGCGCAGGCGCTGGCGCAAGGGGCTGGGGTCGCTGGCGGGCTGAGGCAGGATGAGCGTCATGATGGTCCGATTAAGATGTTGATTTCGCCCAGGAAAACAGAGCCGGGACAATGATCCTGGGAGGGGTTGACCGGGAATCGCGGCGCACAGTCTAATCTCTTCTACGGCAGATGAAAGCGGTCCCAAATAGCCCTTTGAGGGGCCAAGACGGGACCGGCAATGGGGGAGTGACCGGATGTTCGACGGCTTCAGCCGCTGGCAGGTTCAGCTCAACGACCTCAGTTTCAAGGTCATCAAGGGCGGTGAAGGCACGCCCGTGGTGCTCCTCCACGGCTATCCCCAGTCACATGTGATCTGGCGTCACATCGCGCCGGTGCTCGCCCGCTCCATGTCGGTCGTGTGCCTCGATCTCAAAGGATATGGCGACAGCGCCGCGCCGGCTCCCTTGCCGGATTCCAGCAACTATTCCAAACGCCAGATGGCGGCCGAAGTGGTCGAGATCATGAAGATGCTGGGCTTCGAGCGCTTCTCGGTCATCGGCCACGACCGCGGCGCCCGCGTCGCCTATCGCATGGCGCTCGATTATCCCGACCGGATCAACCGCCTTGTCCCCCTCGATATCGTGCCGACCGCCACCTATTGGGAGCAGGCCGACAAGAAATTCTCCATCGGCAGCTTCCATTGGGGCTTCCTCGCCCAGCCCAATGGCCTGCCTGAGCGCATGATCGGCGCCGATCCGGATTACTGGCTGGAATGGATCATCCGCCACTGGGCGGGTGACATGGCGGCCTTTCCGGATGAGATCATGGCGGAATTCAAGCGCTGCTTCCGGCGCCCAGAAGTGATCGCCGCGACCTGCGCCGACTACCGCGCCGGCGCCACCATCGACGACAGCCACGATCTCGCCGACCTCAAGCAAGGGCGCATGATCGAGTGCCCCACCTTGGCCATCTATTCCGGCACGTTCGTCGACGAGAAGCGCGATCCCTTGAAGCAATGGCAGCGCTGGGCGAGAAAAGTGACGGTCGAGCGGGTCCAGTCCGGCCATTTCATTCCGGAAGAGATACCCGATCAGATTCTGCCCAAGCTGCGGCAGTTCCTGCTGACCTGAGGCGGCGGAGCCGCTTCAGCAGCCCTGCATGTCGGCCAGTTCGATGAGGCGCTTGTTGCGCGCCCGGAGCGCGCTCATCTCGGTTGCCGGCTGGTCGCGGAAATCGAGCGTCAGCATCGCCGGCGGGAACATCACGCCATCGACGACGGTGTAATGGATGTTGCGGCGGTGTACCTGGTCGTCGCGATCAACAAGCCGCGCGATCGCCAGATCGTTCTCGCCCGTCTCGCGCAGCAGATCCATGCAGCTCATGTCGCTGTCGGTCGGCCGGATCACCGAGACCGGCTGCGGCACCTCGCCGCCACAGGCGGTGAGAAGTGCCAGGCCAGCCAGGAGCGACAGACGCAGAGAGTGAATTTTCATAGAGTGCCTCACGAGACCGGGCTCCAGACAGCGGGGTCGGGCCAACAGCCCTGCTCCTTGGCAAGGCCGATGATGTGCCGGTTGCGGGCACCGAGCGCCAGCGTTTCGATATCCTGCGGCGTCTTCGGATAATCCTCCTCGGCCGTCATATCGAGCGCGAACCAGCCCGGCGGGAAGGCCAGCGACAGGCCGCGGATCATGTCGTTCTTCTCTTTCGCCCAGACCAGCTCGCGTGCCAGATCCGACTGCGCCTCGTAGTTTCCGGCGACCTCTTTCTGGATTTCGTCGCAGGTCAGATATCGGTCATAGATGGTTGCCTCTGGCGCCGGGTTGGCCATCCGCCCGCCGCAGCCGGCCAAAAGACCCAGCCCGACCAAAGCCACTGTGCGGACCAGTCTCGAAGAAATCGGCAAGCCCATGATCCTGTCCCCTTCCCCCGGATCAAACGAACGGGAAGCTCCCTAACACGATATTGTACGCCAGAAATTAGTTAACACAACCTTAGGATCGCACCTGATTCAAGGACTTCGCCCGGTAAGGCTTTGAATCTGCTTCAGCGCCGCCTGGACCTTGAGTTCCAGGAGCTTCTTCCCCCGCTCGGCGCTGGCATGGTCGGGCCGGCCGGTCGCCCCCTGGCCTGCCCAATCGGTTCCCGGTGCCAGCATCTCCGCCCGTACCGCACCGGGGTCGATCGCCAGCAGTTCCGAGGTCTCGCGGATGCCGGCGTGGGTCCCGATATCCGCCTCGCTCTCGCCCTCCTGCTTCAGCCAATCCACCTGGCCGTTGGCGGCATAATAGTCGCCGATCGCGAAGACGCGGATGCCGCGCGGCGCCAGTTCCTTGTCGAGCCGTTCGGCGACAAGCGTCTGCGCCGACTGGTTGCCGCCGGAATCGCCGATGAAGAGGATGGTCTTGAACCCCTCCGCCGCGAAGCTGCGCGCCGTTGCTTCCAGCACGCCGGCAAAGACCGGCTCCGGCAGGCTGATCGTGCCGGGATAGCGCATATGTCCTTCCGGCGGGTCGATCTGGCCTTCCGGCACATAAGCGATGACCGGCGCCACCAGCGTGCCACCGAGGCGCCGGGCTATTTCCGCGGCCGTATAGCGGACGATCAGATTGTGCTTCCCCAAGACAAGCTGCGGCCCATTCTGCTCGGTCCCGCCGGTGGGCACGATGATCGTGTCGGTGCCGGATGCGAGCAGCGCCGCGACTTCCGGACTGGTCAGGCTCTCGAGTTCCACTTCACCGGACCCGGCCCGTGCCGCCGATGCGCCGGAGAGTGCCATCACCGACAGCACCAGCATGGTACGGGCAAGATTCTTCAAGATCGTCCTCGTCATCGCGGTTCCGGGGTGTTGCCGGCCGGTGCCGCGTTCACGAGATGCGCCGCTATGTTGCGGAACGGGCGCGCATACATGGCTAGGACGGAGTGGAATTTCGGCGCTTCACCGGAATCGAGCCCCAGCGCGAAAGTCTCCCCGCGCCGCGGTATGTAGAGGGTGCCGAACATCCAGTCCCAGAAGGCGAAAATGAAGCCCATGTTCTTGTCGAGATGGCGCTTCTCGCACGAATGATGGACCTGATGCATCCAGGGGCTCACCAGGACAAAGCTCAGCCAGCGCGGATAGGCCATGGGTATGTGCGAATGGCGCAGGGAAAAGCCGAACAGCAGAAACAGGAAGGTGACGAAATCGAGACCGATGAAGGTGACCAGCGAATAGCTGTTGTTGGTGAGATAGATCGCCAGGCCGAAGACAATGCCGCTGAAGATGCAGGTCAGATTGTAGTTGAGGATAATCTCGACCGGATGCATGCGGTAGGCAGTGAGTGGCGTCATTACCTCGGCCGAATGATGAACCTTGTGAAACTCCCACAGCACGGGCACCCGGTGATGCAGCCAGTGAATCCACCACAGGGCGAAGTCGACGGCCACCACGTTGGCGAGTGTCAGCATGAGGTTGGTCGCGAGGCCGGGCTGCAGTAGCGGCGCCGACGGCGTGCCGAACAAGGCGTTGAGCCCCCAATTGACCGGATAGGCGATTGTCGGGATGAGCATCACGAAGAAGGGCAGGATCAGGAAGGAGAGAATCCGGTCGATGATGAAGAACCGGTAATCCGCCTTGGCCGATTGATGCAGATAGATCTGGCGCGGAAAGAGATAGGCGAAGAGCCCTTTTGGCGCATGATCCGGATCGCGCCAGCGGGCATGCCAGTAAACAAAGACAGCGCAGACGAGACCGCTTGCAAGGTAGAGCCAGCAAAAGCGTTCGGTCGGGTCGAGGAGATAGCGCAGCGGTTCAAGCAGCGCCGTGCCGATCTTCGACAAGAAAGTAGGGGCGTCAGGCATGGCCATGATTAGGCCAGCATGGTGAAGAAAGTGCAAACGCGGAAACGCGCGCAATTTTCATCAATTGCCGGCAGGTGGATGGATTGTGGCGGTGCTCAGGCGACGATGGCGACCGTCGTTTGCATTGAGACGCTGGCAGTGACGCTGACCTCGAGCGAAATCTCGGTCGACACCGTCTCACTGAAGACTTCACCGCTGCCCAGCGCCGGCATCACCAACTGCTGCAGCGCTTCGCGCTGGCCGGCTTCGACATCCTCCAGCCCCGCTTCGGCCAGATCCTGGAGTTTGCGGAAATAGCTATCGTCATCGTCGCCACTCTTGCGCTTGGCGCGAGCCATCTGGGCGGCAAGCGCGATGATACCCTTTGCCTTGGTGATGGCGTTGCGGGCATCGCTGGTCAGTTCGTGGAGCGCCTTGAAGGCTTGCGCGCGAGCGGCGGCTGGGTCGTCTGCATGATCCCCATTCGCAGGATCGGTGGCGGCGGCGCCTGGTGTCGCTTCCGTGCCGGATGCCGGGACGGAAGTTTCGCCCGCACCACCCGACACCGACGAGGCGGCGTTGCTGGCGGCATTGGCCGTCGCCTGCGCGCTGCTTGTATCAGTCGATACAGTACCGGCGCCGATGCCCTGCGCCATCGCCCGGGCCGCGGCGCCAATCTCCCGCGCCAATTGCGCAGCTTCTGCAGCAATCCGGCGCAGCTGCCGCACGTCGCCGCTGGCGGCCAGCATCTGCAGCTGCCGGCACAGCCCTTCGAGCTTCGCCTTGGCCTGGCGCATCTTTTCCGCCGAGATGTCGGCGTTCTTGTCGTCCGCCATCTTTTCCAGGCGTTTGACGATGTCGACGGAAGGCGCTTTCTCGGCAGCCTTGTCTGGTGCCAGGCGCCAAAAGGCAGCCACGGCGCTTTCGTTCTTCTTCTTGGTCCAGGTCAGCGGGTTGGTGCTGGCCTCACCGGCGTCGCGGGTTTTCTGATGGGTCTGGGTCACGCGCAGCGTCGCGGTCGCCGTCGCGCTCAGCTGACTGCGCTGGATGATATTGAAGAGGCCGCCCGCAACTCCCATTGGAAACCCACTCGCATCACGCGTGGAAACAAGGAGAAATATGCGCGCACAAAAATGCCGGGTAAATCGGCAAGATTTACCCGGCATTCGGCAATAATTGCCCAGACAGCCCCGTTTTCCGGGATTTAGGCGGAAAGTTTTGCCTTCAGGCGCTCGTTCAGCATGGCCGGGTTGGCCTTGCCGCCCATGGCGCGCATGACCTGACCGACGAAGAAACCGAACAATTTATCCTTGCCGGACCGGTATTCCGCGACCTTGTCGGCATTGGCGGCCATGATCTTGTCGATCTCGGCATCGATGGCGCCGGTATCGAGGACTTGGCGCAGCCCCTTGGCCTCGACGATCTCTCCCGCCGACTTGCCGGTTTCGAACATCTCCGTGAAGACATCCTTGGCGATACGGCCGGAGATCGTGTTGTCGGAGATGAGGCCGACGAGTTCGCCCAGCGCCTTCGCCGAAACCGGGCTCTCCGTGATCGACTTGCCAGCGGCATTGAGCTTGCCGAAGAGCTCCGAGGTCAGCCAGTTGGCGACGAGCTTCGCATCGCGGCCCTTGGCGGCTTCTTCGTAGAAGTCGGCCGATTCCTTTTCCGCCACCAGCACGCCGGCATCGTAATCGGAAAGGCCCAGCTTCTCGATGAAGCGCTTGCGCTTGGCATCGGGGAGTTCGGGCAGACCCGCCTTCAACCCTTCGACCCATTTCGGATCGAGGTTGAGCGGCAACAGGTCCGGGTCGGGGAAATAGCGGTAATCGTGCGCATGCTCCTTGGAGCGCATCGAGCGCGTCACACCCTTGCCCGGATCCCAGAGGCGCGTTTCCTGGCGGATCGTGCCGCCCTCCTCGATTACTTCGATCTGGCGGCGCGCCTCGTATTCGATGGCCTGCGCCACATAGCGGATCGAGTTCACGTTCTTGATCTCGCAGCGCGTGCCAAGGGGATCACCGGGCTTACGGACCGAAACGTTGACGTCGCAGCGCATGGAACCTTCATCCATGTTGCCGTCGCAGGTCTCGAGATAGCGCAGGATCGAGCGCAGCTTCTTGAGATATGCCGCGGCTTCGTCGGACGAGCGCATGTCCGGCTCGGAGACGATCTCCATCAGCGCCACGCCGGCGCGGTTGAGATCGACATAAGTCTTGCTCGGATGCTGGTCATGGAGGCTCTTGCCCGCATCCTGCTCCAAGTGCAGGCGCGTGATGCCGACCTCGCGGTGCGACCCATCTGGCAGGTCGAGCACGATCGTGCCCTTGCCGACGATCGGCTGGGTGAACTGGCTGATCTGATAGCCGTTCGGCAGATCGGCATAGAAATAGTTCTTCCGGTCGAAGACGGATTTCAGGTTGATCTCAGCCTGCAGGCCAAGACCGGTCTTCACCGCCTGCTCGACACAGACCTGGTTGATGACGGGCAGCATGCCGGGAAAGCCGGCATCGACCAGACTCACCTGCGTGTTGGGTTCCGCACCGAACGCGGTGGCGGCCCCTGAAAACAGTTTCGACTTGGAAATGACCTGGGCGTGGACTTCGAGCCCGAGGATCACTTCCCACTTGCCGGTACGGCCTTCGATCAGATTCTTTTCGTCAGTCATTACTCAAACTCCACAGCCAATATGGCCGCCTAAAAGTCGACAGTGAAGATCACCGGGCGCCCACTACCGCGTTGCTTGACATAGAAGTCACGCACGGACTGGAACCAGCCCCAGCTATAGTCCTCGTCTTCCTCACTGCCAGCGTACGGATATGCACCAGAGCAATAGCGCTTGAACTGCTCTCTAAACCATTTCTCATCAAGTGATTCTATTGCATCAGCAATAGCATTGACTTCGTCAGGCTCGTTCAAGTTGATGAGATAATCACTTTCTGAATAGAGCTGCTTGGAGCCGAATATGACCTGATTTAGAAGAAACGAACCATAGTCATTCGATATGCCCTCTACTTCCGGAGATTGTTGCGACAGAATGCGATGAATCGCCTCCCAAGCTTTATCGACTTCTTGCAAGTTGGCTACGTCCCACTTGTTCTCTATCTCTTCTTGAACGATTTCCAGTCTTGCTTGATCTGAGGCCGCGGCATTGAGGGCCGACAACTCTTCAACTGTCAAAGCGAAGAAAACGCCTCGGCATGCCATCGTCTTACACTCCCGCCGGCAGGGCGGTGAAATTGGCGGCACCCTCAAGCGCCTGGGCCGAGCGCAGCAGCGTCTCCTCGTCGAAGGCGCGGCCGATCAGCTGCAAGCCTAAGGGCAGGCCCTTGGCATCGAGACCGGCGGGAACCGAGATGCCCGGCAGCCCGGCGAGGTTCACGGTCACGGTGAACACGTCCTGCAGATACATCTGCACCGGATCTCCCTCATTCTCGTGGAAGCCGAAAGCCGCCGACGGGGTCGAGGGGGTGAGGATCACGTCGACATCCTTGAAGGCGTCGGTGAAGTCCTTGAGGATGAGCGCCCGCACCTTCTGCGCCTGCAGGTAATAGGCATCGTAATAGCCGGCCGAAAGGACGTAGGTGCCGATCAGGATGCGGCGCTTCACTTCCTTGCCGAAACCGGCGGCGCGGGTCAGCTCGTACATCTCGTCAAGGCTGTTGCCCGGCACACGCAGGCCGAAACGCACGCCGTCATAGCGGGCGAGGTTCGAGGAGGCTTCCGCCGGTGCGATGATGTAATAGGTCGGCAGCGCGTACTTGGTGTGCGGCAGCGAGATCTCCTTGATCTCGGCGCCCTGGGCTTTGAGCCATTCGGCACCCTTGGTCCAGAGATCGCTGATCTCCTGCGACATGCCGTCGACCCGGTATTCCTTGGGGATACCGACGCGGAGCCCCTTGATGTTGCCGGTGAGCGCCTTCCTGAAATCCGGCACGGCCATTTCGACCGAGGTCGAATCCTTGGGGTCATGCCCAGCCATCGCCCCCAGCATGATGGCGCAATCTTCAACCGAGCGGGCGATCGGGCCAGCCTGATCGAGCGAGGAGGCGAAGGCCACGATGCCCCAACGCGAACAGCGGCCATAGGTCGGCTTGATGCCGACAGTGCCGGTCAATGCCGCGGGCTGGCGGATCGAACCGCCGGTATCGGTGCCGGTCGCGGCCATCGCGATGCGGGCCGCAACGGCGGCCGAAGAACCGCCCGACGAGCCGCCGGGAACGAGGTCAGTAT
>CAZUAL010000153.1:0-9263 GCA_964618305.1 uncultured Dongia sp. | reverse complement strand
GGCTGTTGCAGTCGAGAGGCCGAGGGTTCCGCGATGGCCGGGGAAGAGCGCGCACGCAGCGGGAAGGTCATGGGTCGCCGCAGCGTCGTGTCCGCGTTCCTCGCGCTCCTCCCGGGGTTCGCGGCCCTGTCCGTCGCGGGACTCTCATGGCCTTGCGCCGCCGCCTCCGTCGCGTAGGTGGCGATGAGGTCGTCTGCCTCGTATCCCGGCATTTCGACCGCCGGCACGTTGAAGGCGCGCGTCGCCTCGCGGATGAGGGCGAATTGCGGCACAAGCTCCGGCGGCGCTTCCGGCCGGTGCGCCTTGTACTCGGTATAGATCTCGTTGCGGAAGGTCCGGCGGCCGGCATCGAAGATGACGGCGATATATTCCGCGTCCGCATCCTCGATCAGCTTCAGCAGCATGTTGGTGAAGCCGAGGACAGCATTCACCGGCGTGCCGTCGCTGCGGGTCAGCGGCGGCAGGGCGTGGAAAGCGCGGAAGATGTAACCCGACCCGTCGACGAGGAAGACGTGATCCGGCTTGGGGGCAGCGTTCGGCATCGGGGCGGCCAGCGCTTAGTGCGCGTGGGCCTTTGCCCCTTCCTTCAGCACGAATTTCTTGCCGCAATAGGGGCACTCCGTCGTGCCGTCCTTGCCGAGATTGAGGAAGACGCGCGGGTGGCCAGACGGGTCACTCCCCCCGTCGCAGGCGACGCGGGTCTCGGTGACATACTGGATTTCATTTGGTTTCATGGGGTTACTCGGCTTTGGATTGACGCTGGACCTGCCGCAATGATAGGCAGGCGGCAGTCCTGAATCAATCCCGCGAAGTCCCCCCGATGGCACCCCAGATGGCATCCCAGCCGCAAGCCGCCTTGCCCGACCTCGCCGTCTCCGTCAAAGGCCTAGTCAAGATCTATGCCGGCAACAAGGCGAACCGGACGCCCAAGCTCGCCCTCGACCATGTCGATCTCGACATTCCGCGCGGCGGCATCTTCGGCCTCCTCGGTCCCAACGGCGCCGGCAAATCGACGCTGATCAACATCCTCGCCCAGCTCGTGCGCAAGACGGAAGGCAAGGTGAAGGTCTGGGACATCGATCTCGACGCCGATCCGCGCCATGCCGCGGCGGCGATCGGCGTCGTTCCCCAGGAACTCAATATCGATCCGTTCTTCACGCCGAAGGATCTGCTCGACATCCAGGCCGGCATGTATGGCGTGCCCAAGGCCGAGCGGCGCAGCATGGAACTATTGGAGGCGCTCTCGCTTGCCGACAAGGCAGGCTCCTATGCGCGCACACTCTCGGGTGGCATGCGGCGGCGCCTGATGGTGGCGAAGGCGATGGTGCACAACCCGCCCGTTCTGGTACTCGACGAGCCGACAGCCGGCGTCGACGTGGAACTGCGCCAGCAGCTCTGGGCCTATGTGCGGGAACTCAACAAGGCCGGCGTCACCGTTCTCCTCACCACGCACTATCTCGAGGAAGCCGAGGAACTCTGCGACAACATCGCCATCATCAACCATGGCAAGGTGATCGCCTGCGAGCCGACGGCCAAGCTGGTGAGCCGCCTCGACAGCAAGGAAGTTGTTCTGACGCTCGCTGCCGATCTCGCCTCGGTGCCGGAAGCGCTTGCCGCTTTCACGCCGCAACTGCTGGCGCCGCGCCGCCTCAAGCTCCATTACCGGCCGAGCGCCATCAAGGTCAGCGCCATCCTGGATGCGATCCGTGCGGCGGGTATCGAGATCGCCGACCTGACAACGGTCGAAACCGATCTCGAGGACATCTTCCTCGAACTCACTCGGCGGCAACCCGGCGCATGATCATAAGGCTCGCCGGCACGCTCCTTCTCCTGCTGCTCGCGGCCTGTTCGCCGCACTGGCAGGAGATCGGCCCGCCGGTCGACGCGCCGCATTTCACCGAGAAGAGCTTCCACACCGCCGACGGCGCCGATCTGCCGATGAATGTGTGGCTGCCCTGGGACCGGCCCATCGAGGCCTCGATGGTCGCCCTCCACGGCTTCAACGATTACCGCCGCGCCTTCGACGCACCGGGCAAGGCGATGGCACGGCGGGGCTTCGCGCTCTACGCCTTCGACCAGCGCGGTTTCGGCGGATCGCCGCAGCGCGGGCTCTGGGCCGGGACCGATCAGATGGTGGCCGACCTCGCCGCGGCGGCGAAGCTCGCCAAGGCGGCACATCCGGACAAGCCCGTCTATCTCATCGGCGAAAGCATGGGGGCGGCGGTGATCCTCGCTGCCGTCGCACGGCAAACGGACATGCCGGTCGACGGCATCATCCTCGCCGCACCCGCAATGTGGGGCTGGCAGACGCAATCATCTGCCAACCGCTGGCTGATGGACTTCGCTCTTCATGTGATGCCGGGGGTGGCGGTCACGCCGCGCGGCGTCTATCGCGAGGCGTCGAGCAATCATTACATGCTGCGCCAGATGTGGCGCGACCGGAACATCATCAAGGCGACGCGCGTCGACACGGCCTACGGCCTCGTCGATCTGATGACCGAAGCCTTCGATGCCGGCGCGAAGCTTGGGACCCAGCCCCGCTGGCTCATCATGTTCGGCGGGCGGGAGGATATCCTGACCTCGGATTCCGTCGCCCGCTTCCTCGCCCAGGTGCCGACGGTCGAGAACGCCGCCGGGCGCGTCGCCCTCTACCCGAAAGGTCACCACATGATGCTGCGCGATCTGGGGGCGGAGGTGATATATGACGACATCGCCGCCTGGATCCGCCATCCGGACGAAAATCTGCCCTCAAAAGCCGATATCCGGCCCTGACCGGGTCCGCTCATATTCTACAATGTAGAATAAACGTCACGCCGGGAGCTTCGCCCGCTGCGCCGCGATGACACCAGCTTCGACGCCGATCTCCGCCGCGAACTCTAGAAGCAGCGGCTCGTACCCCAGCAGATAGTCGAGCACCGCGCCGAGGCCGTGGCTGGTCAGCGCGATCTCCCGCAACTGCCCGCCCTGGATGCCGGTCAGCGCCAGGAAGCGGCTCAGCCGGTCATCATCGGCAGCGAGGAAAGCCAGTGCCTGCAGGCCCAAAGTCTCTGGCTCCGGCGGCGGCGATTTGGGTGTTTTCAACAACATAGGCGCCAGTCTAGCACCGATTGTCAGCCTTGCGCCATTTCGCCAAAATGCGCCGATGCCGCGCTCGCTCGATCACTGGCTGCAGCCGATCACGATGTTTTATCGCAAGCACCGCGCAATCTTCGATGCGATCCCCGACAAAGCCGCCAAGGTCAACCGGCTGTGCGAGATCAATGTCGAGATGCAGGTGCGCCGCATTGCCGCGACACCCATCGTGGAGAAAGCCTGGGCCCGCGGGCAGGAACTGCATCTCCATGGCTGGATCTACGGCATCGATGACGGGTTGCTGCGCGATCTGGGGCCGACCCTCTCGGCGCTCGAGGGACGCGATTCCCTCCCCTCGATCGACGAGCGGGCGCTGCATCCGGTCGAGCCGGTGAGCGCCGTCCGCCGCCACGCGGCCGAAGCCTTCGGCTGCTGCGGGGAGGAACATTGAGCGACCGGACTTGCTCTCCGCCTGTCCCCCGGTTATGTTCCGCCCATTCCAAGACGGCATGCACCCGTAGCTCAGCTGGATAGAGCGTTGCCCTCCGAAGGCAAAGGTCGTACGTTCGAATCGTATCGGGTGCGCCAATCTTTTTCCGTTTTAAATCAATATCTTATGTAGGCACGGTCGCGCGCCCTAGCCGATCAGGTGCCTGAGCGCACTGACGCCCGTGGGCGGTTCCGGCTGCCAGCCGATCACGGCGAGGCGCTTGGCCAGACCGCCGCTAACACGGGCGATCTGCTTGGCTTCGTTGCCGATGCGGAAGCCGAGCAGCGGATCGCGCGTGCCGCTCGCCCCAAGGCAATTGTTGATAACCCAGCCATAGGGTTCGATCCCGGCACGGCGCAGATCGTCCTGCAGGGCGGACGCTTCCGAGATCGGTGTCGTTTCGGGCAGGGCCACCAGCAGGATCTTCGTGTAGGCGGGGTCCTGCAGCCGCATCAGCGGCGTCACCAGCCGGCCATTCTGAATGACCTGCTGTGAATCGCGCATGACCTGGCGATGATAGGCGCCCGTCGCGTCGAGCAGCAGGAAAGTGTGGCCGGTGGGCGCGGTATCGATGATCACAAACCCGGTCCGCGCGCCGAGCACGACGCGGGAGAAGGCATGGAAGACGGCGACCTCCTCGGTGCAGGGCGAGCGCAGATCCTCGAGCAGCAACGCCTTGCCGGCATCATCCAAATCCGCGCCGCGCCCAGCCATGATGCGGTCGACATAGCGCTGCGTTTCCAGGACGGGATCGATCCGCTCGACCTTGAGATTGGGCAGGCTCTCGCTCGCCAGGGCCCAATCCACATGCGCGGCCGGGTCGGTGGTCGTCAGCAATACTTGGTGGCCTCGACTGGCAAGCTCCACGGCAATGGCCGCGGCGACAGTCGTCTTGCCGACACCGCCCTTGCCCATGACCATCACGACGCCGTTCCCGGCTGCCTCCAGCTCCGCGACCATCGCGCTGAGTTTCGGATAGGCTTGCGCCGCCGGCGGCAAATTCGCGGCCGCGATTTCCTGCTCCGCACTGAGGAATCGGCGGAGTGCTGCAATTCCCACCATGTCATAGGCCCGCATCGGGACCTCGTCGCGCGGCAATCCGGCAAGCTCCGCCGGCATCTTTTCCAACGCGCTCCGGCAGCGCCGCTCCATGGCAGCGGCAACCGGATCGGACGGATCGGTCGCACGAAAGGCCGCATTCACAATGAGCCGCTGATTGGTGAGCCCCAGCGATTGCAATTCGCCTGCTGATCTTGCCGCCTCGCGCAGGGCCGAAGGTTCCGGCCGGGTGACAAGCGCCACAATCGTCGTGCCGGGATCAGTCAATGCCTTGAGCGCGCGTTCGAACATCGCAAGCTGCATCTGCAAGCCAGAATGCGGACCGAGACAAGAGGCACCCCGTTCGTTCGTCTCGAGAAAGGAGGACCAGGCTTTGGGCAGGCTGAGCAGGCGCAACGTATGGCCCGTCGGCGCGGTGTCGAAGATGATGTGATCGTAGTTCTTCCCTTCCTCATGCTCGCCCGACAGCAATCCGGCAAACTCATCGAAGGCCGCGATCTCGGTGGTACAGGCGCCGGAAAGCTGCTCGCGGACCTTGGCGATCTCAGCCTTGTCCGCCGGGCCCATGGCGGAAATGACTCGCTGGCGATAGGCCTTGGCGGCGGCTTCCGGATCGATGTTGAGCGCCGAGAGCCGGTCGATTCCGGGAACGGGCTTGGCCTGTCGATCGAGCGTTGTTCCCAGCATCTCATCAAGGTTGGAGGCCGGGTCGGTGCTGATGAGGAGAACCCGCTTGCCAGCATCCGCCAGGGCTATGGCAACAGCGCAGGAGAGGGCCGTCTTGCCGACACCGCCCTTGCCCGTGAAGAAAATGAAACGCGCCGGCTGTCTCAGAATGCCAAGTGGCAACAGGTTCATTTCGTTCTGCCTCGATGGTAAACACCGCTATCGTAACAATACTGGCGCACGCGGGGAAACGGACATTGATCCAGGTCACCTGGAGGTCCCCGAACGGGGCGGCTTCGTCCACGCGTAGACTTTCGGCGCCGTAGTTTCAGGCACTGCCGGTGAAGCACGCGCGGCCAGCTAGGGCAACTGCCCGATCATCAGCGCCCTGCAATCCGGCGTTGCGTCCGCCGGGCAAGCCCGCCACAATCGGCACGCGTGGTATGAAGGGGAGAAGAATGCAGCAGCCACCGGAATGCGTGGCGCGGCTTCACGAGGCTTGGCTTCGGTGGGGAGGTGGTGGCGTGCCGGCACGGACCATGGTCAAACCGGAAGAGATCAAGCCGCTGCTGCCCTATCTCTATATCGTTGAGTTCGAGGACGCGCCGTTCCGCGTTCACTACCGGCTGACCGGATCCGGCGTCGACCAATGGCTGGGCGTCAGCATTGTCGGCCACTATCTCGACGAGTTCCTGGCGGTCGAACCGCGTGCGCCGATCGAGTATCTGTTGGCCTGCTACAGGCGCGCCTGGGAGACCGGGCAACCCGTCATCGACAGCTACAAATGGCCGAACCAGGCAGGACGCCTGATGGATGTGCACTTCGGCCTCTTCCCGCTGACGGTCGATGGCGCCATCCGGCAATGTCTCGCCATCGAAGAATATGCATCCTTCCCCGAACGGATCGACATTCTGCCCTGGGCCCTTCCGGTGGAAAAGCAATAGGATCAACCATGTATTCGGAAGAAGAAATCACGCGGATCGGCGAGAAGCTGCTCGACCGTTCGCTGCCCAAGGCCGAATGGACGCATGCGGCACATTGCGCGGCCGGGATCTATCTGCTGACGAGACGCCGCGACATCGACGTCGCGGTCGAACTGCCCGGCATCATCTGGCGCTACAACGAAGCATCCGGCACCGCCAACACGGACGATGACGGCTATCACGAGACCATCACCCGCTTCTATATCGCGCTCATCAGCGCCTATGTCGCGAGCCGACCGGGTGGCGGCAGCTTGACCGGATTGGTCACGGACTTCATGGCGGGCCCCTTGGGCGCCCGCGACCTGCCGCTGAAATTCTGGAGCAAGGACCGGCTGATGTCGGTCGAGGCGCGCCGGGTCGGCGTAGCCCCCGATCCCGCCTCGCTCGACATCAAATCCCAATTGGCCGACCTGCGATAGAGCCGGCCTTACGCGGCGCGGATTTGCGCCAGGAAGGCATCGACCTGACCGCGCAGCATCTCCGCCTGGCGGCCGAGATCTTCGGCGGCGCTGCGGACACCCTGCGCGGCCGCACCGGTCGCGTCGGCCTCGTTGGTGACGCCGGCGATGTTCTCCGACACGTCGCGGGTGCGCTGGGCGGCCTCGTGCGTGTTGCGGGTGATCTCCTGCGTCGCCGCGCCCTGCTGGGTGACGGACGAGCGATGGAGCTCGCGATCGTGTTCACCTCGGCGATGGT
This sequence comes from uncultured Dongia sp., assembly GCA_964618305.1. Taxonomy (GTDB): domain Bacteria; phylum Pseudomonadota; class Alphaproteobacteria; order Dongiales; family Dongiaceae; genus Dongia. The sequence goes on along the minus strand of CAZUAL010000153.1, from coordinate 2,297 downwards.
GCCGCCGATGCGCTTGATCGCGTCCACGGCCTCGCGCGTGACACCCTGGACCGCGGCGATCTGCGCCGAGATGTCGTCAGTGGCCTTGGCCGTCTGGTTGGCAAGCGACTTCACTTCGCTGGCCACCACGGCGAACCCCTTGCCGGCCTCGCCAGCGCGGGCCGCCTCGATCGTGGCATTGAGCGCCAGCAGGTTGGTCTGGCCGGCAATATCGTTGATGAGACCGACGACTTCGCCGATCTTGGCCGCGATATCGACCAGGCTTTGCACCGTGCGGTCAGTCTCCTTGGTTTCGGCAACGGCGCGACCGGCGATTTCGGCCGCGGTCGAGACCTGGCGGCTGATTTCGTTGATCGAGGCACTGAGTTCCTCGGACGCGGCGGCGACGGTTTCGACGTTGGACGAGGCCTCGGTCGAGGCGGAGGCCACCACCTTCACCTGCGCGTTGCTGCGTTCGGCCGCCTGCGACATGCTGTTCGAGGTATCGAGCATCTGACGCGAGGAGCCGGCCAGCGCATCCAGCGCCGACTTCACATTCTGTTCGAAGTTGCGGATGCTGCTTTCGATCGCCTGCTGACGGCGGCGATCTTCCTCCAACTGCTGCTTCTGCTTCTCCTCGAAGCGCGCCTTGTCCTCGGCATTCTGCTTGAAGGTGGCAAGCGCCCCGGCCAGGGCACCGATTTCATCATCGCGACGAACAAAGTTGGCCTCGCCCGAAAGATCGCCGGCGGCCACGCGCAGCATGGCATCACGGATGAGATGCAGCGGGCGGATGACCCGGCGGCCGATGAGCGTCAGGGCACCCAGCGCCAGCAGCATTGCACCGACAAGCAGCGCGCATTCGACGATCAGCTCGCGGGTCGCCGCCGAGTGAGAGTCGGCGGCGCAATTCTTCGCCCCTTCGAGCGCCCCTTCGGCCACCTTCAGCAATGCCGCCAATCGGCCGACCGTGAGCTCGGTCCACTGGTCGACATCGAGGGATGCCGCCTCGCCGTTGGCGAGCTGAGAGATGAGCTTCTCGCGCGTTGCCGTATAGTCCGGATCGAAATAGTTCTTTTGAGCATTGGCGATCGCGTCCGTGAGCGATTGCGGCAAGGTGACGCCGAAAGCCTGCGATTCAAGCGCACTCCAGGCGGCTTCCGAGCCGGCGACCGCGTTCTTGTACTTCGCCACCATTTCAGGCTCGGCCTTACCGGCACCCATGGCGTTCGAAACCGTCAGCGACGCATCGCCGCCCAGATTGCGTACCATCCAGGCAAGCTGACGCATGGCCAGCATCTGGTCGATGAAGGCGTCCTCGTGCTTCACCGAGGCCGTGAGGCTCTGCGACGTCGCATCGAGATTGGCAATGAGATCGGTCGTGACCTTCTTGAAGTGATCGGCGAGATCAGCCGGACGATCAGCCTTGGCCTTCTTGACCGCATCGAGCGACGCTGGATGCAGCTGCTGAAGTTCGGCATAGAGCGACTGCGTCGCGGAGAAGAGCGTCGACTTGTCCGGATAATCGATTCCACCCAGCATCTGAATGGCCGAGGCAAGGGCCGGCATCTCGGCGCCGCGATACTTGTCGAGCGCCTTGAGACCGACCTCGTTGATGGGGCCGTCGGCGTTGAGACTGCGCAGGGTCGTCGAGCGGTCGGTGCGCAGATTGTGCATCGCCTGGAAGGCATAGGTCGCGGCCTCCGACACATTCGAGATGCGTTCGGAGGATTGGACTGCACGCCAGGATTCCCAGGCATTGAGGGCCAGCATCAAGGTCACGATGCCGGCGAGGGCGACGACCACGGATTTCAGGATCGCATTGACGGAAAGCCGATTGAACACGGTTAGGTCTCCAAAGAGTCGAAAATCGACACCCTTTGTCGATGTACCGCGTTAAAATCCGGTTACCACGACGCACAAGCAAGTGTGCAGTCGTAAGCCTAGGTCACCTCAAGTCGCGAAAAGCCCGCCATCGCGCGACCTCCAAGATTACCCATGTTCTGTTACTTGGGATGACGCTTCGGACTCGTGCCTTTGCGATGCTTCTTCTTGGCCGAGATTGCGGGCCCTTCCGTGGTACCCGCGACCGCGAATTTTGGGTTGTTAGAGCGCTTGCCGCGATAGGTTCCGGCTTCGCTGGCGAAGCCGCCGCGCTCCCGGCGCGGCCCTGCTCCACGCTTCTCATCACTCCACTTTTCTGGGCCCCGCTTTTCTGGGCCCCGCTTTTCCCCGCAACGCCATTTCTTCGGCGCGGCTTCGTCAAAGCGCGGCCTGTCGCCTTGCGGCCCCTCGCGATGCGGCCGGTCACCGTGTGG
>CAZUAL010000152.1:266-9296 GCA_964618305.1 uncultured Dongia sp. | reverse complement strand
CTTCCTGGACACGTAAGAACAAGAGAACCGCAACGCTCGGGGTTGGCCCGCTGCAAAGGGGCCAGCCACGGGTTTGCCGGAAAATAACTCGTGGGTCCTCCGCCGTCGCGGAGGATGACGGGTGGGGGAGGGGAGCCATCCCATCATCCCCCGTGGGCCTGTAGTTCAGCGGTTAGAACGCGCCGCTCATAACGGTGTTGTCGGGGGTTCGATTCCCTCCGGGCCCACCACTTCTCCTCCTTTTTCCGTTTCCTACTCTTCGCCCTTGGGCGGGCCGTCTGGCCTTGTCAGCAGGAATGCGGCAACAGCCACGAGAACGAGCCCCTGAATGGCAAGTAGCCAGAGGGGTAGGCGCAAGGCGATGCTGAGGCCGAGGGCGCCGAGCATCAGGGCGATGGCGAGCCGCTTGGCGCGTGGTGCGATGCTGCCGTATTTCCGCCAGTTCTCGATCATCGGGCCGAAGGTCGCGTGCGAGAGGATCCATTGCTCGAGGCGCGGCGACGAGCGCGCGAAGGCGAAGGCGGCGGCGAGAATGAATGGCGTCGTCGGCACCAATGGCAGCACGATGCCGGCAATGCCCGCCGCTGTCGCCAGGAATCCCAAAGCCATCCAAATAGGGCGGATCATCTATGCGCCGTCGCCAGATGGACCGATTGCCCTTTGCTCGTCATGATCCCTCACCATTACTGCGCATCCGCATTCTAGACATTCAGGGATCATCCATGAACGCCCTTTCCGACTTTCCCATCGCCAAACGCTGGCCGGCCAAGCATCCCACGCGTCTGCAGCTTTATTCCTTCCCGACGCCCAATGGCGTCAAGGTGCCGATCATGCTGGAGGAAACGGGGCTCCCCTACGAGGCGCATGCGGTCGACATCACCCAGAACGAGACCTGGGGACCGGAATTCCTGTCGCTCAATCCCAATGGCAAGATCCCGGCGATCATCGACCCCGATGGACCCGGCGGCAAGCCGATGGGGCTCTTTGAATCCGGCGCCATTCTGCATTACCTCGCCGAGAAGACAGGCAAGTTCATGCCCACCGATCCGGCACGGCGCTGGGAGACGATCCAATGGGTCTATTTCCAGATGGCCAATGTCGGCCCCATGTTCGGGCAGGTCGGTTTCTTCTTCAAATTCGCCGGCAAGGAGATTGCCGACAAGCGGCCGCTCGAGCGCTACCAGAACGAATCGAAGCGGCTTCTCGGCGTGCTCGAGGAGAGGCTTGCCAACAGGACCTGGATCATGGGCGATGAATACACGATCGCCGACATCGCGCATCTGGGCTGGGTGCGCAATCTGATCGGCTTCTATGGTGCGGGCGATCTGGTCGGCTGGCCGGCATTGAAACATGTGCCAGCCTGGCTGGAGCGGGGGCTGGTGCGGCCGGCGGTGCAGCGCGGTCTCAATATTCCCGCGCGCAGCTGATATCACCAGCATCGCGCGGGGCATGGCATTGATGCGGCGGATATGCTGATATCCGTGGAACGCGGCTGATGACGCCGTGCCACGAGGCGTACATGTTCAAGATCCGCAAGATTGCCATCGACACCTACCCCGAGAATACCGCGCTGCTGCTGCGCGGCGACAATGGCTATGGGGCCGAGCAGTTCAAGGCCCTGCGCAAGATCGAAGTGAATGGCGAGGCGTGCGGAATCCTCGCGACCCTCGCCATCACCGACGATCCCAACCTTGTCGGCAAGGGGGAGATCGGGCTCGGCGAACAGGCCTTTCGGCGTTTAGGGTTGCCGGAAGGGGCCAGCGTCAGCATCGCCCAGGCGAAGCCACCGCAGAGCCTTGAAGCCGTGCGGCGCAAGATCGGCGGCGATGTGCTGCACGACAGCGAAATCAACGCCATCATCCGCGACATCTCCGCCTATCGCTATTCGCCGATGGAAATCGGCGCCTTCCTGGTGGCCTGCGCCGCCTTCATGACGACGCAGGAGACGCTGGCGCTGACCCGCGCCATGGCCGATGTCGGCGCCTGCCTGCGCTGGGATGCGCCGCTCGTCGTCGACAAGCATTGCATCGGCGGCATTCCCGGCAACCGCACCTCGATGATCATCGTGCCCATCGTCGCGGCGCATGGGCTCATTATCCCGAAGACCTCCTCGCGCGCCATTACCTCGCCCTGCGGCACCGCCGACACAATGGAGGTGCTGGCCAATGTCGATCTCTCAGTCGAGCGGATGCGCACCATCGTCGCCGCCGAGAATGCGGTGCTGGCCTGGGGCGGGCGCGTCAACCTGTCGCCCGCCGACGACATCCTCATCTCGGTCGAACGGCCGTTGCGGATCGACACGTTCGAGCAGATGGTGGCCTCGATCCTTTCCAAGAAGCTTGCCGCCGGGTCAACGCATCTGGTGGTCGATATTCCAGTGGGCCCCACCGCCAAGGTGCGCTCGCAGAGCGAAGCCGTGCGCCTGCGCAAGCTCTTCGAATATGTGGCCGGCAAGATCGGCCTCACCATTGATGTCGTGCTGACCGACGGCTCGCAGCCGGTGGGCCGCGGCATCGGCCCGGTGCTTGAAGCGCGCGATGTCATGGCGGTCCTGCGCAACGATGCCGACGCGCCGGAAGATCTGCGCGAACGCGCGCTGATGCTGGCGGGCCGCGTGCTCGATTTCGACCCGTCGGTCGAAGGTGGGCGCGGCTATGCCCGGGCGCTCGAACTCCTCGCCTCCGGCAAGGCGCTGGCGGCGATGGAACGGCTCATCGAAGCGCAAGGGAAGCAGAGTGCGCGCTTCCAGGTGGGCGCGCTGACGCATGAGATATCGGCGCCCAGCGACGGCACGGTGGCGGCGATCGACTGCCATCTGATGGCCAGGATCGCGCGTCTTGCCGGCGCACCGATGGACAAGGGGGCGGGCATCGACCTCCTGCACAAGGTGGGCGAGCTGGTGCGGCGCGGCGAGCCGCTTTATCGCATCCATGCGCAGACCGAGACCGGTCTCGGCTTTGCCCGCGATCTGGCCGAGGACGATTCCGGCTATCGGATCGTGGCCTAGCCATGCGGGTGCATTTCTTCCCTGAAGGCGAAGCGGCGGCACGCGCTTTCGCCCGTGCGCTCAATGCCGATTGTGCTCCCATCCAGCATCACCGCTTTCCCGATGGCGAGAGCCTGGTGCGGGTGGAGGCGGCGGGGGAGATCGCCCTGCTCTTCCGCACGCTCGATCATCCGGATGCAAAACTCGTCGAAACGCTGCTGGCGTCGTCGGCCTTGCGTGACCGGGGTGCCCGCCGGATCATTCTCGTTGCGCCCTACCTGTCCTATATGCGCCAGGACAAGGCGTTCCATGCCGGCGAGGCGGTGAGCCAGCGCGTGATCGGCCGCCTGCTGGCCGGCGCCGTCGACGGCCTTGTCACGGTCGATCCGCATCTCCACCGTGTCGGCTCGCTTGCCGAAGTCCTGCCGGGGATCAAGAGCCGCGCTCTTTCGGCAGCTTCTGTCTTGAGCCATTTGATCACCGCCGACCTAGCCCCCGGCACCATCCTGGTGGGGCCGGATGCGGAATCGCGCCCCTGGGTCGAGGCCGTCGCCGCGCCGCTCAATGCTCCGGTCCTGGTCGGGCGCAAGGAACGCCACGGTGATCGGGATGTTGAACTCTCGATCGACGGGATCGCTGCCGTGGAAGGAAAGCCGGTCATCCTGGTCGACGACGTGATCTCCAGTGGTGCCACGCTGATCAAATCTGCAGCCCTTCTGCGCGCGGCGGGTGCGGGCTCAGTCGAGGCGGTGGCAACCCACTGCCTCGCCGGCTGCAGCGATCTCGCGGCCCTCAAGGCCGGCGGCATCGCACGCATCCGTTCGACCGACACCGTGCCAGGCCCCACCAATGCCGCGTCGGTCGCGGACTTGCTCGCCGGGGCCGTGCGCGAGATCCTGAATCAATCCTAGCGCAGCGCCGCCTTGATGGCGCGGATCGCCTGGCGCGTGCGGTGCTCGTTCTCGACCAGCGCCAGACGGACATGATCGTCGCCATATTCGCCGAAGCCGATGCCGGGGGCGACGGCGACACCCGCTTTTTCAATGAGGAACTTGGCGAAGGCGAGCGAGCCCATCTCGCGGTACCGCTCGGGGATCGGCGCCCAGGCGAACATCGACGCGGGTGGCGCCGGAACATTCCAGCCGGCGGCGGCCAGGCCCTCGATCAGCACGTCGCGCCGTGACTTGTAGCGCGCCCGCATCTCATCGATGCAATCCTGCGGCCCGTTGAGCGCGGCGGTCGCCGCGACCTGGATCGGCGTGAAGGCGCCGTAATCGAGATAGGATTTGACCCGGGTCAGCGCGTTGATGAGGCGCTGGTTGCCGGCACAGAAGCCGATGCGCCAGCCCGGCATCGAATAGGTCTTGGAAAGGGAGCTGAACTCGACGGCGATTTCCTTGGCGTGCGGCACTTCCAGGATCGAGGGCGGCGGCACGCCGTCGAAATAGACCTCGGCATAGGCGATGTCGGAGATGATGAAAATCTCGTGGCGGCGGCAGAAATCGACGACCTCGCGGTAGAAGTCGAGGCTCGCCACTTCCGCCGTCGGGTTGCTCGGGAAGTTGACGATGACGGCGAGCGGCTTCGGCACCGAATGGCGCACGGCGCGGTCCATCGCCACCAGGAAATCGGAATCCGCCTTGTAGGGGATCGAGCGGATCGCGGCACCCGCGATGATGAAGCCGAAGGCGTGGATCGGGTAGGAGGGATTGGGCGCCAGGATCACGTCGCCCGGGCTGGTGATCGCCTGGGCAAGATTGGCAAGTCCCTCCTTCGAGCCCAAGGTGACGATCGCCTCGCGCTCCGGGTCGATCTCGACATTGAAGCGCCGTGCGTAATAGGCGGCGAGCGCCTTGCGCAGGCCAGGGATCCCGCGCGAGTTCGAATAGCGGTGGGCACGCGGGTCACTGAGCGTCTCGGCAAGCTTGTCGCTGACATGGCGGGGCGGCGGCTGGTCCGGATTGCCCATGCCGAAATCGATGATGTCGCGCCCCTCGGCCCGCAGCGCCGCCTTCAGCTTGTTGACTTCGGCGAAGACATAGGGTGGCAGGCGCTTCGTGCGGTGGAAATCGGCGTCCATCTTGAACTCGTCCGGCTCTCGTCGATATTGGGGCGCGCAGGCTGACGGCACGGCGCCCCGCTGCCAATTGCGACCATCGGCGCAACATCTGTTATACAAGCGTCACGCAATTCCAAGGAGGCGAGGTTCGACCGATGTCAGAAGTGAGCGCCCGGCGCCGTGCCCGCGATCTCGGCATCAAGTGTGGATCGTTGCCGGCCGGCCCGATGAACGCCATCACCGATGTGCCCGGTCTCATGGTCGGCCATCTGACGCTGATCGAGGGCGAGCGGACGCGCACCGGCGCTACCGCGATCCTGCCCCATGGCGGCAATCTCTATCAGGAGAAGGTGCCGGCCGGCCTTGCCATCCTCAACGGCTACGGCAAGCTCGCCGGTGCGACCCAGATCATGGAACTGGGCGAGATCGAGACGCCGATCCTCCTCACCAACACGCTGGCGGTCGGACGCGCGATCGAGGCCGTCAATCGCTGGTCGCTGGCGCAAGAGGGCAATGCGCGGGTGACGTCGGTCAATGCCGTCGTCGGCGAAACCAATGACGGGCGGCTCAACGATATCCGCGCCGCGCGCCCCAGCGTCGAGGAGATCCTGTCGGCGATCGGGCAGGCGTCGCCCGGCCCCGTGGCCGAGGGTGCCGTGGGCGCCGGCACAGGCACGGTGGCCTTCGGCTGGAAGGGCGGCATCGGCACTGCTTCGCGCCGGGTCGGTGATCATCTGCTGGGCGTGCTGGTGCAGACGAATTACGGCGGCACGCTCCGCATCGACGGGCGGGAATTCGCGGGCCAGGCGGCGCCACCCGACGGGTCGATCATGATCGTCGCCGCAAGCGACGCGCCCTTGTCCGACCGCAATCTGCGGCGCCATGCCGAGCGCTGCTTCGGTGGCCTGGCGCGGACCGGCGCGGCCCTGAGCAACGGGTCCGGCGATTATGCCCTGGCCTTCTCGACCCATGCCGAGGTACGCCGCACGCCGGCGCGCCGGCAAGGTCTGTCGCCGGTGCTCGATCTGCCCAATGACAAGGTGTCGCCCTTCTTCGCGGCTGCCATTGAGGCGACCGAGGAGGCGATCCTCAATTCGCTCTTCATGGCTGAGACCGTGACCGGCTTCGATGTTTCCAAGGGCCGCGCGGTTACGGTTGCTGGCCTGCCGCTTGAGGCTGTTGTCGGCTAGAGCCCGGTCAGGCGGCGGAAGGCGCGCCAGGTCTTCATCGGGTGCTTGAGCTTGCGCAAGGTGCGCGTCACGGGGAGATGCACGCGCGTATCCTCAAGCTCCAGGCCTACTTCGGCGATGCTGCCGTCCTTGACCGCGCGTACGACGAGCTCGATCTCGCCGAGCTTGAAACGGTCGCCGGCGACCACATGCTCGCCGAGCCGTTCATGAAGATAGTCGCCGAGCGAGAGGTCCTTTGCGACCGTGCCGATGGGCAGGCCGTAGGTGAGGGCGAGGTCGATGGCTGGCGTCTCCGCCGCGAAGACGAACTCGCCGAAGCCTGCCGGTGCCGCCGGCTCGTCGCTCTCGTGCATGACGAAATGCTGGTTGAGCCCGGCAATGTCGGCCGGCGGGGCGATGGCGATGACATAGTCGCCGACCGCGGGCCGCGTCGCGCGGTATTCGGCGATGGGGCTTGAATCGCGGATGACGCTGATGATCTCGGCCTGGGGCGGCAGGTCGGTCGCACCATAATCGTGGCCGAGGATGCGCGCCCCCTCCTGCACCCGGAACCCGGCCAGTTCCCGCGTGGCGCCATGACCGAGGCTGATGTCGAGATCCTGCCCGTGATGCGCGGCATGCGGCACCTCGAGGCCGAGGAAGCGCGCGGCGCGTCCCACCGTCCATCCCTGCACGATGAGCGAGGTGAGGACCGCGACGAAGGCGACGTTGAAATAGACCTGCGCGTTCGGCACCTCGGCCAGGATCGGGATCGAGGCGAGGAAGATGGGCACGGCGCCGCGCAGGCCGACCCAGGCGACGAAGCCGCGCTCGCGCCAATTGAAGCGGAAAGGGAGGAGGCACAGCATCACCGCGCCGGGCCGGGCGATGAGGATGAGGCCGAGCGCCAGGATGAGGGCGGCGGCGAGATCCGCGATGAGGTCCGAGGGTGTCACGAGGAGGCCCAGCATCAGGAACATGGCGATCTGGGCGAGCCAGGCGAGCCCGTCGAGGAAGCGCGTGATAACCTGCTGCGCGCGGTAGGGCGCCTGCGCCAGCATGATCCCCGCCACATAGACGGCGAGGAACCCGCTGGCATGAAGGGCGTTGGTGCCGGCGAAGATGAGCAGGGCGCCCGCCGTGGCGAGCACCGGATAGAGCCCGGCGGAAAGGGTGAGGCGCTGCAGCAGCCAGCGCAGGCCGAAGCCGCCAATGGCGCCGGTGAGCCCGCCGCCGATGAGTTCGAGCAGGAAGCTCCCCGCCACATACCAGCCGCTCACATGGCCGCTGGCGGCGACCAGATGCACCGCCATCAGCGTCAGGAACACCGCCATCGGATCGTTCATGCCGGATTCAAGCTCCAGCGTGCCGCCGACGCGGGCATTGACGGCGACACCCTGCCCGTGCAGCAGCATGAAGACGGCGGCGGCGTCGGTCGAGGCGAGAATGGCGCCCATCAGAATGCCTTCCAGGGGCTTCATGCCGAGGACGAGGACGGCCATGCCGGCCATGCAGAGCGCCGTCAGCAGCACGCCGACCGTTGCCAGCGTGAGCGACGGCCAGAAGACGAGGCGCACCACCTCGCGCGGGGTTCTGAGGCCGCCTTCGAAGAGGATGACGGCAAGGGCGATCGAGCCGACGGCGAAGGTCGCCTCGTAGCTCTGGAACGGCACGCCGAGGATTCCGTCTTCGCCCGCCAGCATGCCGAGCACCAGGAAGACCAGCAGCAACGGGGCTCCGAGGCGCGACGAAAGCTGGCCGAGGAGGATGCTGATCATGGCCAGGAGGGCGCCGAGGAAGATGAGCTGGTTGATGAGCGTCAAGCTGTGCGGCCCTCCATTCCCGCCGGCAAGGACTGAAATCCCTGCATCGGCCATCCGATAAAAATGTCTTCCTACAATATGCAGATTGAGCGCTGCCCCGCAAAGGGCCGGCGCGCCTTCATTGTCGATTTTTCAACTTTTTTCGCACCACCCTGCATGTCCCGATCTAACAGAAGCATGCAGGACAGCAATGATTGTTTTGCGATCGCGTTTCTTCTCGGTGCTTTTGCTGGCGTTCCTGGCAATGCCGGACGCACCGGCAGCGCGTGCCGACGCACCATTGCGGCTCGTCTTTGCCGATAGCCTGGCGCCCCTTTCGTTTGAAGAAGCTGGTCGGCCGCGCGGGCTCTTCATCGATCTTGTGCGCGAGGCGATCGGCAAGCGTCTCGGCACGCCGGTCGAGACGTTGGTCTATCCTTGGGCGCGCGCGCAGCAGATGGTGCTGCAGGGCGAAGCCGATGGGTTCGTGACCGTGGCGACCAAGGCGCGCCTTGAATTCACGGCCTGCGGGCATGTTCCCGCCCTCCATGTGCCGCTGCAGCCGATCATCCGCAAGGACGATCCGCGTCGTCCGATATTCGAAGCCGCGCGCAGTCTCGATGCCCTGAAGCCCTACAAGGTCATCTCCTATCTGGGCAATGGCTGGGCCAAGCAATATCTGGCTGGGTTCGACGTGTTCTATGCGGCGGACTTCGACTCGTCCCTGCGCGGCCTCGCCCGGGGGCGGGGAGACTTGTCATTCGTCACCATGGCCTCCGGCAGTTACTTCCTGCACATGCCCGAATTCGCACAGCATCTGACCATGCTGCCGGTCGCCGTGGGTGACCTGCACTATTATCTGTGCATCACCAAGGAATCGCCCTACCGGTCGCTGCTGCCGGAATTCGACCGTGCGATCAGCTCAATGCGGGGCGATGGTGCCTACCGCGGGATCCTGGCCAAGTACGGCCTCGACACGAAGGACTTCCACTAGCCGCGCGTCACCAGCGTGCC
>CAZUAL010000152.1:0-256 GCA_964618305.1 uncultured Dongia sp. | reverse complement strand
AGCAGCATGGAATGCGGCACGCGGCCATCGAGGATGACCGCCGCCTCGACCCCGCTCTCGACCGCCGAGAGGCAGGTTTCGAGCTTCGGGATCATGCCGCCGGAAATCGTGCCGTCGGCGGCGAGCGCCCGCACTTCGCCGGCGGTGAGCTGCTGCATCAAATGGCCCGACTTGTCGAGGACACCCGGCACATCGGTCAGCATGAGGAGGCGCGAGGCGCCGATCGCCGCGGCGATGGCGCCCGCCGCCGTATCGG
>CAZUAL010000151.1:0-9334 GCA_964618305.1 uncultured Dongia sp. | reverse complement strand
TGCCGGGCTCTACCGTTCGCTACGGTGCCGATATGAAGAAGGGCGCGGCTGAATGACCTCCCTTCCATCTCAGTCGGCGCCCCGGCGCCTCGGCCTGGTCATCGATCTCGACATCTGCGTTGGCTGTCACGCTTGTGCGGTCAATTGCAAGGAATGGAATGCCGGCGGCCATATGGCCCCCCTCACCGATTTCGATGCTTTTGGCGAAAAACCGAGTGGCGTCTGGTTCAACCGCATCCACACCTTTGAGGCCGGAGAAGGCGCCGAGGGGCGCACCGTTCACTTCCCCAAATCATGCCTGCATTGCGAGAAACCGGATTGTGTCACCGTCTGCCCGACCGGCGCGTCGTTCAAGCGGGCGGCGGACGGCATTGTCCTCGTCAATGAAGATATCTGCATCGGCTGCAAGCTTTGCTCTTGGGCCTGCCCCTATGGCGCCCGTGAGTTCGATGAAGATGTCGGTGTCATGAAGAAATGCACGCTCTGCATCGACCGCATCTACAATGACACGCTCGATCCTGAGGAGCGGGTTCCGGCCTGCGTCTCGACCTGCCCTGCCGGCGCCCGCCATTTCGGCGATCTGGGCGATCCGGACTCATCCGTGTCGCACCTCGTCGCGGAACGCGAGGGATACGACTTGATGCCGGAAATGGGATACCGGCCGACCAACAAATACCTGCCGCCCCGTCCGCGGAAAGTCGAGACGGCAACAGCTTCCGTCGCTGCGGCACCGATGCCAACGCCGGAAGCGATTGAATTGGCTGCTCACCCGTTTCTGCGGTGGGTCGACAAGCTATTGTCTCGCTGAGGTTTCATGCATCCGGCCTATTCCGTCATCTTCTTCACCACGGCCTCGGGCGCAGGTTATGGATTGCTGAGCTTGCTCGGCATCTTGGGTGCCTTCGGCATTGTCCCCGGCGAGCGGTGGTTCGGCCTCACAGGTTTCCTCGTCGCCCTCATTGCCGTCACAGCGGGCCTCCTCTCTTCGACCTACCATCTCGGCAGGCCGGAGCGGGCATGGCGCGCCTTTTCGCAATGGCGATCTTCCTGGCTCTCGCGTGAAGGCGTACTCGCGGTCGCGACCTATGTTCCGGCGGGCCTGACAGCGCTCGGCTGGGTCATCTTCGAACGCGTCTGGGTAGTTCCGGCGCTCCTGCTTGCTCTTCTCGCGCTCGCAACGATCTGCGCGACCGCCATGATCTATGCGAGTCTCAAGACCGTCAGGCGCTGGCGGAATGATTGGACCTTGCCCGGATATCTCGCCATGGGACTTGCCAGCGGCAGCTTGTGGCTCACCCTGCTGACGTGGCTCTTCGCCGTTCCATCTGCTACGACCAGCACCATATCCCTCATCGCCATATCCATCGCGGCCGCCATCAAGCTCGGCTACTGGCGGTTCGTCGACAGCGATATCGGGACGGCGACAGCGGGCACTGCGACCGGACTGGGCAGGTTCGGTGCCGTGCGTCTGCTCACGGCACCCCATACCGAGGAGAACTATCTTCTGAAGGAGATGGGCTACAAGGTCGCGCGCAAGCACGCGGTTCGCCTGCGGCAGCTGGTCCTTGCCGCCGCCTTCATTTTGCCGGCACTAGCTGTGATCCTGGCCCTGCTGATTCCCGCCGCCGCACCAATTTTCCTGGTCGCAGCCGCCCTTGCCAACGCGCTGGGCACGGTTACCGAACGCTGGCTATTTTTCGCCGAGGCGCGCCACGTAGTGACGCTCTATTACGGAGCGGAAGCCGCTTAAAGAAGCGCTGCGGGGTCGACGGCGACCTGGTTTCGCCCGCCCTGCTTGGCGCGGTACAAAGCGGCATCGGCCATCTTCAGGATTTCCTCGCCCGCCATGACCCGGCTGGTCGAAGCGAGGCCGATCGAGACCGTGACAGTGAGTTCGCCATCCGGCGCGCCTTCGACCTTCATCGGAGTATCGGAAACACGCTTGCATAGTCGTTCGGCGACCTTGAGTGCCGCCTGCCCGTCCGTGTCCGGAAGCAGGCAAACGAATTCCTCGCCACCCGTCCGCGCGACCATATCGAAATTCCGCATCGCGGCGGTGGCGCGCTGGGCAAATTGCTTCAATACCTCGTCGCCGGCGGCGTGACCGAAGGTGTCGTTGACATTCTTGAAGCGGTCGAGATCGCAGACCAGAACACTCAACGCCTTGCCGCTCGACTTGACGCGATCCATCAGCCCTTCCAAATGGCGCATGGCATAGCGGCGATTGTAGAGGCCGGTCAGACTGTCCGTCAGAGCGAGCGACAAGCTACGCTCGTAGTTCGCCCGCAAGCGGTCCTGATAGCGGCGGCGCCGGACCTGGATGCGCACCCGCGCCAGCAGCTCGTTGGGGTCGATCGGCTTCATCAGATAGTCGCTGGCGCCGATATCGAGCCCCTTGATCAGGCGCGGCATGTCGAATTCCTCGACGATCAGCAGGATCGGAACCTGCCGCGTTTCTTCCTGCGACCGCAGATGGGAGCAAAGGCGCAGACCGTCTTCGCCACCAACCTGAATGTTCGTGATGATGAGATCAAAGCGCTTCTGGGATGCCAGTTCCTGTGCCTTGGCGACATTGTCGGTCACCTCGACAACATCATTGTCCTTTGCAAGGACCTGCACGATGCGCTGAGCCGCCGGGGCAAATCCTTCAACCAAAAGAACCGACGCATTGCGATCGTCGTTCACCTCCGGCTCGTTGGAGCCGAGGAGATCGAACTGGCCGGAGGTCTGTTCGCGCATCCGCCACTCGTCCATGATCATCTTCAATCGGACGAGCGAGCGAACACGCGCGAAAAGCGCCAGATCGTTGACCGGTTTCGTCAAAAAGTCGTCGGCGCCGGCCTCCAGGCCGCGCACGCGGTCGCTGGGGTCGGACAAGGCCGTGACCATCACCACCGGCAGGAAATGCGTCTTTGGATTGGCGCGGATTCGGCTGCAGACTTCGAACCCGTCCATCTCGGGCATCATAACGTCGAGCAGAACGATATCGGGAATCTGCTTCTCAATGATCTCGAGGGCTTCCTTGCCGCTCGACGCGCTGACGACTTCGAAATACTCGGCTGCCAGCTTGGCTTCAAGCAAGCGGACATTGGCCGGTATGTCATCAACGACCAGAATACGAGCAGACATCTACCGGGCCTGCCCAGATCTATTGCAAGAAGCGGTCGACGGTTTCCAGGAACTGGACGACGGATATCGGCTTGGCGATGTAAGCCTCGCACCCTCCCTCGCGGATCTTCTCTTCATCACCCTTCATCGCAAAGGCGGTTACGGCGATGATCGGGATCGAGCGAAGATTGTCGTCTTCCTTGATCCACTTGGTGACTTCCAGCCCCGACACTTCCGGAAGCTGGATATCCATGAGGATGAGATCCGGCTTGTGCTGGCGCGCGAGCTTCAAGGCATCCATCCCATCCTTCGTCTGCAGGATATTGTAGCCCTGCGCCTGAATGAGATCGTGGAAAAGCTTCATGTTGAGCTCGTTGTCTTCGACGATCAGGATCGTCTTCGACGCCGCTCTCTTGCGCTTTTCCTCGGATGAAAGCTGCTCTGCCATAAATCCTCCCACCGGCCCCGGTACCGGCACCCCTTATGCCGAATCCGTCGGATCGACATCAACGGCACTCGATCCTATTCCCACCGGTTTTTCAATGCCATATTAGTAAATCTTCTACGAAAATTCCAACGTGAATCCAACTTTGTTAATACGGCGGTTGCCATCAGGGGGCGTAGGAATGCCCGGCTTTTGCCGCGAATGTGAAGTAATTCTACCAGAACCCGGCGTTTCGCCGGAATTGGCAAAGCCCGCGGCCGGTTCCGGAGCTGATCCGGCGGCCGTGCAGCGATGCCCTATTTGCCGCTCGCCACGCCTCGTCATCCATCCTGAGCTGGCTGAACTGAACATAGGTCACATCGATTGCGACGCTTTCTATGCCGCCGTCGAAAAGCGCGATCGGCCGGAACTGCGTGATAAGCCGCTTATTGTCGGGGGTGGCCATCGCGGCGTCGTCTCGACCGCCTGCTATATCGCCCGCCTGAGCGGCGTCCGCTCGGCCATGCCGATGTTCCAGGCCCGGAAGCTCTGCCCCGAAGCCGTCATCCTGCCGCCTGACATGGCCAAGTATCGGGAAGTCGGGCACCAAATCCGAAAAATGATGGGAGACCTCACGCCTTTGGTCGAACCGCTATCAATCGATGAAGCCTTTCTCGACCTGACCGGAACCGCATCCCTGCATCGCATGAGCCCGGCGCAATCGATGAACCATCTTTCGAAGCGGATCGAGCAAGAGGTCGGGGTCACCGTCTCGATCGGCCTCAGTCACAACAAATTTCTCGCCAAGCTCGCTTCCGATCTCGACAAGCCCCGTGGCTTCTCCGTCATCGGGAAGGCCGAGACCATTTCCTTTCTGGCCGCGCGCCCGGTCGGCATGATCTGGGGGGTGGGCAAGGTAATGCGCGACCACCTCGCCAAGGACGGGATCACCATGATGGGCCAGGTCCAGTCCATGCCGCTGGAGGAGCTCACCCGCCGTTACGGGCAAATGGGCTCCCATATCTGGCATCTCGCCCGCGGGATCGATACGCGGAAGGTCGAACCGGATACCGAAGCGAAGAGCATCTCCGCCGAGACCACTTTCGATGAGGACATCGCCGACCCGGAGACCCTCGCGGCAGAATTGTGGCCGTTGTGCGAGAAGGTAGCCTACCGCCTCAAGTCAGCCGACCTATCCGGGCAGGTGGTGCATCTCAAGCTGAAGACGGCGGGCTTCCGCCTCATCACACGCCAAACACGCCTGCCGTCACCGACACAGCTTGCCGAGACGATCTATCGATCGGCACTGTCGCTGCTGCAGAAGGAAGCCACCGGAGATTGGTATCGCCTGATCGGTGTCGGCACGGATTCCCTCCATGCCGCCGAAGAAGCCGACCCGATCGATCTCGCCGACCCTGATTCCGAAAAGCGCCGCCGTATTGAAGCCGCGATCGACAGCGTGCGTGCCAAGCTGGGCAAAGACGCGATCCTGAAGGGCCGCAGCCTCAAGAAGCCCAAATAGCGGCTAGCAACCTTCGCTCGGCAGCACTTTCAGATCGTCCAGGACGGCATGAACGGTGAGATCGCCCAAACCAAAGGTCAGGCTGCCCACGACGCCATTGCTGTAGAGCCGCATGTTCTGCTCGGTATCCGGCACGCCCTCGGCCGACGAACTGATATAGAACGCTAGAGCGACCGGGAACGAGCGCTCTTCCTTGAGGTCGGTAAAGCGCTTCGCTGGCGGATGCCACGATTTGTTGCCGGGTCCGATCGCCGCTCCGACTTCCACGGCGGCATCGATGTTCGACCCGTCAAATAGCTGTGCGAGGACGTAAGGAGTGCCATCGGCATCAGCCTTGACCAAAGCCAGGGTATGCTGGATGGGGAAAAGCGCCCCCGCCGGCAACGTGAACTCGTTCTGGCGGGGCAAGTCGGCAATCACTTTCGCAGGCTTGCCGACATCGTCCCGTTGGGCTTCACCACGCCGGCGGGAAGTTTCCTCGCCGTCGGACAATTCCCGGCTGAAATAGCGATACCGCTTTCCGTCCTTCGATTCCCAGCTGACCTGGCTCCAGCCGAGGTGATGAGCCTCACCTTCTTCACCAACCAGTGTAATCTCGGCCTTGAGATCCATCGCCCAGCCGTCGCAAACATCCTTGACCTCGAAAGTCAGCAGGCCGTCACCGCCAGTTAGCGAACCGGTCTTCCCCAGGCTCAACTGGTAGACAGCCCGGTGTGACAGGAGATCGGCCGAAGCCGGCGCTGCCGCCAGCCCCACCCAACAGACCAGCGCGCCGGCAAGGAACTTTCTGACAAATAACAATCTTCCGGCCCTTTCTTGTCGTTCGCGGGGCAGTAGCAGCCGTTCCCAGCAAGTATGACATGTGCCTACTTTGCATGATAGACGGCACATTCCGTTGCCACGCTACCGGGCTCCAGCCCGGTGGTTCGTCCTGACTCTGAGGGAAAATTGATGTCCGCTCGGCCCAAATTGCTTGTCACCCGCCGCCTGCCCGAAGCCGTCACCAAACGGGCGCAGGCCCATTATGAGGCCGAATTCAACGCCGACGACCACGTCATGTCGGCGGACGAACTTGTAACGAAAGCGCAGGGCAAAGACGCCCTCCTCGTGACCCCGGTCGACAAGATCACGCCGGAACTGGTCGAACGCCTTCCGGCTTCGATCAAGATGATCGCCACCTTTTCGGTTGGCTTCGAGCACATCAATGTGCCCGCCCTCAAGGCACGCGGGATCAAAGCCTCCAACACACCGGATGTGCTGACGGATGCGACGGCTGACATCGCCCTCCTCCTTATGCTGGGAGCCGCCCGCCGCGCCTATGAAGGCGAGCGCGCTGTGCGCGAGGGAACCTGGAAATCATGGTCGACCGTCTACATGCTGGGCGTTCATGCCACCGGCAAGCGACTGGGCATTTTCGGCATGGGCCGCATTGGCCAGGCCGTCGCCAAGCGCGCCCGTGCTTTCGATATGACGATCCACTATTACAACCGCTCGCGCCTATCGGCCGATCTTGAGCAAGGCGCCATATATCACAAGAGCGCCGAGGAAATGCTCCCGCATTGCGACTTCCTGTCGATCAACGCGCCGGGCGGTCCCGAGACCCAGCACTGGCTCAATGCCGACCGTATCGCCCGCCTTCCGGACGGAGCCATTGTCGTCAACACCGCCCGCGGCGGCCTCGTGGATGACAATGCACTGATTGCCGCTCTGAAGTCCGGCAAGCTCTTCGCGGCTGGCCTCGATGTCTTCGAGAATGAGCCGAATCTCAATCCGGCCTACCGCGAACTCTCGAATGTCTTCCTGCTGCCGCACTTGGGCAGCGCGACAGTCGAGACCCGCAATGCCATGGGCTTCAAGGCGCTCGACAATCTCGATGCGTTCTTTGGCGGCCGACCCTTGCTCGATCCGATCGCCTAAGCTGATTGGACTCCACGATAACGCCGGTTGGCCACGGGGGTCAGCCGGCGTTTCGCATCTTCAGACGATCGCAACCGGCATTCCGAAGGCGCGCCCAACCGCGTCGAGCCGGCGCTGCACGGCTTCGCCGAACAATGCACCGCCATCCTTAGGCAGATGCAATTCCAGCCGATCGTTGCGCTTCTCGATCGATGTCAGGTTGAGCATATGCTCGGTACCGGCACTGAGTGCATAAGCGAGGCGCAGTGCGGCTCCCACACGGGCCGCGAAGGCTTTCTCGCCATCTTCCAGCAAGCCGGTCAGATTCTGCGCGTAGGGTGCATCTGGACTGTCTCCATATCGCGCCGCGATGATGAGCGCCAGGACGATGCGTTCAGGGTGCGTGATGCCGGCCACCGGCAGGCGTAGAACGCGCAGAAAGGCATGCTCCGCCCGGTAGTCCGGATGTTCGCGCCAGGCAATGTCGGAGAGGAGGCAGGCTGCCTCGCGCAATCTGGCGCGGGCCTTGCCCTCGGATCGAAAGAGCGGCGCCAGCCAATCGTCAAGAAGGTCGCTCACGGATCCGAAGCGTCCATCGGCCCCGCCGATCTCGGCGCAGCCAACCAGCAGCGGGTCGCCCTGCTGAGCAGTCGCATCGAGCGTGCTGAAGAGGTAGCCTTCGCGCAACCCGTAGGCTGAATAGAGCACACAATCCGGTTTAACAGCTTTGATCAAGCGCTCCAACACGAGCGCACCATAGGGCAGCGTCTCCAGCCGCCGCCGCGACATGCCGGCGATATTGGCGAGCGACTTCTTGCCAAGGTGCGCCAGCACATTGGCCAGTTCCTCGCTCTGCCGCCGCGACATGCGGTACTCGTGGATCACATGCAGCGGATAGCGCGTCTGCTCCATATGGATGCGTGCCAGCGACCGCCACGTGCCGCCAACGGGATAAAGCGTCTTGCCCTTTACCTCGGCGAGCCAGCCGAGCTTCTCGAGCTGCCGGTCGATGAGCCGCTGCGCGTCGTCGATATTGCCGTTCGTCGCCTCCATCAGCCGGAGCGGCCCCAGCGGCAACGTCACATGCTCACGGATCTGGCCGGCCTGCAGGCGGACGAGTTCCAGACTGCCGCCACCGAGGTCGCCCATCAAGCCGTCGGCCTCTGGAATGCCCGCGAGCACACCCATGGCCGAGAGCTTCGCCTCATCCTCGCCGGTGACGATCTGCACCTTGCGGCCGGTCTGCTTCTCGATCTGCGCGGCAAAAGCCTTGCCGTCCTTGGCGTCGCGAACGGCTGCTGTTGCCAACAGCGCCAGACTGTCGACGTTCATTGCCTCCGCCATGTTGACGAAGCGGCTGATATTCACCAGCGCGGCCTCGGTGCCGTCAGGATTGAGCAGGCCATGTCGTTCAAGGCCCTTACCGAGGCCTGGCTGCGCCTTCTCATTGAACACGGGGACGGGACAGCGCGACCTCTTGTCGAAAACGACAAGGCGCAGGGAATTGGAGCCGATATCGATCACGGCGACACGCCCAGATTTGGTCGCCCTGGCGGTAGCTGTCGCCTTTCTGAGGGATGCGGTCACGTCTCAGGCCTTCGGCAAATCCAATTTCGAAATCTTCTTCTGCTTCTTCAGAGCCGAACCACGACCGGAAAGGCTTGGATTGGTCATGAAATAGGTATGGGCGCTGAAGCCCGCCACCCCATCGGCCGGCGCCAGACGATGATAGACACCGTCGGAATCCAGCTCCCAGCTTTGCAGATTGTCCTTAAGATTCGCCATCATGATCTGATCCAGAATCTGCTGATGGACGGTCGGGTTTTCGATCGGAACCATGATCTCCAGTCGCCGATCCATGTTCCGCGGCATCCAGTCTGCCGACGAGATGAACACTTTGGCGTGGCGCGAGGGCAGCACATGCCCGTTGCCAAAGCAGATGATGCGCGAATGCTCCAGGAAACGGCCGATGATGCTCTTCACCCGGATGTTCTCGGAGAGCCCCTTAACGCCGGGCCGCAGGCAGCAGATACCACGCACGATGAGCATCACTTTCACGCCGGCCTGGCTTGCGCGATAGAGCGCGTCAATGAGTCCGCTATCGACCAGCGAATTAAGCTTTACCCAGATGACGCCGTTGCGCCCGGCCTTCGCATGCTCGATTTCATCGTCGATCAGCTTGAGGATCGTCGTACGCAGGGTCGTAGGCGCGAAGGCGACCTTTTCAGTCGATTGCGGACGCGCATAACCGGTCATGTAATTGAACAACCGCGCCGCATCATGGCAAAGGCCGGGATCGCTCGTGAAGAAGCTGAGATCGGTGTAGATCTTCGCCGTGATCGGATGATAGTTGCCGGTGCCGAAATGCACGTAGGTCTTGAGGC
>CAZUAL010000150.1:0-9344 GCA_964618305.1 uncultured Dongia sp. | reverse complement strand
GCGTGCCGGGCTTGAGGCCGATCTGCTGCAACCCCTTGGCGACCTTGTCGCTCTCCCGCTTTATCCCGGCGTAGGAGTAGCGCTTGTCCAGGAAGTCGATGCAATCATTGGCCGGATGCGCCGCCGCGGCATCGTCGAGCAGGCGATAGGCGGGCAGCGGCGCAATCGGCGAGAGGCCATCGACCTCGACCGGATAGCTCGCAAGCCACGGCTTTCCCGCTTCCCCGCGCAGGCCGGATTCCTCTAACGGCGCAGCACTCATGGCCCTCCTAGCAGCCCCGGCGCCACCCATTTCCCCCGACAGGCGCCGGACCCAAGCCCAGATGATTAGAGCCGATCTTTAGCCATTAAGGCAAAGGAATGGTTAATGACGGAAATGGGGTGTGGCAGAAGGGAGAAGCGTCAGAAATGCTGATGCTTTTCGGTCAACGTTCTCGAAAGCTGCTGATAGGCTGGTTTTACCCCAGCCCCAGCTGCGTCACGACTTTCGCGAAATCGTCGGCGAAGTTGCTGCCGGCGCGCAGGACCGGGCTGCCTTCCGGCAGGCGGCTGAAATCGGCCGAGGCGACTTCCTGGCTGGTGAGAACAGCGCAGGGGATCTTTTCGGTAACGGCGACGGCCCGAAGGGCCCGGATGAGGTCGACACCGGTCAGCCCCTTCATCACCTGCGAGGTGATGACCATGTCGGGGCGCAGGCGAAGCGCGGTGGTCAGGCCTTCGATCGGGTCGCTCACGGTGTTGACCCGGAAACCGCAGGCCATGATCTGCTTCGAAAGGATCTTGGCGACGGCCCGGGCCGGGGTCACCAGAAGGATCTCGACGTTCTTGATCTCGATGTCGCCGGGCGAGAAGTTGCGGCTGACATGGGAGGGGAGGCCGCGCACCATCTGTGCGATCTCGTCATCGTCCGGCTGGTCCTTCCGCTCCAGCAACGTTCCCAGCGTGTCGCAGAAACCTTGCACGTCGCGCTGCGTCTTGTCGGTCCAGTCGCTCACGTCGTTGAGATAGCCTTGCAGGCGCTGCGCCACCATGGCGACGGCCGGGAACCCGAACGAGCCGCCGGTGATGCGCAGATTGTGCGCGTGTTCGGCCAAGGCCGGCACGTTATCGCTATCGGCGCCCTTCTCGGCGATCTCGTCGAGCAGGCGGTTCATTTCAGCAAGGCGCGTCGTCGCCTCGTCATGAAACTCCAATTCAGCTTTCTGGGTCAGCTCGTCGATGTTGGCGCCGGTTACTTTCACGGTGGCGATCTTTCCTGGCTTTTTACAGAAAACGCGCCGGGCCACTTGCGACAAGGGCCGGCGCGCTTCGCAGGATGAACGCTAGACTATTTACAAGTCGTGAATCGGCTCACACGAAAAAGGTATTTTGTCCTCTAGGCGGCCTTTGCCACTTCCAGGACGGCGCCGCGCAGGGAGATGACCTTCACCTTCGTGCCGGCGGCCAGATCCTCGCCCTCGCAACGCCAAACCGTGTCGTCGATGCGGATCTGCCCGCGCCCGTTGACGATGGGTTCCGACAGGGTGGCGGCCCGGCCAATGAGCTGTTCGCCCCTGCGGTTCAAGGTCGCATCGTCGCTCTTGATGACCAGCTTGTGCCGGAACCGGTACCAGCCCAGCACGGAGACCCCCGAGAGCAGGGCGAAGATGAGGACCTGGTTCTCCCATGAGAGGGCGGGTGCCACCAGCGCCACGATCGAGGTGACGATGGCGGCGCCGCCCAGCCAAATGAAGAAGAAGCCGGGCGTCAGGATCTCAATCCCGGCAAGCGCCGCCGCCAGGATCAGCCAATGCCAGAATTCGAGCTGAAAGTTGAATGCGACATCGCTCATGGCCGGATCCCTCGCCTCAGGTACGCGGCAAGCTGGAACGGCGCGTGGCGTCGCTGTCGCCCAGTGCCGATTTGGCCAGTTCCGCGATGCCGCCCAGCGCGCCGATCACATTGCTGGCTTCAAGCGGCATCAGGATGACCTTCTGGTTGTTGGCGCCGGCGATCTTTTCGAGCGCCTCGGTGTAGCGGAGGCCCAGGAAGTAATTGACCGCCTGCACGCTGCCCTTGGCAATGGATTCGGAGACGACGGCGGTCGCCTTCGCTTCCGCTTCCGCCAAGCGCTCGCGCGCCTCGGCCTGACGGAAGGCTGCTTCCTTCTCGCCTTCAGCCTGGAGAATGGCGCCCTGCTTCTCGCCCTCGGCCTTGAGGATCGCGGCCTGGCGCAAACCTTCCGCCTCCAGGATGGCGGCCCGCTTGTCGCGTTCCGCCTTCATCTGGCGCGCCATGCTGTCGACCAGGTCCTTGGGCGGCGCGATGTCCTTGATCTCGATGCGCGTCACCTTGATGCCCCAGGGCTGGGTCGCGTCGTCGACGACGTGCAGGAGCTGCGCGTTGATCTTGTCACGCTGCGAGAGCAGCTCGTCGAGATCCATCGAGCCCATCACCGTGCGGATATTGGTCATGGTGAGGTTGAGGACCGCGTTTTCCAGATTGTTCACTTCATAGGCGGCCTTGGCGGCATCCAGCACTTGGTAGAAGACGACGCCGTCGACGCTCACCATGGCATTGTCCTTGGTGATGACTTCCTGCGTCGGCACGTCGAGCACCGATTCCATCATGTTGATCTTGGCGCCGATGCGGTCGAAGAAGGGAATGATGAAGTTGAGGCCGGGGCGCAGCGTCTGCGTGTAGCGGCCGAAGCGCTCGACCGTCCATTCGCGCCCCTGCGGCACCGATTTGATGCCCATGAAGACCAGCAGAATGGCGACGGCCAGTAGGACGATTACGAAAATCGCAAAGGTGCTGAGCATCGAGCCTTACTCCCCCAGAACAAAAGAAAGCCGGATTGTTACACAACCGAAAAGCTTTGGAAATGTGGGGGCAGATTGTGGCAATTCAAGGATGATTGCCGGAATGGCATCTAACTCTTTGCCGAAAGAGCAGGATTGGGTGGCTCCAGCGTGACGCTCTCGACTTCGCCAAGGCCAACGCTCTCGATCTCGTCGGCCTTCTTCATCGCCTTGTCGGTCGAGATGCGGATCTGGCGCACATCCTCCACCGCCTGATCAAAATGGCTTTGCAGCTTGCCGACGCGCGTATCCAGCCGGTCGAGATCCTTGGCGAGTTCGCCGACCTTGGCCTGGATGACATGCGCCTGCTCGCGCATGCGCACGTCCTTCAAGACCGCGCGCATGGTGGTGAGTGTCGCCATCAAGGTGGTCGGCGAGACGATCCAGACGCGCAGGCGCCCGGCTTCCTCGACCAGGTTCGGGAAGTTGGCGTGAATCTCGGCATAGACGGCCTCCGAGGGCACGAACATCAGTGCGGAATCCGCAGTCTTGCCGGGCACGATGTATTTCTCGGCGATGGCTTTGACATGGAGCTTGATTGCCGCCGAGAATTCGCGCCGCGCCTGTACCAGCGCCGCCTCGCCGTCGGCATCGCGGATGGCGCGGTAGGATTCCAGCGGGAATTTTGAATCAATGCCGATCGAACCCGGCGGGTTGGGCAGGCGCAGCAGGCAATCGACGCGCTTGCCGTCGCCGATTTGCGCCTGGAATTCGAAATTGGCGGCGGGCAGCGCATCGCGCACGATGGCGGCCAGCTGCACCTCGCCGAAGGCGCCGCGCGCCTGCTTGTTGGACAGGATGTCCTGCAGGCTCACCATGCGCGTCGACAGTTCGGCGATATTCTTCTGCGCCGCGTCGATGATGGCCAGGCGCTCCTTGAGTTCGCCCAGGGACTGGCCGGCCTCGGTGGCCGATTGCGCCAGGCGCTCCTGCATGCGGTCGGAAAGCTGGTTGAGGCGCGTATCCAGCCGCTGGTCCATTGCCGCCTGGGCCGAGGCCTGAGCGGCAACGAGCGATTGCAGCTGACCGGCCAACTGGTCGAGGCGCGGGTCGGGGGCGGGCGCCGCGTTGGGACGGCCGTTGCGCCAGACGAGAGCGAGCACCGCCACCAAAAGCAGTGCGATGAGGCCGAGGAGCGCCAGGAGCGGGCTCGAATCCATGATGAAACCTAAGGTCTTGGGCTTAAAAGGGGCGACTCGGGGCCAGATACCGCCCCGCTCAGCTTGACGATAGCCCGCGGAATCCATAGGTAAAGCGCGAAAGCAGCCTCCCAACCAACCGGAACCCGACCCACCCATGGCCAAGCTCCCGATCCTCGTGGCACCGGACCCGCGCCTCGCCAAGAAGTCGGCGCCGGTAGAATCCGTCGATGCGGAAGTCCGGCAGCTCATGGACGACATGCTGGAGACGATGTATGCGGCGCCCGGCATCGGGCTTGCCGCCCCGCAGGTCGGCGTCCTCTCCCGAGTGATCGTCCTCGACGTGGTGGGCGACGACGAGGCGCCGGCACCCTTGCGCATGGCCAATCCGGAGATCGTCTGGGTCTCCGACGACGATGCCGAATACAATGAAGGCTGCCTGTCGGTGCCGGACCATTATGCCGATGTCGTGCGCCCGGCATCCTGCATCGTCAAATACCGCGACGAGAATGACGAAATCCGCGAGATCACCTGCGAAGGATTGCTCGCCACCTGCGTGCAGCACGAGATCGACCATCTCGACGGCGTTCTCTTCATCGATCACCTGACTTCGCTGAAGCGCAACATCATCTTGCGCAAGCTCCTCAAGGCGAAGAAATCCGGTCTGGGGCAAACGGGCGCCGGCGGCGTTCCGGCCTGAGGCCAGGAGCCCCCATGCGCATCATCTTCATGGGCACGCCGGATTTCGCGGCTGCAGCCCTTGGCGCTTTGATCGAAGCGGGCCATGAGATCGCCGCCGTCTATTCCCAGCCGCCGCGGCCGGCCGGGCGCGGCCAGGATCTGCGCAAGTCGCCGGTCCAGCAACGCGCCGAAAGTCACGGTTTGCCGGTGCGCCACCCGGTTTCGCTGAAGAGTGCCGAGGCACAGGCGGAATTTGCATCCTTCCACGCCGATGTCGCCGTGGTTGCCGCCTACGGCCTCCTCCTGCCGCAGGCGGTACTTGCGGCGCCGCGTCTCGGCTGCCTCAACATTCACGCCTCGCTCCTGCCGCGCTGGCGCGGGGCGGCGCCGATTCAGCGCGCGATCCTGGCCGGCGATCGCGAGACGGGCATCACCATCATGCAGATGGATGAAGGGCTCGATACCGGCGCGATGCTGCGGCGGGAGTCGTTGGCCATCACGCCCGACATGAATGCCGGTACGCTTCACGATGCGCTCGCGGCCCTCGGCGCGCGGCTCATTGTCGACACGCTGCAGGCGCCCTTGCCGGAACCCCAGCCGCAGCCGGCGGCGGGTGTCACCTATGCCGCCAAAATCTCACCGGCTGAGGCCGGCATCGACTGGTCAGCGGATGCGCCGGCAATCCATCGCCAGATCCGCGCCTTCGCGCCCCATCCCGGTGCCTGGTGCGAAGTGAGCGACGGCGCGCGGCTGAAAATCCTTGCCGCCGATATCGCATCCGGATCGGGCGACCCCGGCCGGGCGCTTGATGATCAACTCACAATTGCCTGCGGAAAGGGCGCCCTGCGCCTCACTTTGCTACAGAAGGCCGGCAAGAAGGCCATGTCCGGCGCCGATTTCCTCAACGGTCAGAAGTTTCCGCGCGGCTCCGTCCTGAAGAGCGCGCCAAAGCCATGACGCGCTTCAAGCTCACCATCGAATATGACGGCGGGCCGTTCGTCGGCTGGCAGCGGCAGGATAACGGCCTCTCGATCCAGCAGGTGCTCGAGGATGCGGTCTATGCGACCGTGCAGGAAGAAAGCATGGTCTATGGCGCGGGCCGCACCGATGCCGGTGTTCATGCGCTGGGGCAGGTGGCGCATGTCGATATCGCAAAGCCGATCGAGCCCAATCGCCTGATGGCGGCGCTCAATTTCCATGCCAAGCCCAATCCAGTCGCGGTGACGGCGGCCGAGGTGGCACTCGATGATTTCCATGCGCGCGTCTCGGCCATGGGCCGCGCCTATCTCTACCGCATCGTCAACCGGCGGGCGCCCCTGACGCTCGATCACGGCCATGCCTGGCTCGTCTCCGTGCCACTCGATGCCGGTGCGATGCATGAGGCGGCACAGCGCTTGATCGGCAACCACGATTTCACCAGCTTCCGCGCCTCGCTCTGCCAGGCGCAATCGCCCGTCAAGACGCTGGACCGGCTCGATGTGCAGCGGATGGGCGACGAGATCCAGGTGATCGCCGAGGCACGCTCGTTCCTGCACCATCAAGTGCGCAACATGGTGGGGACGCTGCGCCTCGTCGGCGAAGGCAAATGGTCGGCGGATGACGTGACCGCCGCCCTTGAAGCGCGCGACCGCTCGGCGAGCGGTCCGACATCACCGCCCGACGGTCTCTATCTGACGCGGGTGGTCTATTAGGCTGCCGTGTTGACGCCGGCCGGTTGCGGCACGACGCGCGCGGCACCGGCCATGAAGCGGCCCGACTTCAGATGGTCGAGCCAATCATGGGCGATGGCGGCGGCATGCGGCGCCGTGAAGGTTTCCGGATCGAGGCAGAATTCCAGCCACAGCCCATCGAGCAGCGCGATGAAGGCAAGCGTCGCCGCGCGCGGATCGAAGGTGAGCTTCCGCTCCTCGGCCAGGGCGCCGATGTGACGCTGCAGCAGCTTGCGGTACTCGGCATAGACCTTGCCGTGGATCTCATGGATCACTGGATCGGTCCGCGTCAGGCTCCAGAAGGTCAGCCACACGCCGAGGAGGTCGGGGTTGAGCATCGACGGCAGGAAGCTTGCATCGACGAAGGCGCGCAGCTGCGCCTCCGGCTCGTTCGGGGCCGTGGCCAGCGCCGCATTGAGTGACTTGCCAAGCTCCTTGCCGGTCCAGCGGTAGGTCTCGGCGATGAGGTCATGCATGCCGGCAAAATGATGCCGGACCAGTCCCGGCGACACGCCCGCCTCGGCGGCGACGACCCGGACCGTCGTCCCCTCGAAGCCGCGCCGGGCCAGGCTGCGCGCTGTCGCTTCGATCAGCTGGCGCCGCCGGGCCTCCGGTAAGTCTCTGGTAAACTTGGGTTCTCTGTCAGACACGCGCGATACTCCCAGGCTCTCTTTGAACCAATAGTAATATCATCTGTGCCTAGGACCGAACCAATTTTGGCACCATTTGCAGATTTCTCTTGAGTATTATACATTCGTATAATAACTACACGGCCATTGCTCGCGCCAACAGGGGGCCGCCGATGAATGCCAGGATCGCTTTGACTCACGCCGCAACCACGCGTGACGGGCTCGAACTCGTCTTCAACGACGGCCGTATGCACCTCTTCAGCCTCGCCTGGCTGCGCGATCATTGCGGCTGTGCCGCTTGCCGCCACCCGGAAACGAAGCAGCGCCTGCTCGATACCTTCTCCCTGCCGCAGGATCTCCATCTTGCCTCGATCGAGCTCGGCGCCGGCGGGCTGATGATCGATCTCGTCTGGCAGGACGGGCACAGAAGCACTTTCGCCACCGCGGACCTGGCCGAGGCGCTGTTGCCCGTCGGCATCCTCGCCACCAACGTCACCACCTGGAACGATGCGGAAATCTCGGCAGACTTCCCGCACGTGACATTCGCCGCACTGATGGAAGATGAAGGCGTGCTCGAAGCCTATCTCGAGAAGATCGAACGCTTCGGTTTCTGCTTCGTCGAGGAGACCCCGCCGACGCCGGAGGCAACGCAGGCGGTTGCCAAGCGCGTTGCCTATATCCGCGAAACGATCTTCGGCGGCTATTGGGATTTCACCGCCAACATGGAACACAAGGATACGGCCTATACGACGCTGGCCATCGGTCCGCATACCGACGGCACCTACAGCTTCGATGCGCCGGGCTACCAGATGTTCCATTGCCTGGCCTTCGACGGCATCGGCGGCGAGAACGTCTTCGTCGACGGATTCCGCATCGCCGAGATCATGAAGCGCGACACACCGGCGCTCTATCGCATCCTCACGGAAGTCGAAGTGCCGGGCCAGTATATCGACCATGAGCGCGGCATTCATTTGATGGCGCGCCGGCCTCTGTTCCGCGAGGATTCGACCGGTCGCCTGGCGCAGGTGAGCTTCAACAATCTCGACCGCGCACCCTTCGCGCTGGAGCCATCGCGCATGGCGCTCTTCCAGGAGGCCTATGCGGCTTTCGCCCGTCATGCGAGCGACCGCGCGCTGCAATACCGCCGCCGCCTCGCACCCGGCTCGGTCGTCCTCTTCGACAATTGGCGCCTGCTGCACGCGCGCGATGCCTATAGCGGCTATCGGCGTCTCGCCGGTGCCTATCTCAACAAGGAAGATGTGGAAAGCCGCCTGCGCGTGCTGCGCCTCAAGCGCCAGAAAGCCGCCTAATCCTCGATCGTCTCGTCGGCGTAGACGCCATAGATTTCGGATTTCAGCATCCAGCCCTTATAGCCCTGGACTTCCAGGCGGCACCAATCGCCGCCGCATTCCAGGATCTTCAGGATGACGCCGGGATCGACGAGCGCGACCGGCTTCGCGCCAGCTTCGGGGCCCGCACGCAAGGGGCGCTGTTCGTCGCGCACCAGGGCATGGCGCTTGCCGACCAGCAGGGTCGATTTCACCCAGCCGACCACGCCGTCATGGTCGCGGATGCGGCGCCATATGTCGAATTCCTCGATGATCTCCACCGGCAAACCGGCGCGCTGGTAGGTCCAGATGATCTGATAGGTCTCGCCCGGCCCCTGGCGCATGTTGACCTGGCTCGATTGCAGACTGGCAAAGCGGGGCAATGGCAGTTTTTCCTCGGCCGAGGCGGCAAGCCCCCCAATGCCGATAACCAGGATGGTGGCCAAGGCCTTGAAGACCTTGCGCCGAGTGAAGCTGCTCATGAGCGTATTTGTCGACCGATTCGCACGCATATCCAGGCGATATAGGGGCGGCCCGTGCCGGTCAAGTCCCGCGCCTGAAGCCGGCCAAGCGTCCCCCAAGTCCTTGAAACCTTACGGGCGGCGTGTCGCCTAACTTGAAAACGACCTGGTACCGGCGCCACTGCGCCATTTGCCGCCGCAATTGGGCCAGGATGGGGCGCATATGGGCCGCCCGCTCCGTGGGCTCATGGTGCGTCGGCTGAACCCCTCGACAACCGCGCCACCCCCTTGCTACCACTCTTATACGACAGGGTGAAAAACCCTTGCCCAGGGAGAGATCAGGACGATGAGCAACACGCCCTTGGTGGTGGTGACGCGGAAGCTGCCCGACGTCATCGAGACGCGCATGATGGAGCTGTTCAATGTGAAATTGAACCTCGACGACCATCCGCTGTCCCAGGCCGAACTCATCGAGGCGGTGAAGATCGCCGATATCCTGGTTCCCACGGTCACCGACCGGATCGATGCCGGCGTGCTGTCGCAGGCCGGCGAGAAGC
>CAZUAL010000149.1:0-9358 GCA_964618305.1 uncultured Dongia sp. | reverse complement strand
CGCACAGGGTGGCGAACTGGCCTTCACCTATCAGGGCGAGGCGCTGGAGCGGCGGGTGAAGCCGCTCGCGCAATCCGTCGGTGCCGACATCGTCATCCCCTGCGACGTCACCGATGACGCCAGCGTCGATCAGACCTTCGCCACGATCAAGGAACGCTGGGGCAGCCTCGATTTCGTCGTCCACGCCATCGCTTTCTCCGACAAGGAGGAGCTGAAGGGCAAGTATGTGGCGACGACGCGCGGCAATTTCGCGCGCACCATGGACATTTCCTGCTTCAGCTTCACAGCGGTTGCGGCCCGGGCGCAGCCCTTGATGACGAACGGCGGCTCGCTGGTGACGCTCACCTATCTCGGCGCCGAGCGAGTCATGCCGCATTACAACGTCATGGGTGTCGCCAAGGCGGCACTCGAATGCTCGGTCCGCTATCTCGCCGCCGATCTCGGCGAGTATGGCATCCGCGTCAATGCGATCTCGGCCGGTCCGATCAAGACGCTGGCCGCCTCCGGCATCGGCGACTTCCGCCAGATCCTGCGCTGGAACGAACTCAACGCGCCGCTTACCCGCAACGTCACCATTGAGGATGTGGGCGGGGCCGGGCTCTATTTCGTCTCCGACCTTTCCAAGGGCGTCACCGGCGAACTGCACCATGTCGACAGCGGCTACAATGTGGTCGGCATGCTGCGGCCTGAATCGGCGCCGGAACTGACGGAAATGCTGCGCAACTTCTCGAAGACGGAATCGTAAGCGCCGATGTCGTTCAACACGTTCGGCCAGCTTTTCCGCTTCACGACTTGGGGTGAGAGTCACGGGCCCGCCCTGGGCTGCGTCGTCGACGGCACCCCGCCCGGCATCGCCATCGAAGCCGCCGAGATCCAGCATTGGCTCGACCGGCGCAAGCCCGGCCAGTCGCGCTTTGTCACGCAACGGCGCGAGCCAGACAGTGTCGAGATTCTCTCCGGCATGTTCGAGGGCAAGACGACCGGCACGCCCATTTCGCTGATGATCCGCAACGAGGATC
The DNA here is from genome assembly GCA_964618305.1 of uncultured Dongia sp. Lineage (GTDB taxonomy): Bacteria > Pseudomonadota > Alphaproteobacteria > Dongiales > Dongiaceae > Dongia. The sequence continues at coordinate 8,339 of CAZUAL010000149.1, read as the reverse complement.
AGCGCAGCAAGGATTACGGCAAGATCGCCGAGCAGTTCCGCCCCGGCCATGCCGACTACACCTATTGGGCCAAGTATCAGGGCATCCGCGACTATCGCGGCGGCGGCCGCTCGTCGGCGCGCGAGACGGCGGCGCGGGTTGCGGCGGGTGCGGTTGCACGCAAGGTGCTCAATCACATCGTGCCCGGCGGCGTCGAGATCAAGGGCGCCCTGGTGCAGATCGGCCGCCACAAGATCGACCGCCACGCCTGGGACTGGGCCGAGGTGGAGACGAACCCCTTCTGGTCGCCCGATGCCGCGACCGCGATGGTGTGGGAGGAATATCTCGACACCGTGCGCAAGGCCGGCTCGTCGGTCGGCGCCGTCGTCGAAGTGGTGGCGAAAAATGTGCCCGTCGGACTGGGTGCGCCGATCTACGGAAAGCTCGATGCAGATCTCGCCAGTGCCATGATGAGCATCAACGCGGTCAAGGGTGTCGAGATCGGCGCCGGTTTCGAGGCGGCGGAACTGACCGGCGAAGAGAATGCCGACGAGATGCGGATGCAGGACGGCAAGGTCAAGTTCCTCTCCAACAAGGCGGGCGGCATCCTGGGCGGCATCTCGACCGGCCAGGATGTGGTGGTGCGCTTTGCGGTGAAGCCGACCTCGTCGATCCTGACGCCGCGCAAGGGCGTCGACACAAAGGGCGGGGAAGTCGATGTGTCGACGACCGGCCGCCACGATCCTTGTGTGGGTATTCGTGCCGTGCCGGTGGGCGAGGCGATGATGGCGCTGGTGCTGGCAGATCATCTGCTGCGGCACCGCGGGCAAATCGGTTCTTGAGACTCTTCACTTTCTGTTAGCCATTGCGCGCCTAGGCTTTCGCAGTCGGGCGCGTGCAGCAAATCGGGGGGAAAGGCTCGGGCGTGCAGCAGCAGATGCATTGGCAGGCCGCCGACGCGCTTGAATCAGGGGCGTTGCGGGAGCTTGAAAAGGCCTGGGGTCATTGGGCGCCGTCCGGCCGCCTGCCGTCGCGCGCTCTCTTCGATCCGATGGACTTTCCCTCGTTGCTCCCCTGGATGCTGCTGGGGGAGATCCTCGACGAGCCCAACGCGGCGCGGCCGTACGACGTCTTCTACCGCTATATCGGCCGCGAATTCGAACGCTACTTCGATTCCACCAGCCTCAACCGCGCCCGCCTCAACCGCGCCCGCCTCAGCGGCGTCGGCGCGCCCTATGTCGAGCGCTGGTTCACAGTCTATGATGCTGTCATCGCCGCCAAGGGGCCGCGCTATTTCATCGGCGCCCCGCTCGGCACGGGCTACGAATACATCCCGCTGGAAATGCTCGTCCTGCCGTTCGCCAAGCCGGATTCACCCGAGATCGGCTTCGTGCTGTGCAGCTTTTCCAAGCGCGACGGCTTCTGAATTCACCTGCGGGCGAAGATTGCCACCAGTTCGGTGTGATGCGACCAGAGAAACTGGTCGAGAATGGTGAGCTTCTCCATCGCAAAGCCGGCATCGAGCAGGATGCGTGCGTCGCGCGCGAAGCTTGCCGGGTTGCAGGAAACGGCGATGACCCGCTTCACGATCGACTTTGCCAGCATGCGCGCCTGCATCTCCGCCCCGGCCCGGGGCGGATCGAACACCACGGCATCGTAGGCCTTGAGATCCTGCGGCGGCAGCGGCGATTGATCGAGATCGCGCGCCAGCCCCTCGACGCGACCGGACAATTGCGCACGGTTGACGGCGGCGATGAGTGCCGCCACGGCGGGCTTGGCTGAATCGACGCTCAGGACCCGCGCCATGAGGGCGAGGGGGAAGGAGAAGGTGCCGCAGCCGCCATAAAGGTCAGCCACTCGCTTGGCCTTGCCGACACCTTCGGTCACGGCGGCGACGAGTGCCGCCTCGCCCTCGGCGGAAGGCTGCAGGAAGGCGCCGATCGGCAAATCGACAAGAATGCCGGCAAAGTGCACCTGCGGCACGCGCTCCATGAAGATGGGTTCCGGCTGGCGCTTGCCATGCGCCCAGGAAATGCGGGCGATATCGGCGGCCCGCGCGGCGGCAATGAGCGGCTGGCGGCGGGTTTCAGCAAGATTGTCGCCGGACTGGATGAGGATATCGAGGCCGGAAAGCGTCTCGGTCACTTGGCAGTCGGCGCTCTGCTTGTTGTTGAGCGCCGCCGCGGCAAGGCGCGCAAGATGCGGCAGGGCGGCCCGCAATGCCGGCGTCAGCAGCAGGCAATCATCGAGCGGCACGATCTCGTGGCTCATGACGGCGTGGAAGCCCAAGGTCACCCGGTCCTTGTCCTTGGTGGCGGCGAAGACCGCGCGCCGGCGTGTGCCGGGCTGCATGGCCATGATCTCCGTCCCCGCCGGCAGCGCGATCGCGCGCGTGGCGAGGGTTGCCGCCACTTGGGCTTTCTTCCAAGCGAGATAGTCCGGCATGGCGAGGTGCTGCAGCGCGCAGCCGCCGCAACGGGTGAAAAGCGGGCAGGGCGGTACCACGCGCGCAGGCGATTGCGTCACGATCTCGGCCAGGCGGCCGGTGAAGGCGCCCTTGCCCTTGGCCTCGAGGCGCACGCGCACACGGTCGCCCGGCAGCGCATAGGGGACGAAGACCTGGGCGCCCTCGTGCCGGCCGATGCCGTCGCCCTGCGCGCCGAGTGTTTCGATGTCGATCTCGACTGTCAGCGGCTCAGCCATGTGCGGCACCCTTTCGCACGGCGATGAGAAATTCCTTGTTGCCCTCCGGCCCCAGGATCGGGCTTTCGACGATACTCAGCACCTGCCAGCCCGGCTGGCGTTCGAACCAGGCGCGGATGCGCTGGCAGACTTCCTCGTGGAGCGCTGCGTCGCGCACAACGCCGCCCTTGCCGACGCGGTCCGGCCCCACCTCGAATTGCGGCTTGATGAGGGCCACACACCAGGCTTCGTCCTTGGCAAGGGCAAGGGCTGCCGGCAGCACGGTTTCAAGGCCGATGAAGCTCGCGTCACAGACGACGATATCGAGCGGCTCCGGTATCTGCTCGCGCGTCAGATGCCGCGCGTTGGTCTTTTCCAGCACGGTGACACGCGGATCCTGCCGCAGCTTCCAGGCGAGCTGGCCGTGGCCGACATCGACCGCATAGACCCTGGCGGCGCCATGATGCAGCAGCACGTCGGTGAAGCCGCCGGTGGAGGCGCCGATGTCGGCGGCGATCCTGCCTTCGACCGGTAGGCTGAAGGCCTCGATCCCCTTGGCAAGCTTCAAGCCGCCGCGGCTCACCCAAGGATGCTCCTGACCTTTCACCATCAAGGGCGCATCGAGCGGGATCTGATCGCCCGCCTTGGCGATGCGTTTGGTGTCGCTGTAGACGAGCCCGGCCAGGATCAGGGCCTGCGCCTTGGCGCGGCTTTCCACCAGCCCCCGGTCAACGAGGAGCTTATCGACCCGTTCCTTTGCCATGGCGTCAATCTAGCACGGCGTGGCGGCGCGACAGATAGAGGAAGCGCAGCAGAAGCATGGTGCCAGAGGCGGCCAGGCCGATGGCAAGGCCCCACCAGACACCCGGCCCCTGGACGTCGAACCCATAGGCGATGCTGATGCCGCCGCCGATTCCCAGCACCCAATAGCCGACGAAGGCGATCATCATCGGCATCTTCGTGTCCTTGTAGCCGCGCAACGCGCCCAAGGCCGAAACCTGCATGCCGTCGAAGAACTGGAAGATGGCGGCGATGGGGAAGAGGGTGACCGCGACGCTCAAGGCCGTCGCATTGGCGGCATCGTTGAGATCGAGATAGAAGCCGCTGATCCAGACTGGCGCCTGCCACATGATGACGGCGGAGACCAACATCCAGAGCAGCGCCATCGAGATCGCCACCAAACCGGCTTGCCGCGCATCGGCGGGCCGGCCCGCACCCAGCGCATAACCCACCCGCACCGTACCTGCCTGGCCCATCGCATAGGGGATCATGAAGGTGATGCTGGTGACGTTGAGCACGATATTGTGCGCGGCCAGCGGATCAGTACCGAACCCCGCCATCGCCAGCGTCGAGCCGAAGAACATGCCGGATTCGAAGAGATAGGCGCCGGCGATCGGCGCTCCCACCACAAGCATCTCCTTCATCAGCCGGCCATCCGCCTGCAGCAAGTGACGGAAGACCGGATAGTTCGCGAAGGGCCGGAAACGGTGCACATAGGCGGCGCCGAGGGCGAATTGCAGCCAGGAGACGATGGTGGTGGCAAGGCCGATTGCCGGCACACCCATGCCCTGCCAGCTGCCGAAGCCGAACATCAGCAGATAGAGGACGGCAATGAAGACGGGGAGGATGATGAGGCCGATGATTGTCACGACCACTGGCTTGCCCAGGATGGTGACGAAATTCCGCAGCGTGTGGAACCACAGGAAGGCCGGCACGGAAGGGAGGGCCCACCACAGCAATTGTTCGATGGCGGCGATATCGAGCGTGAAGTCCGGCTGCATCGCCTTGACGATGCGCAGGGCCGGCCCCACCCCCAGCATGAAGAGCATGACCGGCAGAGAAAGGATGGTGGCAAGCCGCAAGCCCTGGCGCATGATGCGCAGCAATTCGTCCGGCTTGTCGGCGCCGTGCGCCTGCGAGCCCATGGCCGCCACGGCATAAAGCGCGCCCATGGCGAGGATCTTCGGCACGAAAAGAACCTGCGCGCCAAAACCGCCGGCAGCAAAGGCGGCCGCACCGAGGCGGCCGGCCATCGTGTATTCGGCGACGCCCATCGCCATTTCAACCAGCAGGGCAATGGCGATCGGCGCTGCCAAACCCATGGTAGCAAAAATGTCCTGATGGAGGGGCAACCGGCTTTCCGCGGCGCCCTTCCGGGGGCCAGCGGAAAGGGTCGTCATCTCTCAGTCCTTTGTTTGCGTCAGCTCTTGCGGCTGATGACGAAGTCCGCCATCCAGCGCATCGGGTCGGCCTTGGCGCCGAAAATATCGAGATGCCGCTTCGCCTGGTCGCCGAGGAGCTGTGCCTGCTGGCGCGCGCGCTCGAGGCCCAGGATCGAAACGAAGGTCGCCTTGCCGGCGGCGGCATCCGCCCCGGTCGGCTTGCCGGTCTCGGCTGCGTCGCCCTCGGCGTCGAGCAGATCGTCGACGATCTGGAAGGCAAGGCCCAGATCGTGCGCATAGCCGATGAGGGCATGGCGCTGATCCCGTGAGGCATGGCCCAGGATGGCGCCCGCCTCGCACGAGAAGGCGATGATGTCGCCGGTCTTCATGCGCTGGAGCCGCGTGATGGCGCCGATGTCGAGTTCCTGGTTCTCCGCCAGAAGATCGATCATCTGCCCGCCCACCATGCCGTTGGCGCCGCCGGACACGGCCAGCGCATGGCACAGCTGCGCGCGGACATCGCCGTCGGGGTGTGTATCGGAATGCGACAGCACCTCGAACGCCATGGTGAGAAGGCCGTCGCCGGCCAGGATCGCCGTCGCCTCGTCGAACTGCTTGTGGCAGGTGGGCTTGCCGCGCCGGAGGTCGCTATTGTCCATGGCCGGCAGATCGTCATGCACCAGGCTGTAGCAATGCAGCATCTCGATCGCGGCCGCCACGCGCAGCGCATATTCATGATGCACGCTGAAGATCGCGGCGCTGTTGATCACCAGATAGGGGCGGATGCGCTTGCCGCCCACCATCGTCGCATAACGCATGGCCTCGATGACGCGCGCCTCGGCCCCGTCGACCGGCTTGATGAGCTCATTGAGCTTGCGGTTGACGGATTGCGCGGCGTCGTTGAGAGCGGACTCGATGGACACGTTGACCTCGGTTTGCATGGACTTCTTGGTGGTGCGAATTCTTGATTGCGGGCTAGTTCTTGATGGTCAGTCGATATCGGCGGGGCGCGTCTCAGCCTTGCCGTCGGCGCCGAGCACGATCTTTTCCACCTTGAGCTGTGCTTCCTTGAGCTTCATCTCGCAATGCTGCTTCAGCGCGGCGCCGCGCTCATAGGCGCTGATGGCGTCGTCGAGCTTGTTGTCGCCGCGCTCGAGCCGCTTCACCAGTTCCTGAAGCTCGCCCAGCGCTTCCTCGAAGCTCATGCCGGCAATGGCGGCGAGCTTCGGATCCTCGTTCTTTTTCTCAGCCATGCGACGCTTCCCCATTCGGCCTTTTATCTGTCGGCCGTTTCTAAGTCTGCTTTTTCCCGACCGACGGCGCGGCTTCGGTAAGAGTTTCGTCACCGATCCCATGCCATAAGAGACAGGAGATGGGACGCGACGCCGGACCGATCGGAAAGGTGTGCCAATCAAAATGGCGCCAAGCGCGGCCTTCTGTCGCAAGGTGGCCGCGCCAAGCGCCGATCGAGCGGCATTCTAGCGATGGGCGCCGCCCCGGACAATAGTCGGGAAACGTTGAGATTCAGTGACTTGGCAAAAGAGACCCGGCGAATCGCCACCCTATACCTTGGTCTCATGCGCGACCCGTGCGATTGCAATTTCGCACCCGATCTAGCCAAATGAGCCGAACAGGGATGCCAAAAGATTTCGATGAGTAACAACACACATCACCACGGGCCCGAAAACGGGGGTCGGAGCCGGAACCATTCGGGGAATGGGCAGCCCAAGCCCGCCGGTCTTTTCCGGCGCGCCAGCCGCTATGTCCGCTATCGCCTGGTGACGCCCATGCTGCGCGCGCGGCACCCGGCCGAATACAGCGCGCGCTCGGTCCTGGTCGGAATCGTCTGCGGGCTCATGCCCATCATCGGCCAGTCGACCGTGGTGCTCGCCATCTGGCTCATCGCCCGCCGCTTCAACTGGGGCTTCAACGTCGTCATCGCGGCCTTGTGGACCTTCATCAGCAATCCCTTGACCACGGCGCCGATGTTCTACGGCTTCTATGTCACGGGGCAGGTGATGATGGGCAAGTGGGACGATCTCTCCGGCTTTGACCGCTTCGTCGCCCTGTTGGGCAATCTGGTCAATGACCAGCTCGGGCTTTGGGACCAGATCAAGATGATCTCGCGCCTGCTCTTCCTCGACTGGGCGGTCGCCATGTGGGTCGGTTTCATCCCCTGGGGCATCCTGTGCGGCTGGCTCGGCTATCGCTGGAGCCTCAAGCTCATCACCGCCTATCGCCATGTGCGCGAAAAGCGCATCGAACGCCGCCGCAACCGCCTCGCCGCCGACGCCGCGAAGGCGTAAGGCTCCCGATCAGGCGACGGCCTTCCGTTCGTTACGCCCGCTGCAGCGCGTAGATATGCGCGGTGGCGGATTCGGCGAGCGCATTGAGATCGTAGCCGCCTTCGAGCGTCGAGACGATGCGGCCCTGGCAATGCACCTTCGCCAATTCCACCAGCCGGTCGGTGATCCAGGCATAATCCTCGGTCTCGAGTTCCAGGCTTGCCAGCGGATCGGCGCGGTGGGCGTCGAAGCCTGCTGAAACCATGATGAGCTCTGGGCGGAATCTGTCGATGGCGGGGAGGATGGCGGTCTCGCAGGCATCGCGGAACTCCGCCGATCCGGCGTAAGGGGCCAGCGGCGCGTTGACGATGTTGCCGACACCCTTTTCGGATTTGGCGCCCGTGCCGGGATAGAGCGGGCTCTGATGCGTCGAGGCGTAGAGCACGCGCGGCTCGGCGGCGAAGATATGCTGCGTGCCGTTGCCGTGATGGACGTCGAAATCGAAGATGGCGACACGGGCGAGATCATGCACCGCCAGCGCTTCGGCGGCACCCACGGCGACATTGTTGAAAATGCAGAAACCCATGGCCACGTCGCGCTCGGCATGATGCCCGGGCGGGCGCACGGCGCAGAAGGCATTCTTCACTTCGCCGCCAAGGACGGCGCCGACCGCCGCCGTCACCGCGCCGGCCGCGCGCAAGGCGGCCTCGCCGGAGGCGGGTGAGAGTACCGTGTCGCCGTCAAGCTGCCCGAAGCCTTCGCGCGGGACCGCGTCAAAGACCGCTTCGATATAGCTCTCGTCATGGACGCGGGCGAGCTGTGCGCGCGTTGCCGCCGGCGCCTCGCGCCGATCGAGTGCCGCATAGATCGGATCGTCGAGGAGACGCAGAATGGCCGAGAGGCGCTGGATACGCTCGGGATGACCGTGGCCGGTATTATGATCGAGGCAGGCCTTGTGCGTGTAGAGCCCGGTCGACATGCTGGCCCGGCTCACGGCAGCTTGGCCGAAAGCCGCTCCAGCCGATAGACGGCACCCCCGTCGGCGACCAGCAGCGAGCCGTCCTTGCCCGGCAGATAGAGCGCAAAAAGCCGGCCCAGGCAGAAGCCGGCGACACCGTCGGCCGTATCCGCGGCATTGGCATCGGCCTTGGCGATCATCGCCTGCTCCTCGTCGTCGAGGGGCCGCGTGCGCGCGCTGGCGAGCGGTTCGAGCGTCGGGCCGCTGCAGCCC
>CAZUAL010000148.1:0-9367 GCA_964618305.1 uncultured Dongia sp. | reverse complement strand
CGCGCGGAAATCTCTTCGGAGCGGTGGTCGGTGTAGCCGATAAGGGCTGTCTTATCGGCGATGATGTTGAAATCGCCACCTTCGAAGTTACCCGAACTCACCATGTCGTAGATCGGAATATCGTTCTCGAGATAGAAGCGCAGGCATGAGGCGTATTCGCCGCGGCGGCGCGGATTGGCCATCTGGCAGATGACGGCGCCGTAGGGCGTCATGAACGAGGAATCGCGGGCGTAGACCTGGTAGGGGTTATCCTCATCGAGCGGCAGGAAGTGGCAATTGATCCCGGCGCTCTCATATGCGCTGACCATCTCGCGGTGCTGGCGCATGGCGAGCTGCTTGTCGAACTTGTAGCCCTTGCGCAGTGTGTCGCGTACCAGAGACGACCAAGCCGCGTTTTCAAGCCCCATCCAGCGGAAGCCTTCCGCCGGGCCAAGCAGCACGTCCTTCAGGACGCCCGATTCCGAGGCGAGGTTCCATTTCTTCATAAGCGGTGTTCCACCGCCTTCAACGCGGGCCCGCAATGGAGTCTTCTGGCTGGTCATGATTTTGATCCCTGTTGTCGGTAGATACGGAAAGGCTAGCAGCAGCCCGCCACCTTGGCCCAGGGAGTAATGTTGCTGGCTTCGTCGACTTTAACTCACCGGGTCGGCCAGGGAGAAGGCGATTTCCGCCTCAAGCCAGTCGGCAAAGGCGCGGGCGGCCGGCGAAACGAGGGGCGGGACGACAACATAATAGGCGCCGAGATGCTCGATCGACTGGCGGAATGGCCGCAGGAGATGTCCGTGCGCGAGATCCTCCCCGGCGGTGATTTGGTCGGCGAGGCAGAAGCCGAGCCCATGTCGGGCAGCGGCGAGAAGAAGATTGAAATCCTGGAAGTAGATGCCGCGCGGCAGTTCACTGGCGGCGACGCCGGCGCGTTCAAGCCAGCGAAGCCAGTTCACCCCCTGCGGGTCGTCGAGCAGCAAGGTGTGCCGCAGCAAGTCGTTTGGCGTGGCCAAACCCGGAAGCTCGGAGAGAAGAGTCGGCGCGCAGACAGGAAAGGAGCCGACATGGGAAAGCAGTCGCGCGGTCCCATCCTTCCAGACGGGCTCGCCGAATCGCACGGCGAGGTCGAGGCCGTCGCCCAACACATCCGTGTTGGCCGGATCGTAACTTGCCGCGGCCGACAGGAGCGAGAGGCGCAGGCTGGGTGCTGCTTCAACGAATTTGTGAAGCCGGGGCACCAACCACTTTTCGGCAAAGGCGGAAGGGACGGAGACACGGAGTTCGCCGGCGATGGATGCGCCTTCCATTCGGGCAATGGCATAGCCCAGCTGGTCGAAGGCGGCGGTGGCCGCCCGCAGCAATTTCAATCCCTGTTCGGTCAAGGCAAGGCGATTGCCTTGGCGGTGGAACAGGGTAAGCCCGAGCTGCTCTTCCAAATTGACGATCTGCTTCGAGACGGCGCCGTGCGTCACACCCAGTTCGTCCGCGGCCTTGCCCATGTGCAGGTGCCGGGCCGCCGCCTCAAAGGTGCGCAAGGCGTTGAGTGGTGGAAGATGCCTTTTCTGCAAGGTCTTGTCGGCCCGTTAAGAACTCCTCCGAGGATAGTTCACGGATTGGTGCGTCCTGTCCAGGGTGCGGAACAGGCCCTAAGAGTTAAGGCCTTGTGAGGGCCGTCACACGCCAAACGCGCATCTGATCTGGGCGTTTACGGGGGGCGGTGCTACATTGCTTTCACCGCCGCGGACGGGCGACGGATCAGTTTTCATACATGGGAGCTTCAAAAATGAAAGTTGGTAGCCTGATCGCCGCGGCCGCGGCGCTGATGATTTCTGCTGTGCCGGCCTTTTCGGCGGCGGGTGTGAATGTGGGTTCGCTGAGCTGCAATGTGGCCGGTGGCATGGGTTTCATTTTCGGTTCGTCGAAGACGATGTCCTGCGTCTTCACGCGCCCCGATGGTAGCGCCGAAGCCTATAACGGCGAGATCAACAAGTACGGTGTCGATATCGGCTTCACCAAGGAAGCTCACATGATCTGGGTCGTCTTCGCCCCGGGTAATGTCGCGCCGGGCGCTCTGGCCGGTGAATATGGTGGTGCGACAGCCGATGTCGCAGCGGGCCTCGGCCTCGGCGCCAACGTGCTGGTCGGCGGCGGCAACAGCCAGATCGCGCTGCAGCCGGTGAGTGTGCAGGGCAGCGTCGGCGTGAACGTCGCCGCCGGTGTCGCGCAGATCTTGCTGCGCCCGGGCATCTAAGCCGGAAAGCGCCGCGCCACAGGGCGGGGCGGCAAAAGTTAAAGGGCCGCGGGTCACACCGCGGCCCTTTTCCGTTTAGGAACGTCCATGGCCATTTGCGCGCTGCGCGCATGGCAGTTCCTGGTCCGCACGCATGACTTTAGCATTGTCTTAGGTTTTTCGCCGACGGGAGGCGGCCTAGATAGCCTGCCACAAGGCCCGCCGACTTTGAGCGGGCCATTCTGTCAGGAGAGCAACATGAAGAACATGCTTCCGGTCACACTCGCCGGAGCGCTGATCGTCGCGGCAACCGGCCTCGCCAAGGCCGAGGTCAGCGTCAAGCGCGGTGAGTATCTCAGTCACATCATGGATTGCGGCGGCTGCCACAATACCGGCGCCTTCACGCCTCAGCCGAACTTGGAAGCACCGCTGTCCGGATCCGATATCGGATTTGAAGTGCCCGGCCTTGGAATCTTCTATCCGCCGAATCTGACGCCGGACAAGAAGACTGGCCTGGGCGAATGGACGAATGAGCAGATCATCGCCGCCTTTACCACCGGCGTCCGTCCGGATGGCCGCCAATTGGCGCCGGCGATGCCGTGGATGTCCTACAGCCATATCACGAAGGATGACGCCGCCGATCTGGCCGCCTATCTGCGCAGCCTGAAGCCGGTCGAACACAAAGTCTCCGGACCCTTCGGTGCGAATGAGACGGCAACGGCACCCTACATGACTGTTAAGATGCCCAACTGAGGGCAAGTAGGGGGACTAAATGAAAATGGCCGAGTGCAGACCCGGCCATTTTCTTTCGGATGGTGGGCTCAGACTCGATACTTTACGCCCGGCAGCACGCACAGCATTTCATAGAGCAGGTTCGCGGCGAGCAGCGCCGTATTGCCCGTCGGGTCGTAGGGCGGCGAGACCTCGACCAGATCGCAACCGACCAGGTTGAGACCGCGGCAGCCACGAATGATCTCCAACCCCTGGATGGTGGTAAGGCCGCCCACTTCCGGCGTGCCCGTACCGGGCGCCGACGAGGGATCAAGTCCGTCGATATCGAAGCTCAAATAGACCGGGCCGTCGCCTAGCTGGGCGCGGATCTCCGCCATCAGCGGGCTGAGCGATTTGTACCAGCACTCTTCCGCCTGGACGACACGGAAGCCCTGCGAGCGTGGCCAATCAAAATCCTCGGCTGAATAGCCGGTGGCGCGCAGTCCGATCTGCGCCACGCGCTTCCCATCGAGGAGTCCTTCCTCGACCGCGCGTCGGAAGGGCGTGCCATGCGCGATCTTCTCGCCGAACATCGTGTCGTTGATGTCGGCATGGGCATCGACATGCACCATACCGACCGGCCCATGTTTCTTCTTCAACGCGCGGAGGATGGGAAGGGCGATCGTATGATCGCCGCCCATCGTCAGCGGAATGCAATCGTGCGAGAGGATTTCGTTATAGGCTGCCTCGATGATCGCCATGCTCTTCTGCAGATTGAAGGTGTTGATGGCGACGTCGCCAATATCGGCCACACTGAGGGAATCGAAGGGTGCCGCCCGCGTCGCCATATTGTAGGGGCGGATGAGGCAGGATTCGGCGCGGATCTGGCGCGGCCCGAAGCGGGTGCCGGAGCGGTTCGACGTGCCGATATCAAATGGAACGCCGACGAAAGCGGCATCAAGGCCGGCGGCGCTGTCCTTTGTCGGCAGGCGCATCATGCTGGCGTGTCCACCGAAACGCGGCATCTGATTGCCGCCGAGCGGCTGATGAAAGACTTTGTCCTGCGTCGACTTGCTCATGTTCATCCTCATTTGTCGTAGCAAATGGCGAAACGCCGAACGGACTGGCGAAACGCCGCTTTGGTTTCATCCTAGCATGTGGTTTCGAACGGTGTGATTGCCATTTAACACCTTGAAAACACACGCCTTGACCGCATTCGAGCCGAACTCTACTCCTTAGCGCGAAATGAACGGGCACGATATTGCAAACGGTGCCTCAATTGTCGGGGTTTCATCATGCGTTACTCTCAGCTCACTGATCGCGTGGCCGGCGAAGGCGCTGCTGCCTGGGACCTTCATGTGGAAGCGTTGACGCAGAAGCGAGCCGGCAAGGATGTCATCATTCTGTCGATCGGCGACCCTGACCTCGACACGCCGAAGGCCATCACGGAAGAAGCCGTGCGTCTGCTGAGAAACGGCGACACGCATTACGCTGACATTCTGGGCCTGCCGCGCGCCCGCGAAGCGGTGGCGAAGCATCATGCGCGGACGACAGGTCAGGCGGTGACCAGCGACAATGTCGCCATCATGTCCGGTTGCCAAAGCGGCCTTTTTGCCGTCGCAATGACAATCCTTGATCCGGGCGACGAGGCGATCGTGCTGGAGCCGATGTATGTCACCTACGAAGCGACGATTCAGGCGAGCGGTGCCAAGCTGGTGCGCGTGCCACTGAAGGCTGCCAACAATTTCCACCTCGATATCAGCGACCTTGCGAAAGCAATCACGCCGAAGACGAAGGCTATCTTTTTCGCAACGCCCAGCAACCCGACCGGTGTGGTCCTCAGCCGCGAGGAACTCCAAGGGATCGCCGATCTGGCGCGGCAGCACGATCTTTGGGTCGTGTCGGACGAGGTCTACAGCACGCTCGTTTTCGAAGGTGAGCATGTCAGTATCTGCGGCCTTGCCGGCATGGCGGAGCGGACGGCAACGGTGAGCAGCCTCTCTAAATCGCATGCCATGACCGGCTGGCGCTTCGGCTGGGTCGCGGGGCCCGGCGAGCTCATCCAGCATGTCGGCAATCTTGGTCTGGCGAACCTCTATGGCCTGCCGCCCTTCGTGCAGAATGCGTCCGCTATGGCGCTTGAGATGAATATTCCGGAAGTGGCCGAGATGCGCGAGATCTATCGGCATCGGCGGGATCTGGCGGTGAAGGCCCTGGGCCAGCTTCCCGGTCTTGTCTGCCGCAGCCCCGCCGCCGGCATGTTCATGCTGGCCGATGTACGCGGGACCGGGATGACGGGGCAGGAATTCTCCTGGGCGCTGTTCAAGGCGACGGGTGTGGCAACGCTCGATGCCACCGCGTTCGGGCCGAGTGCCGAGGGGCATGTGCGCATTTCCTTTGCCATTGACGAGCTAAGCCTTGCCGAAGCCTGCCGCCGCATTGCCGAGTTCACACGCGGGCGGATGGAAAAGGTCGCCTGAGGGCATCGGCCTCAACGGTCGATATCGATAAGGAACTGGCGGGCAATGGCCTGCATGCGCTCCTGGCCAAAGCTCGGATAATGGCCGCCGTGAACGATGCGGACCGGCAGGGCAAGCAGGCGCTTCATGCTGGCCACATATTGGCTCATTTCCGCACGGTTGCTTGAATCATAGGCGAGTTCGCCGTCATAGATGACGTCGCCCGAGAACAAGGTTTCGGTCGCGCGCTCGTAGAGGGCGATGGAGCCGTCCGAATGTCCGGGCAGATGAAACACCTCGAAGGCGCGGTCGCCGGTATCGACGACGCTGCCTTCCGGCAGCAGCGTTTGCGCCGGGGCGGGTGTCACATGGTAGGCAAGCGGGTTCCAATCCCCCGGCGGCAACGCCGTGAAGATGGAATTGTCGATTACGTACTTGTCGCTGACCGTGTTGGCCCGTGTCGGATGGGCGAGGATTTCGGCCTCAGCCGGATGCACGGCGCGGTCGGCGAATTCATGATGCGTGCCGATATGGTCGAAATGGGTGTGGGAAGCGACAGCGAGGATCGGGCGCCCGGTCAGAAGCGGCACCTGTTTGCGGAGCGGGACGACGCCCATGCCGGAATCGATCAAGAGGTCGCGGTCGCGCCCACGCACATGCCAGATGTTGCAGCGGTAATATTCCTTGATGAAGGGCTCGAAGATCCAGGTGATCCCGTCATTCAATGTTTGCGTTTCATACCAAGTGTCGGCCGTGGCGATGCGCATGGTCAGGCCCGCCTGCGCTGAGGTTGGACAAGGTCCGAGAGGCCGCCGACGACAACGTTGATCTGTGCGCGCAGGCGCGTGGCGAGCAGAGTCTTTGGCATCTTGTCCTGCGCGACGAACTGCATGAAGAGGCCGTTGACGAGAATGAAAAGCGCGCTGCCGGCACTGTGGGCGTCAATCCCCGCGCGGATTTTGCCTTGGCTCTGCAAGGCCGTGATCAATTCGCCCACCTGTGCCGCCATCAGCCGGTCGTTTTCCGCATAGCCGATCCCGAAGGGAGAGTCGGCCTGGGTCAAGGCTGTCGCCATGGCGTTGCGCCACAATTCCTTGGTGAGATGGATGAGGGCGTGGTCCACATACATGGCAAGGAGGCCGAAGATTGCCTCCTGCACGTCGTCATGGACCCGCTTGATGTAGCGCTCGCCCTTGGCTCGGGCCTGTTCGCCATCGAGGGCGACCAGGGCCATCAGCAAATCGCCTTTGGAGGAAAAGTAGTTGTAGACCGTGCCGGTGCCGACCTCGGCAAGGGCTGCGATCGCTTCGACGGAAGTGTCGGCGAAACCGTGCTTTCTGAACAATTGGCTGGCGGCGGCGAGAATGTCGCGGCGGCGGCCGGCTTTCTGTCTTTCGCGGAGACCCGTCATGGCACCGTCCAAAATCTGAATTGACTTTATTTTGAAGGTCATTCACTTTTTTCGCAATAAGAAAATCGGCAGTCGAAAGAGACTGTGCGGGCTCGGGTTCTTCTAGGGAGACGGACGATGATCAGTTCTATGGGTCGACACATGGTTTCTCGGCGGCGCGCATTGCAGCTGGGCGGCGCTGCCTTGGCCTCGGTATCCTTCATGCCGAAGGGCGCCCGCGCGGCGGACGAACTCAATCTCCTGGTCTGGTGCGACCATACGGGTGCTGCGCTGCTCGATCCGTTCGCCGAGAAGCATGGCATCAAGATCAACACCAAGGAATACGATCTGCCGGGTGTCGCTTACAGCATCCTAGAGCAGTCGCAACCCGGTGACTGGGACGTCTTCGTCGCTGACACCGGTGACATCATGAGCGCCGTCGGCAAAGGCTATCTCGGCGAACTGCCGGATGCGGAAATGCCCTGGGCCGACATCTTCCCGGAATTGAAGCAGCCGGATTCCCATTACAAGGACGGCAAGCTTTACGCAGTCCCCGAAAAGTTCGGCTACAACACGATCGCCTTCAACAATACCAAGGTCAGCCAGGAAGAGGCGCGCCAGGCAAAGGTGATGTGGGATCCGGAATATGCCGGCCGCATCGCTATCTACGATTATTACATCCCGACCATGGAAATGGTGGCGATCGCGCTCGGCATCAAGCCGCAGGAGATCACCAAGATGCATCTGCCGGCGATCAAGGAAAAGCTGGTGGAGATGAAGAAGCTCTCCTCGCTGGTGGGCGATGTGCCGACCACGCAGAACGCGCTGGTGACGGGATCGGCAGATATCATCGTCGGTGGCGGCGAGTTCGCGGTTGCGGGCCTGATGGCGGAAAAGCCGGAACTCGACTGGGTTCTGCCCAATGAGGGCGGCGTGCGCTGGTCGCAGTCGATCGGCATCTTCAAGGACTCGACCAAGAAGGAGCTGGCGATCGAGTTCGTGAAGTACATCGTCTCGCCGGAAGGCCAGGGGCGCCTTGCGACGGCTGATTGCTATTGGGCGATGCCGGCCAATTCAAAGGCGAACTTGAACGACGAGCAGAAGAAGCGCCTGCGCTGGGCCCAGCAGCCGGAATTCATCGCCAAATCCTATCCCTACTTCTTCGGCGATGCGGAGCTCGATGCGGCGATGCAGGAAGTCTGGACGGAAGTGCTCGGTGCCTAAGACCAAACTGCCGGGCCTGAAGAGCTGGGGCCATGTCCCGGCTCTGGCCTGGACCTTGCTCTTCTTCGTTCTGCCGCTCATCGCCATGCTGGTGATGAGCTTTTCGGCGCGGATCGATGGCAAGATCGAACTTGTCTGGACGCTCGACAATTATCGCGCCTTCCTGAGCCGCGCCGACGGCACCTTTGTGGGTGCCTTGTGGAATTCGATCGAGGTGACGGTCGCAACGACCATCATCTCGGTCGTGGTTGCTTATCCGCTGGCCTTTATTCTTGCTTACAAGGTGCCGAAGAACTGGCAGCGGTTCGCCCTGGTTCTGACGGTCCTGCCGTTCTGGACCTCCTATGTGGTCCGTTCCTACAGCTGGCTGCTGGTGCTTTCGGAAAACGGGATCATCAATCAGTTCCTGCTTTGGGCCGGGATCCTCGACACGCCCATCGGCATGGGCAATAGCCGTTTCGCCACGGTGCTGGGCTTCGTCCATTTCTTCGCCATGCTGCTGACGCTCACGATCTATGCCAATCTGGTTCAGATCAAGGAAAGCTACCGAAAGGCAGCGGCCGATCTCGGCGCCAATGGCTGGCAGGTCTTCTGGCACGTGACCCTGCCGTTGAGCCTGCCGGGCGTTTCGGTCGGGGCATTCCTGACCTTCGTGCTCGCGATCGGTGATTACATCGCGCCGCAGATTCTCGGCGGGTCCAAGGAGATGTTGCTGCCGCAGGCCGTGATGCTTCAGATCGGCAGGCAGGCGGATTTCCCGCTCGCATCGGCCTTGTCGATGATCCTGATGCTGGTTATCACGGCGGCCTTCCTTGTCTTCGCCAAGCGCCTCAAGATGGAGCGGGTCTGATCATGCGATCGCTCGGCCGCGTGGCTCCTTGGGTCTATCTCGCCCTGATGCTGCTCTTCATCTTTCTACCCGTCCTGGTGCTGATCGAGTTCTCCTTTCAGAATAGCCTTGCCCCCGTACCACCGTTCGACGGGCCCAGTCTCAAATGGTGGGCAAAGGTACTGGCCAATCGCAAGATCATGGATGGGCTCGTCAATTCGCTTCTGGTTGGGTTGGGTTCGGCCTTGGTGGCGACGGTGCTGGGTTTTCTCGCGGCCTATGCCATGGCGCGGCAGAAGCGGCGCCTCAGCGGTTTCTACCAATTCCTGCTGATGGCGCCGATCACGGTGTCCTATCTCATCATCGGCATGGGTCTGCAGATCACCTTCAACTATCTCGGTATCTCGAAATCGCTCTGGGCGATCGGCATCGGTCATGTGGTGATCAACCTGCCGCTCACCTTTGCCATTCTCTATGCGCAGCTTGGCGAGCATCAGGCCAATATCGAGCGCGCGGCCTACGATCTGGGCGCCAAGGAC